>NZ_CP067007.1:0-329181 GCF_018128925.1 Nitrosopumilus sp. K4
TCTCCATTTCCGTTGAACTTCCAATGTATTTTGAAAAATCTGATGAGCAACAAATCACAATTACTGCAACTGAAGATAAAACACAAAACAATGCAAAAAATGTAACCTTTCTCATAGGACTGTTCCATCAAAATGAGATGGTTTTTAGAAACTACTTTTTTGCTGAAGATGGAATTCTCAAAATCAAAGTAAAACCTACTAGTGAAGGAGAACTGCAAATTCATGGAGAACAAGATTCGCTTCTTGGCGCATGGCATGGCACTGAATCAAAACCTATAGAGATTTCAGGCCCCATATTCAATTCTGGTGGCTTGTACAATTTTGAAATTGAAGTTAGGACAATTGATGAGCCTACAAACATAATTGAAGACTCTGGGATTTACTATGCAGATCTATCGTTAGTTGAGACAACTGAGCACATCCAACAAGATGAGCAAGGAAATGACGTCAAATTCCGTCTCAAGTCATACTTTGATAAAATATCCAATCTTAAGTACGATCCCGTGGCTAGAGAAGTATCATTTGAGATGCCATTTGACTGGAGTGAAAGCCAAATGTCTCATATTCCTGTAGTTCATGAGGAAGTCCATTTTCCAAAACACTTTACTGAATTTTTGTACCCTAGTTATACTGGAAAAGTAAATGGCATTGATTTGTTTAAAGCATCTGTAACAATTGATGATTACACTGAAGAAGATGAACGAATTGTACATTTCGTTTTGCTGCAAGATCATATTAGATTCATAAA
Organism: Nitrosopumilus sp. K4; assembly: GCF_018128925.1. Taxonomy (NCBI): domain Archaea; kingdom Thermoproteati; phylum Nitrososphaerota; class Nitrososphaeria; order Nitrosopumilales; family Nitrosopumilaceae; genus Nitrosopumilus; species Nitrosopumilus sp. K4. Next base: position 749 of record NZ_CP067007.1, read on the forward strand.
AAACCAAATGAAAAAAACAGATGAGCCACTTCCTGACAAAATGATCTTTACTTTATCTGCAAGTGAAAAAGTAGAGTTTCCATTAACTGCATACACTAGAAGTGAAGACTTTCAAGTAGATTTGTCATGGGATCCAGTTGATATTTTGCCAAGTCAACAAACAAAATTTATCCTAACTATTAGAGACGGAGCAACAGGTGAACCGATGAGAAATTCCGATTACACTTTTGTAATAATACAAAATGGAAAAGAAATTCACAGAACTAATGGATTTGCTCAAGTTGGAGGTGATTTTCAAGCATATGAATTTGGAGAAGATCAAACAGGTCCAACAGTAATTCGTTTTGAAAACATTAGAAATACTGGACAAGAAACAGAATTTGGTGTTGTAGTTGCACCAGAATTTGGCTCTATTGCAGTTTTGATTTTAGTTGTATCAATTATAGCAGTTGTATTTGTTACAAAAAAGAACTCGTTTGCTTTGAAAGCAAATTGCTAAAGTGCTACTAGTTTTACTGTATCCATATTCTTGTTTGTCTGAAAGTCCCTTGTCATAGTTGATACCTTTTCTGCATCTCCATCAATTACAAACAACTCCATGCATTTTTCTTTCTCGATTTTACTGTGCAGATGAGTTGTTATCAAATCTTCAAAATTATGAGTAATTCCTGAAACAATATGATCAAACTCGTCGTTGTGCACTACAAGTAAGATTGCATGTATGTTACCTTCAAGATTTGATTTCTGTTTTTCTTCAGAAACAAATGTCCTGATGCCTGCCCTAATTGCCTCAGATCTTCCAGAAAATCCCATTGATGACTGTAATTTGTCTAATTCAGATAGGATTTCATCATTTAGGGATATTGAGACAATTGGCATACGCATAATGTTATTAATTATCTTATAAGTTTAGCAATTATTTTTATTAAGATTTTGTAACTTTATTAATAATTCTAATTCAGAGGTTTGCGTGACTAGTCAAGTAAAGATGGCGATAATTGCTATTATCATTGTAATTCCGCTTACTTCTTTTGTAGTATATGCAACTGATTCAAAAATCCAACAGGAAAATGTAAATGACAAACTAACAGTAATGTCATCATTTTACCCATTACATGAATTTGCAAAAAAAATTGGACAAGATAAAGTTGATGCAGAACTTCTTGTACCGGTGGGGGTTGAACCACATGAGTGGGAACCAACAATACAAGACATACAACGAATGCAAAAAGCTGATCTGATCATAATTAACGGAATAGGTTTTGAAAATTGGGTTAAGCATTTAGAAGAAATAAACTTTCAAGGAAATATTGTAGACACCAGTAGTGGAATTACAATCAAAGAAAATGTAGGAATTGAAACATTTCAATCTAAAGATGAACATGATTTTGGAGATCCTCATATTTGGCTAAATCCGGTATTGGTAAAAACCCAAGTTCAAAACATGGCAAATGCATTTTCAAATTCTGATCCACAAAATGAAAAATTTTACCAAAACAATGCAAAAAATTTCAAAGATGAATTGGATTTACTTGATAGAAATATACGAAATGATCTTTCAAGTTGCAATCGTGATTTTATTGCATTCCATAATGCATTTTCATATTTTGCAGATGAATATGATTTGAATCAACACACAATTATATCTACAAATGATCCTCATTCAGAACCAACCGCAAGAACATTGGAAAACGTGATTAACACTGCACGTGAATTAAATTTAAAAATTATTTTTACCGAGGAAACTGCTGATCCTAGAACATCGCAAATTATTGCTGATGAAATTGGCGGAAAGATCCTAGTGTTGTCTCCAATTGAAATTGGAAATGATAAGAGCTATGTTACTAGAATGACTGAAAATCTAAACAATCTCAAGGAGGCATTGTGTTGAAAGTTGTAGAGATTGAGCATCTTACAGTAGAATATCCAGGCGTAAAAGCCTTGGATGATGTAAGCTTTGCAGTAAATGAAGGGGATTTTTTGGGAATAATAGGCCCTAACGGTGCTGGAAAATCAACCTTATTTGCATCAATACTTGGATTGAACACAAAATACAAAGGGACAATCAAATTTTTTGGTAAGGACATAAAAAAATCAAAAGACTATCTAAAACAAATTGGGTATGTTCCACAAAAACCAATCTTTGAAAAAAATTTTCCAGCTACTGTAAATGATATAGTCAGAATGGGTTTGAGAAGAGAATCAGATGAAAGTAAAATCGATGAAATTCTTCAACAACTATGGATTCATGAGCTAGGAAACAGAAGAATAGGCGAGCTATCTGGTGGTCAACAGCAACGTGTCTTTATTGCAAAGGCTTTAGTAAATAACCCGAAACTTTTGATTCTTGACGAACCAGTAACAGGAATTGATCAACAAAGTATTGAATTGTTTTACAGTATTCTAAAAGAATTAAACTCGAAACAGAACATCACCATAATTTGGTCATCACATGATCTTGATGCAGTAAATAGACTTGTAAATCATGTTGCATGTTTGAACCGTACTCTGTTTTTCCATGGTGAGTCTGACAAATTTTTTGAAAATGATGAACTTGTTAAACAATATTCAGAGGCATCGATGCAGGAACACATGCATCACCATTAACCATGACTCTTGAAATTCTTTCTTTTGGATTTATGCAAAGAGGTCTTGTCTCTGGTATTGCAATTGCAATTTTGTGTTCTGTTGTTGGACTGTTTCTTGTTTTAAGAAGGTACTCTCTTTTTGGCGATGCAATTGCCCACTCTTCTTTTGGTGGAATTGCGCTTGGTTTGATGTCAGGTGTGTATCCACTTTGGACTGCATATGGTGTATCTTTGGTAAGCGCACTGATAATTACCAGGCTAAAAGACCGATTCAATATTTCTGGTGATGCATCAGTTGCAGTTTTGCTGTCATCAGGCATTGCAGTTGGTCTTGTAGTGATAGGGTTATCGGGTGGGTTTACAATTGATATCTTTAGTTTTCTTTTTGGAAGCATTTTGCTTGTTAGTGTAGATGACACAATAATGATTCTAGCATTAACTGGAATCATCCTTATCATAATTTTGGCAATGTATAGGCAGTTACTCTATTCTACATTTAATGAGGAACAAGCCAAAGTCAGTGGAATTCCAGTTGAAAAAATAAACTATCTGATTGTATTTCTTGCAGGAATCACTGTTGTTACTTCCATACAACTAGTCGGGGTTTTGTTGATTTCTGCACTTTTTGTAATTCCAAATGTTACTGCCATAATGTATGGAAAAGGATTCAAACAAACTGCTCTTATCTCAATTGGCTTTTCCGTATTTTCAGTGATTGCAGGAATTCTTGTTTCCTATGTGTTTGATATTACTCCTGCTGGAACAATTGTGTTATTGTCAATTGGATTGTTTGCTGGAACTATGGGTATTAGATCTATGGGAATTCTCAAGACTTGATTAGAGAATCAATTCTCCTTTTGTCTTTAACATTTTTTACAAAAAACAACGATGTGGCAATAATCCCCAATGCAATTAATGGGGATGCTATCTCTGTGTATTTTAGATCAATTTTCTGGGACTGTTCTGCGGCTTGAGCAACACCTGGAATTTCAGTTAATTTTATCATCCCTAGTTTATTTCCGCGCTGTTCTACAAACCATACATTGTTGTCATTGTCTGATGTAGTAAATTGTGCAAAAGATGTCTCAGTTGGAATTGGAATCTCAATTAATTCATCATTATCTGGATCATATGCCCCGATACTATCTACTGTGTGTTGTGCAAACCATACATTACCAAATCTGTCAAATGACATTCCATATGGTAACGCTTCTTGATTTGGAACTGATATTCTCTCAAAAGTCTCTATGATTGGATTAAACTTTACAATTGCCAGTCCTGTGTGCTCTGCTATCCATACATTTCCCTCCTCATCAATTAACAATGCTTCAGGAGCTCCTAGTGGCGTCTTTGGAGTAAATTCTTTGAGATTGTTATTTTTTGGATCTATGTAGCCTATCTTACCTACTGCAGATTCTGTAAACCAAACCTTTCCATCTGGATCAATAGATAATGCAAATGGCAATGACTCTTTTTGTGGCAATCGTATCTCTTCAAAAGACTTGTTTATTTGATCATACTTTAGAATAACATCTTTGTTTACTACTGCTATCCAAATATTTCCGTCAAAGTCTGACTGAACAAATGTTGGTGTATTCTTTGAAATTACTGGCTGAATTTCTGGTAAAGTAATTTTTGTTACTTGATCAGTCTCTGGATCAATAAATCCAATCTGGTTTGCTGGAGTATCAGTAAACCAAATCTTGCCGTCATTATCTTTTGTAAGTATCATTGACGTTAATCCGTCAAACGAGAAAGATTCAAACTCTTTTGTTTCTAAATCAAATCTCCATATTTTTGGTGCGGAGGGATCACTTACCCAAATTGCATTGTTTCCGTCATACAATGGATACAATGGCTTTGATTCTTCTGGTAATTCAAACTCTATGATTTCTACCTTAAGATCAGATAATCTTGGCTTTACAAGTAGCATGAGCGTTACAGATTCATTTGCATTTTCTGTTCTCTGTGCTTCCACTTCAACTTGCCACTCTCCTGAAAACCCAAATGTTAACTCACCTTTGAATTCCGTTGGACCATCTTCTTCCTGCGTCATCTCCATGGGAACTTCTATTGGCGAAATACCCCTTTGTGGATTTGAAATTTTTACCTTCAACTCATCAGAATCTGCAAGCCGATTGTTACTAAAGTCGCTTACCTTGACAAAAACAGAATTTGTTCCGCTACTAAAAGGTGTGATTTCAATATCGAATCTGATATTTTCTGAGTATTCTATTGTCCTAAATCCATATGATGTGTCTAGTGCATCTGCCTTCTGAATCTCCCCTGCTGGCAATGTTCCATTTGTTAGTAAGGCTACAACTCCTAACAAAATAATTCCTAACACCGCATCAATCTTCAATGATCTCTTTAGGCTATTATGAACTGATACTGAACTTGATTTAATCTTGTTTTCATTTGGTTTTTGAATTTTGAATTGAATCAAACCTCCAAGTCCAACCATAATTGCTGCAATCGCTATCTTTGCAAAAATTATTTTACCATATGTTGATTCTGTAATTAGTCCTACATCACTTTCTAAAAGCCACATTAGAGTAGGTCCTGAAATTATTACTATTCCTACTGCAATGATAAATGCAATAGAAAATCTTGGAATCATCACTAGTGACATTTTCTCCATTTTTGATTTTTCTAATCTGGAAAATGTTGGCATCAAAGCAAATGCAAAATAAATAATTCCCCCAATCCAAACGGCTGCAACAAAATTATGTACATAATCTAATGCAATTGCTGCAATTTGCTCACTTGCTGCACCATGACCAACCATAGTTGAAGTTCCAATTAGGATTAACGATAATACTAACATCGGAATATGGTGGAATTTTCCAATCTGTTTTTTTCTATCCATCCAAAACCAAATCCCAAGAAGAATGATGGTAATAGTCATTCTAATTATCCACGTTGTACCAAAAGTTGTTTGGATTGCATCTATTGCAGAGGTTTCTAATCTTAGAGTTTGAACTGCTAAAACTATTATGTTTGATGCAAAAACTAGCATTAATCCAATACCTGTTATGGACATGAATTTTCCATGATGTACTACGTTAATCTTCTCAATCTCTTTTCGAATGATCTCTTTGTTTTGTGTTCCCCAGATCAACATTGATGCAATTACTGCTCCTAGAACAATTGTTTCACCAACAAATCCTGGAAATCTAGCTCCCGCTTCAGGGAAAAATAACAATTCTGATGTAGACTTTGTTTCTAAATTCCCAACATCAAGCTTGATGTCTCCTACTGCAAAAATGAATGCACCATCTACAAGATGTCCATCAACTTTTGAAAGAACTTTACTTGTACCTGTGTAAACTCCTTCTTGTAATGGCGGTGTTGTTACAATTAATGATGATTCACCTTGATAATATTTTGTATCTTTATTGTCAATCTGATTACCATTACTATCATAGATTTTTAGTGAACTAAAATCAATCTCTACTGGTTCTGAAAATATAACATATACCTGTGTAATTCCTACTGGAGCATTTTGTGAAGAATTAGGGTTAGTTTCTTCTGTAAATGGATGAGCAGAGGCATATGGTATACCAATTAGTGAAATCAAAATCAAAACAAATAGGAATTTTCTCATTTAACTTTCATTTTACAACTCTTAATTTAAACAATTTACATTTTATTCGATAGTTGTACTAAATCAAGTAAAGATAATAACATGTAATTGTACAACGATACTCGTGAAGGTTCTAATTTTTGGATTAATTTCATTATTAATTTTTTCAGGAATTTCGTCACAAGCTTTTGCACATACGACCGTTGAGATTGAACCGTATGAAATTGAAGTTGGATGGGGGATAGAACCACCAATCGTTGGATATAGAAATGATTTTGTTTTTGAAATAAGTGAGCCTGGAGATAATCCCGGAGTAAAAACAGGCGTGATTAACGCTTTCAAAAATATTGAAGTTACTGCAAAATTTGGTGGATTAACTAAAATTTTAGATGTTGGATCTGATCCAAGACCTGGGCATTATTTTTCACATGTAATTCCTACAAAGACCGGTACAATCTCAATAACGTTACAGGGGGATATCAATGGAGTTCCTGTTGACATTGAAATTCCTGTTGAGGATGTAGAGACTACTGCCGTATTGGACTTTCCTCCAACTAGCGGTTCTTCTTCTGATCAGGATGTTGTCGCTCTGAAAAACGCAGTATCTGAACTACAAAGAAATGTCTTAGAGATAAAATCTGGCTCTGGAATTGACGTCAAGTCTGATACTGGTGCAGCATATGATTTTGCAGTACTTGGATTATCGATTGCTGCAGCAGCTATAATCTTGGCAGTTATTGCTCTAGTAAAAAGAAAATAGAAAAAGAGTGGATTCCTAAAATCTTGGAATGACTCTAGATTTTGCTGTTACTGCGACAATGCTTATGATTGCAACTGCTAGTATCATCATTGCAATTGTTCCAAATTCAGGAACAACCTTTGAGAATTTTACTACTTCACCAATTGGTCCAGTCTTTGGATCATCTACACCATAACCTTGGAAGGTAATAGTGATGTCTACTGGATCAGATGAACTAAGAGCTTTTGTCATATGTGCTCCTTTTCCATCGTGGTGATGTGCACCCATATCATTTAGTACAGTGTTTCCATTTTGTGTGACTTTGATGTCATGATTGACATGCTCTGCACCTTCGAATTCAACATTGATCTCCATCATTTCCCCTTTTGTTGGGACTGAAGTCCAAATTGATACTTTGGTACCATCAGACAACATTCCTGTTGCTGTTGCATCGCCTTCCATGTTCATCATTTCGCCTTCGTGTTCATCCATTGCTTCTTCAGCACCTGCTTCTTGAACTACAACAACTCCTTCCATCCATGGATGTACCATACAGAAGTAAGGATATGTTCCTGCAGTGTCAAACTTGTGTGAGAATGTTGCACCTGCCATGAACAAGCTACTGTCAAATACGCCAGATGGTCCATCATTGGCGCTTCCACCTGTGACTGTGTGAGCTGCAGTGTCGTCATTTGACCATGTAACTTCACCACCAACATCAATTGTCACTTCATGAGGAATGTAACACTCGTTGGTTTCTTCACAGCCTGGAACTGAAGAACCTGCAGGGAGACTAACACTGGCAGTTGCATGATCTGCAAATGCAGGATTAGTTGCGGTTACTCCAGCTACAATAGCGAGTAATACGAAGAGAGAGCCTATAGCTATAGTCTTCATTGAGACTTGTACTTGCTCGGATACATAAAAACCTCACTGGGATTTTCAGAAAAGGTATCTTCTATTTTCGTTTAAACTGGTACAACTTTAGAATTCCAAATACAGGAACGCCTACATACATTCCAATGTTTAGTAAAACTATAGAGATACCGTAACCAAGAACCTCTTGCTCAGAATCCATGTTTACGTGATTTAAAATTGATAATGATGAAAGCATTGGGGTTAGTGTTACTTTCATAACTTCTTTGAATAATGGTTGCTCTCTTTCAAGATCTGCAATTGTTGGTGAGAATGAATAATAGAATTGATTGAATGTGTTGATAAATGAAGCTCCTGATTCTGTTTGCAATAATTTGGTATCTCGTAACTCACGTAATTGCTGTACTTGTGGTGCCAACTCAGAGCCATACGTTGCAGTTGCAATGAGACAACCACCACCATTTTCATTTGAACCGTCATTTACTGGGATTGATGGTTGTGCATTGGCTTCTCCAACTCTTATGTTAAATGAAACCGTTTCCATGGGAATTGGTTGAAATAAAATTCCCTCGATCTCAAAGTCTACTGAATAAATCCCCTCTTCAGGAAATTCTACAGGAATTTTTACAGAACCAAGTGATGTGTGTGTAAGTGGTATTGGGCCAAAAACAGTTTTGCTATTTTTGGAAACTGATAACTTGTAGTCAATATGCTCTTGAATTTTTTGAGTTTGAGGATTGATAAAATCAATATTTAGTCTTGTTTGATCTCCTGGAGAAATGTCTTCATAGGCCAACTTTACATTTAATGTTCCTTTATCAGTTGGCAAAGTTTCAGAATTTGTTTGCGCAAATGCCGGTGTAATTAAAAATGGAATCAATAATAAAACAAGAAAATATTTCATGTGGCATCTTTGTATATTACTAAATAAAAATTGCACTATTTTTTAAAAAATTCACAGCAGAAATTCTATGCCATCTTTAAATATGGTACACCTCTAAAAATATTATTGTACAAGTATTCCTTATTCTTTGCACTTTTTGTGGTGGCATGTTTACCTTTTATTGCATCTGATGCATTTGGTCATGGACTGGGAGGTGATCAAGCACCAGCGCTAACTTTTGGTGACATGAAAGTTACTGTTAGAACAGAACTTTCTCCATCTGACATTACTGTTGGTGAACTTGATGACATTAACATGAAAATTCGTTTCTTTGACACACTAACTGATGAAAATCTTGACAAAGTTACATACAGAATTGAAGTTTGGCAAAGTGGTGAGCTTTTAGCTAGAAACTTGTTTTATGATCCAGATGGAACATTAGATGTTGAGATTAGACCAAAAGCAAATTGTAATGAAGCAGAATTGTGGAAATGTACTGTATATGGTGGTTCTGAACATATTAGTGCTCCAGGTGCATTATATGTTGAAGGCGAAGGAAGACCAACAATCACTGGTCCAATATTTGTAAAAGGTGGGTTATACAATATTCGAGTCGATATTGAAGGTGCAACAAGTCCTAGAACTGCACTTGCTACATTGTTAAGTTATGATACCTTTGTAAGCGTTGCACAAGAACAAAATTTCTTTATACAGACTGCAAATGCTCAAGAAGTTCCAGTAACTGTGAAAACCTACTATGATGAAATTGACAATTTCAAATTCGATAAATCAGATAAATCAATCTCTTTTGATATGCCATTTAATTGGGATCCAAACTATGTTGATTTGGTACAGGTAGTTCATGAAGAAGTCAGAGTTCCTAAATCATATGCTCCTTATGCTGAGGGCAAACAATTCAAAGGATATGTAAATGGTGTAGAAATTGATCAAAGAGCGTTACTAAATGATCCCTATTCTTATGAAGATACAAACATTGTTCACTTTTTAATTACAAATGCAGAACTTAAAAAAATCAATGATGCATTAGGACCTAATAATCAAGATAGCGACATAATGAAACTAAAACTTGTTCCACAAGATGAAGTTTCAAAAAGCTCAACTGAATTCTATCTAGTGGATACTACAAACTATGAACAGGTCCCAACAACTGTAAACATCTCTTGGGATGGTAGTTTTGGTGCAGGAGACGAAGTTCCATTTGAAATAACTTTCTTTGATGAAAACAAAAATCTGATTCGAGATATTAGATATGCAGTTTCTTTTATTGATGAAAATAATCAAGAACTAGAAAGATTTACTGGTGATGATCCACAGAATCCAGGAATTGTTGCTATAGAGGGATTAGATGTTCAGAAAATCTTCATTCCATCTCAAGGCCAATATAGAATTGATGTTCTAGTTTATGGAACAGGATTGGATTATAATGCAAAGTATGCAGGAATTGGTTCTGGAATTGTTGAAATCGGCCCAAGCCTTCCAAAGACAACTCCTAGTAAGTCTGATGCACCTCCTGCTGCAATACCTGCATGGATAAAGAACAACGCAGGCTGGTGGGCAGACGGTTCTATTGATGATAACTCCTTTGTTCAGGGAATACAGTACTTGATTAAAGAAGATATTTTGAAAATTCCTCCAACGACACAAGGTACTGGCTCTGGCTCTAATGAAATACCTGCATGGATAAAGAACAACGCAGGCTGGTGGGCAGACGGTTCTATTGATGATAACTCCTTTGTTCAGGGAATACAGTACTTGATTAAAGAAGGAATCATGAAGATCCAGTCATAGATTTTTAAATAAACTCAGTGTAATAGTATCATGAAAGACATCAACGATATCTTGCCAAAGGTTCCAAACATGAGATGGGGAGCTTTGATGAACAGACCTCCAACAAATGAAAAAGTTGAAGAGATGAACAAAATATTTCCAGACAATGGAAAATGGCATACTGTCTTTGAAGAAAAAGATTCAGTTACAATTGATGGAAAGCAAATTTGGAAAAAAGATCCAACAAAGTGGACTTAATCTAGATTTTAAATAGACATACTAAGAACAAAAATTACTTGTACAAGAAATTCTTTATTTTCATTTTCGCTGTAGTTTTAGCTTCACTAACAATTGAAAATTCCTATGGACATGGAGTAGGAAGCGAAACATTTCCTCCTGTTAAGTTAGATGGAAAACTTGTGACACTGGAGGTTTCATCATCAACAAACAATCCAAATGAAATAGATGATCAACAAATTTCTATTTCTATGATTGATTTTGACTCTAAGGTTACATTAAGAGATGTTACTTTTCAAATTAAATCAGAACGTGGAGAGCAATTTCTTTTTGAAAAAGAATTCAAAGCAGATAATGGATTCTTGGTCTTCAACTTTGTATCAGAAGATACTGAGAAAATAATCATTGAAGAAGAAAATGCTGGTGGACTATTTGGCTCTATGTTGGGTCTTGAAAGCAGAAAAATCAATGTAAAAGGACCTAATCTGAGTGAAGGAGGACTGTACAAATTTGATATTAGCATACTGACTGCTGATAGTTATTCAAACAAACTTGATGAACCTCTTGTATTTAATGCGGGAATATCAATAGCACAAACCACTAAGCATACAATCAATGATCCTAATTTTGGAGAACAGACAATCCATGTTATAACCTTCTATGATGAAATTAGTAATTTCAATTATAATTCAAATTCCAAAGAAATTACATTCTCTATGCCTTTTGAATGGACAGAATCTAATGTAAATCAAACATCAGTCGTTCATGAAGAATTGATAATTCCAAAAGCATTTGGTGATTTGTTAGTTTCTGGATTTTCAATGTATGTTAATGACATCAAGCTTTCTGATAACATTGTAACAATTGATGATTTTTTTTCAGATGGAAGAGTTGTTCATTTTATAATCAATCAAAAAGAATTATGGAAAATTTTTGAAAAATATGAAAATCAAAATGGGATGGACTTTGTAATAAAACCTAGTAAAGAAAAAACACAACTTAGCTCTGTGACTGAAAACGGGCAATTCCGTATTCTTGTATCTTGGGAACCAGAAACTCTAAAGTCAAACTCTGATGCAAAAATAATCTTTGATGTTACTGACATTTTTCTTAAAAATACCCCAATTGCAGTAAATTATGATTTAACAATTACACAAGACCAAAAAACCATCTATCAACAAAGTGGGATGAGTTCTGATTCTAGAGATAATCACAACATTGCTGAATTCACAATACCTAAAGACGTAACCGGAATACTTCATCTTAACTTTGAAAATTTGGCAGGAAATGATCTTGCAAGAACATCAATTCCTATAGTGATTGATCCTGTAATTTCTAAAAATGAACTCTCTATACCTGAGTGGATTAGAAGCAACGCTGCATGGTGGGCAGAAGGACAAATTGATGATGCTACATTCATTCAAGGAATTGAATATCTTATTCGAAATGGAATTATTCTAATTCCAAGTACTCCTCAATCTGATTCTGAAACAAAAGAAATTCCTTCCTGGATTAGAAGCAACGCTGCATGGTGGGCAGAAGGACAAATTGATGACGAAACATTTGTCCAAGGACTACAGTATTTAATTCAAAAAGGGATCTTGCGTGTTTAATGATGTATTAATTCAAGAACAAACCATTTCCTTTAAATCTCTAAAAATATGATTTTTCTTGCATGTTTAGATCTGAGACCGTAGTTGAAAATAATTCTGTTTTATCTTCTATTGTAGTTGCCGGGGTGATTACAAGTCTCTCTTTAATTTTATTTCCTACAATTACATATGCTGATGTATTTGTTCCTGAAAATGAATACGTTGGTTACTATGACTACGAGGGCGTTTTTACCGTAGTAGGAAACGTGAAAAATCAAAATGATTTTGCATTAATCCCAACTTTGACAATATCTGTAATTGATGATGGAACAAGAATTACCAAGATCCTTCATCACGTTCCAATCCCTGCAATGACTGACATTCCTTTCAAACTAAAATTCCCTGAAGTTCAAAGTGAAAACCTCGAAGTGTTAAAAGCGGAACTAAAATTTGTAAAAACCAAAAAAAATCCTGTTCCAATTCAGATTATCTACGATAAAACTCTGATAACACATGACGATGGACATGTTACTGGGAGAATTCAAAATGTTGGAAACTATACAGTCTATAATCCTAAAGTGTATGCAATAGTTCATGGCATTGAGAACTATGTTCTCGATGTTGCTCACAATATTTCCCTTATTGAGAAAATAAAACCTGGGGAAATACTGAATTTTACGATATATCCCGATCCATCTATTTCTGAAACAGTTCGCTTTTACTCGTGTTTTGCACCTGTAGACACAACTGTTATTCCTATTTCTACAAAGAAAAATGATGGAAACTTTGATTTCAGATATGATTCTGGTGCATGGTTTTCAGCAGCAAAATTCAATGAGGATGGAACAGAAATGATAATTCGGGGATACAACAGCTATCCTCTTGAGACATATGCAAATTTTGAGTTCCCTCCAATCTCCGGTGAGGAAAAATTTGATGTTACAGTGGATGATCAACCAATAGAATTCATACAAAGCATTGATGAGATGGGACAATGGCATGTTGCTTTTCTAATAGAACCAAGATTCCAAGCTGTTGTAAAAATATCTGGATTTGAAAAGGGATTACCTCCAGAAGTTCCAAAGATTCCTCAGTGGATAAAAACAAATGCTGAATGGTGGGCAACTGATCAAATTCCAGATTCAGAGTTTCTTGAGGGAATTGATTTTTTGTTTAAAAAAGGAGTCGTTTTTGTATCCGGCAAGCAACTGGCAGTAGAATCTGCATGGGAAATTCCTTCATGGATCAAAACACCCGCATCTTGGTGGGCAGAAGGAAAAATCTCAGATGACGAATTTCTTAATGCAATTGAAAATCTTGTAAAACGAGAGATTATTGTAATTTAATTCTGACATATTCAAAGGATATGCCCAATTTTTATTCCATACTGAATAATCTTATTATACAATTTTCATCGAAACTAGTCATCTAATGTTTCCACTACGAGACGAGAACCCACACCCACCAGGATTCAAACCAAGAGTTACTCAGGCACTAATTGTTATTAACATAGTTGTATTTTTCATCGAAGTTGTCATTACTGGGCAATTTTTTGATTTTACTAACCAAAATGCATTTAATTTATTTTACAATTGGGGTGCAGTACCTAGTTGTATTACTGGTGGTAGTGTACTGAATATTGATTTTGGTGCAGGACCATTACGTGTCTCTTGTCCTGATGTACCATACATCTCACTTCTAAGTTCTATTTTCTTACATGGTGGACTAATGCATCTTGGAGGAAACATGTTGTTCTTGTGGATCTTTGGGGATAACATTGAACAAAAATTTGGCAAAGCAAAGTATCTTGGAATTTATTTGATGTGGGGCGTCTTGGCAGGATTGATTCACATTTATGGTGATACAAATAGTGCAATTCCAGCAGTTGGTGCATCAGGTGCCATCTCGGGTATACTTGGTGCTTATCTTGTAATTTTCCCTAGAGCCAGAATTCAGACATTCATGATGATGGGGTTCTTTTGGAGAATGATGCGTATCCAAGCAAAATGGTTCTTGCCTTTCTGGTTAGTCTTTCAAAACCTTCTACCGTTTTTTATTGGGGGATTTGGTGTTGCAGGCGGTGGAGTAGCTTATCTTGCTCATATTGGAGGATTTGTTGTTGGACTTGCAACAGGTTATCTTTACAAAAAAACACATGGTTCAGAATTTACTTATGGCACTAGATATGGCTATAGGCCAGATTATTAGTTTAAAGAATAAATCAACCACCTTCTGAAAATTATTCATGCCCTTGATCACAGTATCAATGTACCCTGGAAGATCACAAGAACAAAAAGACGAATATGCAAAAGCTATCACAAAAGCTGCAGTAGATATTCTAAAAACAAAAGAAAGTCACGTCATTGTTGTTTTTGATGAAAATCCAAAAGAAAACTGGTTTCAAGCTGGAAACCCTCTCTAATTATTTTTAAAAAACAGACTGGACTTTCCCTCCAGTCAAAGGTAAGGACATACACACAATGGTCTGTAATTGATATTAAACAAAATCAGATAATAACAAAATGGTACATTTGATGCATGTGCCGCAATTTTTTGTGTATATTTTTATTCTAACCTGAAATTAGAAAATCAATGAAGGCTGCAGTTGTACAATTCAAGGCATCAACTAAAAAAAATGTAAATCTAAAAAAAATTCTAGATTATATCAAAAGGGCAGCAAAAAACAAAGCTACACTTGTTGCATTTCCAGAATTTATGATGTTTTACACAAATTCATCACAAACTCCAAAACAGCTTGCAGATTTAGCTGAAAACATTAACGGCGATTTTGTTTCAGCAATTGCACAATGTGCAAAAGAAAATCACATTCAAGTTGTAGGTTCATTTTACGAGAAAAGCAAAAAGAAAGACAGAGTGTATGACACTTCATTTGTGATTGATAAAACAGGTAAAGTAATATCTACTTACAGAAAGATCCACCTCTATGATGCATTAGGCTTTAAAGAATCAGACAAAATGATGTCAGGTTCAAAGATTGCAAAACCAGTAAGGACATCCATTGGAAAGATTGGTATGATGATTTGTTATGACCTAAGGTTCCCTGAGATGTCACGTTCACTTGCATCTTCTGGTTCTGAAATACTAGTTGCTCCATCTGCATGGGTTAGAGGTAACATGAAAGAAGAACACTGGATAACAATTAACAAAACACGTGCAATTGAAAATGGTTGTTATGTTATTGCTCCAGATCAGGTAGGAAACATTTACTGTGGTAGAAGCGTTGTAGTTGATCCATATGGCAAAATACTCCTTGATATGAAAAAGAAACAAGGGATTGGTTATGTTAACATTGAATTAAAAAAAATAAAAGATATACGAAAAGTTTTACCTTTACTAAAAAACAGAAGAACAGATATCTATCCTACTTTGAAGGCTTAGGCTTTCTGCTTTCACAATTAAAGTTTGAACATTGTCTAGTCCACTTTTGTTTTTTTGAATATCTAAAAATTACCATTGGCCATTTGCAAACCTCACATGGCGTCTTTATTGCACGCAGTCTTGCTTTTTGTAATAACGGCGATGATGCTTTGCATCCTCCGTAATAATTTGAGCAACCCATGAATCTTTTCCTAGTTGTTCTTGAACGAATTATCATCAGTTGTCCTAGTTTACATTCAGGACATTGAACAAGTCCCTTCTTTGGGGTGTTTGTTCCCAAGATGATGTATTTTTTGTCTTTTGATGACCAAGAAAGAAAGCCATTTGCATCAAGATATTGTGTGATCTCTTTTCTCAAAGTATTGGTTCTTGTCTTTGTAGTTTTTACAACATGCCTGTTTGTTTTCTTTCTGACCTGGATAGATTGAAGCTGAGATTTTTTTGCCGGCATTTCTAATGATGGATTTACTAAAACGATTTTTATAGGGAATCGGGTCAGCCACATTTGTGGAAAAGGTTTGCGTTCTTGGTGCAGGTAGCACCAAATATGGAAAATTAGCCGATAGTATTGCAGATATTACTACCCAGGCCTCCGTTGACGCCATTGAAAGCGCCGGAATTGATCCCAAAGAAGTCAAAGCAGCATACATCTCAAACGTATTTGGTGTGGCTGACAAGCAGGTTCATTTGGGACCAGTTTTGATGAGCAACCTTGGAATTTCAGATAAACCTTCATTATCAATTGAATCCGCATGTGGAAGCGGTTCAGTATCATTTAGAGAAGCATATGCAAATGTTGCAGCAGGATTCTATGACTGTCTTGTTGTTACCGGTGTTGAAAAAGTAACTCATACTGGAACAGAATGGACAACAACATACTTTGCATATTGTTCAGACTTTTTCTATGAGGGACAAGCTGGTGCATCATTTCCTGGTTTGTTTGCATCAATGGCAAGAGCTTACCTGACAGAATTTAATGCAACAGAGGAAGACTTTGCAAGAGTTGCAGTAAAGAATCATGAAAATGGTGTACTAAATCCAAAAGCTCACTTGCAAAAGAAAATCACAGTTGATGATGTAATGAACTCTGCAGTAGTTGCAAGTCCACTAAAACTTTATGATTGCTGTCCATTTTCAGATGGTGCAAGTTCAGTAATTCTTTGTTCTGAAAAGTTTGCAAAAGAACACGGCGGTGATTACATTGAAGTAATTGGCTCTGGCAGAGGTGGTTCACCAGCTGCATTACAGGGTCGTGAACACATGACAACAATTCCAAGTACAAAGATTGCAGCTGAAGCTGCATACAAGATGGCAGGAATAACTGCAAAAGATATAGATTTTGCAGAAGTGCATGACTGCTTTACCATTGCAGAAGTTGTAGACACTGAAGACTTGGGATTCTTTGAAAAAGGAAAAGGTGTTGAAGCTGTTCGTGAAGGAAGAACAAGATTAAACTCAGACCTTTCGATAAATCCATCAGGTGGTCTTAAATCAAAAGGTCATCCAATTGGCGCAACAGGTGTTGGACAAGTAGCTGAAGTATTTGATCAGTTAACCGGAAAAGCTGGCGCAAGAACTGTAAAGGATGCAAAAATTGGATTAACTCATAACTTTGGTGCAACTGGTGCAAGTTGTGCTGTTCATATATTCCAAAGTGTGTAAAAATGTCAATAAAAGAACAACTTATTGAAAAAGCAAAAGAAGGCAAAGTCCTTGCACACAAATGCACAAAATGCGGACATTTGCATCTCTCAACTGTCTACTTTTGCCAAAAATGTGGCAGTAAAGGATTTGAAGACGCTATTTTGGAAGGTACAGGTACAGTTGCCACTTATACAATCATTACAGTAGCCCCTGCAGGCTTTGAAAAATATACCCCGTATGCATTTGTAGTCCTTCAGCTAGACAATTCAGACCTTAGAATATCTGGATTTATGGGAGGAATTGCAACTCCAGCAGATCTTCCGGTTGGAACCAGAGCAAAAATCACTGGTTTTGATGAACGCGGAATATTGATGGAAAAACAGTAATTTTTTTTGTTTGAATTATTAAAAAAATTCATAATCGATTCTTAATTATTTTGTATTCCCGATCATTTTCATGTCTGTTGAAGTAACCTGTGGAAAATGTGGAGAAAAGATCACAAACATGAAGATGCTAAAAGCATTGAAAGATGTAATGAATCCTTACAATGGAAAGTGTCCATCTTGTGGACAAAAGCTATCAACCTCAGAATTTTCTCTTGATGTACAAGAAAACTGATCTAAATGCTTTTTGTGTTTGCTCTTGTAAATCTGAAATGTTACATATGGGCTTTGTTCAAAATTGAAAACTGATCTAAATACTTTGCTTTTCAGATCATGTTTTGATCCAAACTTGTGATCCAAATTGATGGAATATGATCTAGTCACAAGTCTTATTTACTCCTAATTTAATGAACAAATCATGGAATTGAGTGAGGGAGTAGCAGAACCAAAACGAAGTGGAATCCTTCAATCAACATCAAAACGTGTTAGAATGATCTTTTCTGTAATGGCGAGTCCTAACAGAATCGATATCTTAAGAATCCTTAATTCCAAAGGACCTCTGACTTATTCAGAATTAAAATCTCTTGCTGGATTCAAATCCAAAAAAGAAAGCGGAAAATTTGCATACCATCTCAGAAAACTATTGAGACAATCTCTTGTTGCATTAAACAAATCTGAAAGAAGATACACAATCACAAATCTTGGAAAACTTGTCCTAAGTCTAGCAAGACAGATCGAAGAGCGTTCAATTATTGAAAGTGGAAAGATGTATGTTAGAACATCGCATGAATCCATTGAGGAATTTAATTCTCATAAAATCATACAATCATTAGTTAGGGAAGGAAGCCTTCCATTAGAATTAGCACAAAAAATTACTGAAGAAGTAGAAAACAGAATTTACAAATATCAGACTACATACCTCACAGGCTCATTAATTCGAGAAATGGTTAATTCTGTATTATTAGAGCATGGTCATGAAGAATACCGAAACAAATTGGCACGCCTAGGCCTGCCTGTATTTGATGTTCAAGAAATGCTCACAAACCTAGATAATGTAGATAATGGAGCCGAGGGACTGTTATTTAATACAGGTCAGAGAGTTTTCGCTGAACATCTATTAACAAATATTCTGCCAAAAGATGTAGCAGACTCTCATCTTTCAGGAGATTTGCATATAACAAATCCGGGAGTGTGGTCAATGATTCCTGATACAATATTTGTTAATGTTAAAGAACTAATTGATGATGGAGTTGATCTTGGAGGAAAATATCTTGACGTATCAAGAATCCCTGCATCAAAATCACTTGATGAAATAACTTCTGCATTATCTGTAATTATTTCACTTCTTTCAAAAGAAGCTTCACAAGAAATTGTTTTAGATGGTGTAACACAATTATTTACAAAACATTCAAAGAATCTTGAAGAATTAGAACAAAAACTTGCAAATGCATTTGCCACTGCATCCACTACATCAAAATACAATAAAACAAGCACTCGTGTTTCAATTAGATTACAACTAGGTTCTGATACAAAAATTATTAATTCAATTATCAACGCATACAAAAATTACACAAAGATTACACCAGTACCAAAAATTGGTTTGATTGTTGATTATGAAAAAGGCAAAGTTTCCGATGTATCTGAAGCATTAGCAGAAATAATTTCAATTGGTGGAAATGTAATGTTTGCAAAAGGACAAACATCAAGTTATGGAATTACAAATCCAACAACAAAGAATTCCGGTCCATTATCTATTGCACTACAATCTGTCTCAATTAATCTTCCAAGGCTTGCATTTGAATCAAACAAAGATGAGACATACTTTAGAGCAAGACTTGCATTACTTATGAAACCAGCACTTGCTTCTATGGCATTAAGAAAGAAAGACATATCAGATCTTACAAGACGGGGTCTCAATCCAATCCTTGCAAAGAATACTCAATACATGCAAAGAAGTTCCGTGTCTCTAAATGTCAATCTTGTAGGTCTCAAAGAAGCAGTTTACAATATACTTGGTTTCCAAGATAACAAAGAGGGTAAGGAAATTCTCCACAAAGTAATTGAAACTGCCGTAGATGTTGGAGCTAAAAAAGGAAAGGAAATTGGTGATCCTGTAGCTATATCTATGATTGAGACTGAAGGCGCTACTAGATTTACTAATCTTGATGGCGAAAAATATGGTAAAAACTCAGCTCTAAACACCATGGAAGATGACTCTTATTCTCAGGGTGTAGTGATTAATGCCTCAGAAATTACCGAATTTACGAACAAAAGCGAGCCTATTTCAGAGTGCAACAAACTAGCAAAGACGCTCAATGGAGGTCTGTTGATTAAATTACAAATTGACAAGGATGCCAAGCCTGCAGATATCAAAAAATCCATTGAAAAGGCTGCAGATTTGACTAATTCATTCAAACCTGAAAAGAAAGTTGCAATTTGTGGTGAATGTGGATTTAAGGATGAGCCATTTGAGGACAAGTGTCCTAAATGTAAGTCACCTTATGTTGTCTGAATTCCGTAATTGAAAAACTAGTTCCGATCTTTTTTAGAAAACTTTTTGATCCATTTCAGATGTACGATCATCGTCAGCTGTTATCAATATTATGCCAATATGAAGTTCATAGGAGTGGTGTAAAAAATATTGACTCCTGAAAGCGACAAGATCAAAACTTTTCGAGCACACAAGTTATATCCCAAATGTTCTTACCCTCTTCGGGGAGATTATAATTGGATAATTCACAAATAGAAAATACTATCAATGAGATCCGTAAGCGCAGTGGCGCAGTAACGGCTTTCAATAAAGATAAGATTTCAAATGCCATTTACCGGGCATTAGCAGCCACATCTAAAGCCGATCGTGAGCTTGCAGATCAACTAGCAGACAAAGTTGTTGATAAATTAGTAGAGCAAGGATTTACAAGTACTAGAACGCCTAGTGTTGAGGACATTCAAGATATTGTAGAGTCTACTTTGATTGATAGTGGCCACAGTGATATTGCAAAGGCCTACATTGTCTATAGACATGAGAGAAGAAAACTTAGAGACGAAAAAATGAAAGTCTTAAACTCAAAGGCCTTAGATCCAGTTTCTAAGAAATTTGATCTTAATTGCTTAAGAGTTCTCGCATCAAGATATCTGTTCAGAAACGGAAAGAACGAGATTACTGAAACACCTACTCAGATGTTTGAGAGAGTCGCAATTCTGGTTGGAATTGGTGATCTTTTGTATGATGCACAAGTATTTGACAAGTCAGGAAACATTACACAAAATATCGAAGAAGCACAATCATATCTTGAAAAACTAGATAATTTTGATTACAAATTCAAAATTGGAGAGTATTTCTTAAACAAATGGCATTTCAGATCATTGATCAACCACTATGTTACTCTGGCAAACAAAGGTCAGATGAAAGTAAGCTTCAAAGATCTTTTGACTCTGATTGCTGCAAAGAAATTAGACAACTATGCAGACAAAATTTCTGAATACTTTGAACTGATGACTAGCCAAGACTTTCTACCAAATTCACCAACAATGATGAATGCAGGTGGAAGGCTTGGTCAATTATCAGCATGCTTTGTTCTTGGAATGGAAGATGGCATGGAAGAAATCATGAAATCCACTTCAGATGCGGCATTAATTTTCAAATCCGGTGGTGGAGTTGGAATCAACTACTCTGATCTTCGTGAAGAAGGTGACATTGTAGCATCTACATCTGGTGTTGCATCAGGACCAGTATCCTTCATGAATATTATCAATACAGTCACTGAAGTTGTAAAACAAGGCGGCAAGAGAAGAGGCGCCAACATGGGGATCATTGAAGCATGGCATCCTGATGTTGAAAAATTCATTACAAACAAGACCCAACCAGGAATTCTTGAGAACTTTAATGTCAGCGTTGGAGTTTGGGAAGACTTTTGGCATTCTCTCGTAAATACTGAAGACGGAAAATATATTCTACGAAGCCCACGTGATAGAAAACCAGTAAAAGAAATCAATGCACATCAACTAATTGATCTAATTGCACTGTCAGCATGGAAAAGTGCAGAACCTGGTTTGATCTTCTTTGATCAAATTAACAAATACAATGTATTTGCAAAAGCAAGACAAGCTCCTCTAAGAGCAACTAATCCTTGTGGTGAACAAAGCCTCTATCCATACGAATCATGCAATCTTGGTTCTATCAACTTGGTAAATCTTGTTAAACGAAAAGCCGATGGTGGATACGAATTTGATTGGCAAAGATATGAAGAGACAATCAGAAAGACTACCAGATTCTTGGATAATATCATTGATGTAAATCATTACCCAGTACCAGAAATCAATGTAGCATCAAAAGAATCAAGAAGAATCGGATTAGGTGTAATGGGAGTTGCAGATCTATTGTACAAACTAAGAATACCATACAACTCCAAAGAAGGATATGAGCTACAATCAAAATTATCTGAAGCTCTGACATATTATTCCATGGAAGAAAGTGTGGCACTTGCAAAATCTCGTGGTGAGTTCCCACTGTGCTCAAAGACAGAATACCCAGAAGGAAAAATCCCTGTTGCTGGATATTATGAAAAACCAAAAGAGATGCATTCTTACGAATGGGATGCACTAATTGAGAAAATCAAAAAGCATGGAATCCGAAATGTTCTAACCACAACTGTTGCTCCAACAGGTACATTGTCAATGATTGCAGATTGTTCTAATGGAATGGAACCTGCATTTGCACTTGTATTTGAGAAGAGAGTAACTGTTGGAAGATTCTTCTATACTAACAAAATCGTTGAAGAAGTCCTAAAAGAAAATGGTCTATACACTGATGAAATACTGGCAAAGATTGCGGATAACTATGGTTCACTCAAAGGAATTCCAGAAATTCCAGAGTGGATGCAACAAGTCTTTGTCACTGCAATGGATATTCATTGGGCAGACCATCTCATGGCACAAGCCGTATGGCAGGACTGGATTGGAAATGCAATTGCAAAAACAATCAACATGCCATATGATGTAACTGCAGATGATGTTAAATCTGCATATCTATTGGCACATGAATTAGGTCTAAAAGGAATCACAGTTTATCGCGATGGTTCTAGACACACCCAAGTACTTCACATGACAAGTGAAAATGCAGAAAAAACATTTGATGTATCACCAAGCGAGCATATCACAGAATATGTTACAACTAACATAACAAATCAATACATCAAATCCCAAGTTAATGCTGCACTTGCATTAAAGGTACATGATGAAGAAATCAAATCAGAACCACATCAACCTGAGGAAATTTCAGAAGATCGTCTATGTCCAACATGCAAAAACAATCTTGTGTTTGTAGAAGGTTGCAGTATCTGTATCGAATGTGGATACAGTGGTTGTACTTCTGGATGACAGAATCACAACTTTTTTACTTTCTTTCATTTTTGAGTCCATGTGGATAAGAAATTTGTTGGAATAGGCATAGGAATTGCAGTAATTGTTGCAATAATAGCTGCTGCAACAATGATAGATTCAGAGCCTGCTATGACCCAAAAGACTAATGAAAAAATTGGTCTAGTCATAAATCCACCAACTCAATCTGTCTCATTACAACAAATTGATGAAATCTTTTTTGATGCATCATCTTCTGGAATTGGCCGAAGCAATGTCTATCTATTTTGGAATATGATTGAACCACAAAGAGGCGAATTTGACTGGAGTCAATCTGATGTGTTGATGGGACTCAATGAAAAAAATAATCTCAAAGTTACACTCTACTTTTCAGTAATTAATGGTGAAACACTTGGACCATTCCCTGATTGGATTGGCAATCCGTCTCTTAATGCAATTGGTGAAGACCGACTGACAAATGTTCTTGATGCAATTTTGATGCGTTATCATATTGTTGATACTGTAATTATTGCTGGAGAAACAGAATCACAATTCCGTTACTATGAACAAAACATTCCTGTCTACAAAGAACTATACAACTCAGTATATAATAAACTAAAAACTAAATATCCTGATGTAAAGTTTGGGAATTCATTTGCATTGCATCATGTTTTGAATAAAGATCTACAAAATATTGTTCATGAATTAGCTATAGGTGATTTTGTTGCATTTTCATATTCTCCAGTAGATAGCCTAAATGATATTGTAAAAACTCCCGATGATGCAATAGAGGATCTCTATGCCGCATTTGAGCTTATTCCAGATAAAAAAGTAGGGTTTTTTGAGATTAGCTGGAGTACCTCTGATTTTGTAGGTGGAAATAATACTTCTCAGAAAGAATTTGTTGAAAAAACATTTGATTTCTATTCGGAAAACGAGTCGGAGGTAGAATTTTTGACATGGTATAGACAGTATGATAGACCAGAAGGAACGTGTGTTTCAGCCACTCAAAACATTGGAGATGAAAAAATTAGCGTTGGTGGAGGATCTGGATTAGGTAGTAGCGAACATGTAATTGAAAGACTGAACCATTACATATGTAATGCAGGAATGAAGGATGTTGATGGAAATTCAAAACCTGCATGGGATGAATTTAAAAATCAAATAGAAATGATCAATTGAATATGGTCTCTTTAATTTTAGCTGAATCTTCTTTGGAATTAATTCCCACAGAATTGAAATCACATCCTTCTGTAGTTTCACATGCACAAAAGCTTGGAAAAATACCCTCTGAAATACTTCTTGATAACTCATGGCACTATGCAGCAATGAAAGGAATATCAAATGAAATTAAACGAGGCAGACCTGATATAGCTCACTTTAGTATTTTAGAAGCAACAACAATTCCATTATTTTTTCAAAATAAAATCAAACTTTTTGTTCATACAATTAATGACAAGGTGATTTCTTTTGGTGAAAATGTGCATGTTCCAAAATCATATCATAGATTTGCAGGATTAATTGAAAAATTATTCCAAGAAAAATCTGTTATGGTAGAAAATAACGAATTGTTATCACTCAAAGATCAATCCTTTTCTGAATTAATTAAACAGATAAACCCATCAAACATTATTGGATTATCTACTACAGGAAAACAAAGTACCTTTGAAAAAATTGGTTCTGGTCTAAATGATGATTCGTGTATTGTTGTTGGCGGATTTCAGAAAGGTCATTTTTCTGATTCTATTAAAAATAAAGTCACTAACCTATTCTCCGTAGGCAACACATCACTAGAAGCACATGTAGTTGTTTCAAGAATGCTCTACGAATATGAAAAAACCATTTTTATGTAGGACATAGAGTTTGAATTCTTGTGCAGTCATAGTATAGCCTGGTTAGTATTCGGGGTTTCCAACCCTGTGACGCGGGTTCGAATCCCGCTGACTGCATGTTTTCCTTAAAGACAACCAATTTTTAGACCTAGATCCAATTATTCTCATGAAGCCTGCAGTAAGAAAAATTGCACTTGAAAGAATGCAAATTCTAATTGATAATGCAATTTCTAATGCAGTAACAAACCCAGAACTTTCAGAACGTCAAGCATCACTTGCTAGAAAAATTAGCATGAGACATAAAATTAGAATGCCTTACGACCTCCGAATTGTTTTCTGTAAAAAATGCAAGTCCTTTATTGCGCCTGGAATAAATTCAAGAATTCGTCTTGGCAGGACATCAGTCAAGTCGATCAGAGTCACTTGTAGCTTGTGTGGGCATACCTATCGCAAAATAATAGCTCAATGATTTATAAGACGATTATCGATTTTTTGTCTTCATGGCAAAGGTATACGATGTTCCCGCTGATGTATTAATTGCAAAACTAGCTGAAACTCTCAAAGGTGAGGATATCCCTGCTCCATCATGGATTCCGTTTGTAAAAACTGGAGCTCATGCAGACAAACCTCCTCAAGATAGAGAATGGTGGCATACTAGATGTGCATCAATTTTAAGAAAAATTTACCTTCATGGTCCAATTGGAATTAACGAATTACGAAAAGAGTATGGTGGTGGTAAGCCATCAGGATATGGAGCTGCTCATCATAAAGATGCGGGTGGTGCAATAATTCGTAATGCAATTCATGGATTAGAAAAACTTGGTTATGTAGAAAAAATTGAGAAGAAAGGTCGTGTGGTTTCAAAACAAGGAATGCAAAAACTAGATAGATTAGCAACAGAAATTCTCAAAGAACTTGTAGCTGAAAATTCACAGCTCAAAGTATATTCTTAGATCTAAAATGAGTTTTCCTGATTCTAATGATTATCAGGACAATCAAGATAATCAAAACAATCAAGATAATCAAAACAATCAAGACTTTTCTGCACAAAAAGAACAGATCCTAAAACAAATTCTAGCACCTGAAGCAAGAATGCGATTAAACAATATCAAAATGGTAAAACCTGAATTAGCTGATCTTGTTGAACAATATCTGATTGGAATGGCATCTCAAGGAAAGATGCACTCCCAAATTACAGATGAACAGTTCAAACAAATACTATTGTCAATTCAGCAACCTAAACGAGATTTTAAGATAAATCGCATCTGATCTCAGATAAAATATAATTATGGGCAAAGCTCCGTCCTACTTATGAAAGCCGTAGTATACAATGAATACGCACCAGATGATAATTTTGCTAAAATCCTTAAAGTCCAGGATATAGATGAACCAAAACCAAAAGCAGATGAGGTTGTTTTCAAGGTCAAAGCAGCAGCTCTGAATTATAATGATATTTGGGGAATGCGAGGACAACCAGTCCCAGTACCATTACCACACGTATCAGGTTCTGACGCCGCAGGAGATGTAATCGCTGTAGGTGAGGACGTTAAAAATATCAAAGTAGGAGACAGAGTTGTTTCCCACTCTAACATGTCTTGTAGAGTTTGTAAAGCATGTACTGATGGTAGAGAATTTGACTGTGTCAATAGAATAATTTGGGGATTCCAAACTGGTCCAACATGGGGAGCTTATCAGGAAGTTACCCACCTTCCAGAAGTTAATATCTCAAAAATCCCTGAAGGTGTTTCTTATGATGAAGCAGCAGCTGCATCAATGACATTACTAACTTCATGGCACATGTTAGTTGGCAGAGCTAAAATCACACCAGGACAAACCGTCTTGATCATGGGAGGTGGTTCTGGAGTCGGCAGCTTTGGAATTCAAATTGCAAAACTGTACAACTGTGATGTTATTGCAACTGCAAGTCCTGACAAACTTGACAAATGTCTAGAACTTGGAGCTGATTATGCAGTAGATCATAGAAAAGATGACTGGCATAAAGAAGTAAGAACAATTACAAAAGAATTAGCCAAGAAGAAAGGTGAAGTACCAGGAATTGATGTTTCATTTGATCACATTGGTGAAACTCATTGGAACAAACAACTAACCTTGCTGAAATATGGTGCAACACTAGTTTCATGTGGGGCAACGACTGGTTATGATGCCAAAACTGACCTAAGACATATCTTCTTTAAAGGAACAAACATCTTGGGTTCAACACAAGGAACCAAAGCTGAACTTGATCAAGGTCTTTATTGGATGGGTCAAGGAAAAATTAAAGCTGCAATAGACTCTGTCTATTCATTTGAACAAGCAGCAGAGGCACATACCAAGATGTTGACTGGAAAAGGCCTCTTTGGCAAAATCTTAATGAAGCCAGAGGGCGCATAGTCATTTAATGACTCGGCTTTTTCGAAGTCTCATTTTTGTTCCTGGAAACAATTCGAGATTTCTAGAAAAGGCAAAGTCATTAAAAGCAGACATTGTATGTTTTGATTTAGAGGATTCTGTGCCTGATTTAGAAAAACAAAATGCAAGAAAACTAATCAAGACTGCACTCAAATCAAGATCATCATATCTCTCATCCATTTTTGTTAGAACAAATTCTCCATCTTCAGGTAGGATTCCTGATGATCTAAAAGAAATTGTTCAAAAGGGAATTGATGGAATAGTTATTCCCAAAGTCAACAACACTGCTGAATTGAAAAAAATTGAAAAAAACCTTTCTAAATTAGAAAAGACAAGAAAACTAAAACCAATTCAATTAATCCCCTCAATTGAATCTGCTGAGGGCGTAGTTAACACATACGACATTGCTTCATTTGATAAGAGAGTTTGCGCAGTTGTATTTGGTGTCTTTGATTTATTAAATGACATGGGAATTGAATATGCCAAAAATGCAGAAGGCGGAAAATATTCACGTGCAAAAATTCCTGTAGATGCAAAAGCAGCAGGAGTTGTTGCAATTGATGCAATTTGGCAAGATCTAAAAGATTCTAAGGGTTTAGAAAAAGACTGTAAAATTGGAAAAAGTCTAGGATATGCAGGAAAAAGCATTATTCATCCTGACCAAATAGAAACTACTCACAGACTCTTTCATCCAAGTAAAACTGAAATTCAATGGGCACAAAAAGTTTGTAAAATATACCTTAATTCTGTCAAAAAAGGAAAAGGTGCAACAACTGTGGATGGAAAAATGATTGATGAAGTACACTACAAACAAGCAAAGGCTGTCTTAGATTTAATAAAAAAATGATTTTTAGGTAAAACCATTCATTGATGAACTTTTTTCAAGTATTTTTTTGTCAACTATGCAGACTAGTTCAACCTTGTCTTTGTTCATTTTTGTTTTTATTTCATTAAAACAACATCTGTACTTTGAAATCCTTTTGCTGTCACTACGAATACGTCCAGTTTCAATCAATACTCCATTTAGAATAAGATTTTCAATCTTTCTATATCCTGAAGTCTTTGGAACTTTGGATTTTTTTAAAATATCTGGTATTGTTAATTCGGTTTCAAGCAACGACAATATGATTTCCCTTGATTCAAAATCTCCCAAAAATCCTAAAATAGAGTTTACTAGTTCATTATTGAGTATTTTAATTACATGCCTGTCATCCAAATTTTTAATTTTTATATTTTTTACAATGATCTCTTTTTGAATTTTTTTTGCATCTAATAATGAATTTGTTTTTAATATACTAAGAAATTTTTCAAAATGTTCAATTGAAAGTTTTATTGACATTCCGTGCTTGAGAAACAATTCTCTTTCAACTTTTTTTAATAAATCTTTTTCAAGAACGTTTTTTATCGATTCAGAAAGGCACGAAGAAAGTAATCTGTCGATGCCAGCCATTGTTAGTTCAAGTTAATACAAAATATTAAAGCATAATAAGGTAATTATGATTATATGACAAAATCAGTTATCGTTATAGATGATGACAAGGATACTGTCCGTCTGTTTAGTGAATTCTTAGAAGAAAAAGGCATTGATGTTATTGGAAGAGGATATGATGGTGTTTCTGCGGTAAAATTGTATAAAGAAAAGAAACCTGATGTTGTTTTAATTGATCTTAACATGCCTAACGGAACAGGAATTTATGCAATAAAAAAGATCCAAAAAATCAATTCAAAAGCAAAAATAATTGCAGTTACTGCAGATGGTAGCTCATCAACAGAAGAAAAATTAGAAAAACTTCAAGTTCCAATTATCCAAAAACCCTTTAAAATGGAACAAGTGATCTCCCAACTCTAAACTAAATTCCCATTTGTGGAACTTTTGAGACAATGTTATATTAAGATCTTCATATTTCAACATTAGAATGAGCAAGCGTGTTACCATAATGATTGACGATGATCTTGACAAAAAAATAAGAATGCGTCAAGCTAAATTGATTCAAACAGAACAAGCATCATATAGCTATTCCAAAGTACTAAATGACACACTAAGGAAAGTTTTGAAATAGTAAAATTTTCTTTTAATTTCTATACAAAGAATAAAGGTAATGAAAACCTATTACTGTTGATTAATCTTGGTTAATTTACTTGATCCAACAAATGTAATCACAAGAATGTTTGAAGCAAGAAAATATGAGGACATGTTTGAATATTGCAAAAAATTACTTGAGAAAAATCCAAATGACTTGCTTGGACTACAAAATGCTGGCTTGGCTCTATTACATCTAGATAAATTTGAAGAAGCGATATCTTTTTGTGAAAAGGTTTTAGACATTAAAAATTCTGATTCTTATGCTTTAAAAAATAAAATCTATGCACTTGAGAGTCTTAAAAAATACAATGAAGCAATAGAATGCTGTAACATAATTCTACAATCTAATCCTAAAGATGTCTGGGCACTCAATAGCATGGGATTATCTCTAAATGAGTTAGACAGACACGATGAGGCAATAGAATTTTACAATAAAGTGCTGGAATTAGATGAAAACGATACTACGGCACTTATGAATAAGGCAATTTCACTTACTCATCTTAAAAAATTCCATGAATCCATTCAATTTTATGATAAAGCTCAAACCTCAGACTCAAGCCTCAAAGAAGCAGCTATTGCCAAATCAAGACTATTTCAGAAATTAGGACTAGAGGATGAAGCCTTTTTGTCGGCCCAAGGTGTTTTGCTAAAAGATTTTGATAAAATTAAGAATGATGCAAAGAACAACAAATGCTCAGTTTTTCACCAATTTTGTGAAAATGAATATGAATTGTTAGAATCAAAAACAACATCTGACTAAATCAATTTATAAAAGAATTTTTCACAAAAAGTAATGTTTACTGGTATTGTAGAAGGAATTGGAAAAGTTGAAAAAATTTCTAAAGCTACCAAAAATCGCAGCGCAATTCAAATGACAGTAAATTTGGGAAAGCATTCTAAAGGTCTCAAAATTGGTCAAAGTGTTGCATTAAATGGTGTATGTCTAACTGTGACAAAATTATCAAAACCAAATTGTATTTTTGAAATGATAGAAGAAACTACAAAAAAGACAGATCTTGGAAATCTTAAACCTGGTGGAATAGTAAACATTGAACGAAGTTTAAAAGCAGGGGATAGACTTGAAGGTCATTTTGTTTTAGGCCATGTAGATGGTGTGGGAACTATCAAAAAAATCCAAAAGAAACCAAAAGAGGTTCAAGTTTGGTTTGAAGTTCCAAAAAATCTTGCAAAATATGTTGTAAAGAAAGGCTCGATCGCAATAGATGGAATTAGTTTAACGGTTGTAGATGTAAAAAAGAATCTTGCCTCAGTATGTTTAATCCCTCACACAATTGATGTCACAAATTTTCAAACAAAAAAAGTTGGCGACAAAATTAATATTGAAACTGATATTCTTGGAAAATACATTCTCAAATAAATTATAATTTACCACTTTTTTGGTAATTACCAATATTTTAGTAAACTTTATAATTAGAACAAAGCCGATTTTTTTGTACATGACACTAGAATCTGCACTTCAATCGTTAAAACGAGGCGAATTTGTACTGTTATTTGATTCAGCAGGCAGAGAAAATGAAATTGATATGGTAGTTGCAGCAGAATTTGTTACTCCAGAACATGTTGCAAGAATGAGACAACATGCAGGTGGTCTTTTATGTATAGCAATTGATAATGCATTTGCAAATTCTCTAGGATTACGATATATGCATGAAATTTTAGATGAATCTAATATTTCAAATAAAGAAATGATTATGGGGCTGGCTCCCTATGGGGATCATCCAACATTTTCGATTTATGTTAATCATTATCAGACATACACTGGAATTACTGACAAAGACAGATCCTTGACAATTACTGAAATGGCAAATCTTTACAATGTTGAAAACAAAAAGAAAAAATTTGTATCTTCATTCAAAACCCCTGGACATATTCCCCTCTTAATTGCCTCCAAGGGATTAATCAAATCAAGACAAGGACATACTGAAATGTCTGTTTATCTTGCTCAAATTGCAGGATTGACTCCTGTAACTGCTATTTGTGAAATGATGGATGCAGAAACTTATACTGCATTATCTGTTGATAAGGCAGAAAAATATGCAAAACAAAATGGAATTCCATTAATTGATGGGAAAGAGCTTTTAGAATACGCAAAGGTGCATTAATTTTGAATATTGCAGTAGTGGTCTCGGAATTTAATGAAAAAGTGACATCTAGGATGTTATCTGTTGCAGAAGAAAAAGCTGAAAAATTGAAGTTAAAAATAAAGTATACCTGTAGTGTCCCAGGAGCATATGATATGCCGATTATAGTGAATGCATTATTACAAAAAAAGGATGTTGATGGAGTTGTCACATTGGGTGCAATCATCAAAGGACAGACAAAACATGATGAAGTTATTGCACATTCAACAGCAAAGGCATTGACAGATCTTTCTATAAAATATGAAAAACCTGTCTCATTGGGAATTACTGGACCAGGTATGCAAGAAAGACATGCATATGCTAGAATACGCCCAGTAGCTGAAAGAGCAGTAGAGGCTATTTTGAAAATTACAGGAGAACTTGATAGAATAAAAAAATGATTCAACTAAGTATTCTAAAAATTAATGGATATGGTCCTTGGACTCTCACATTAGGGAGCGATAGAGAGCATGAACTACAAATGCTACAGGCATCATTATACAAGGAAGTGCAAAGACTATTTTCTCAAAAAAATTGCCTGGTTTTCTTGAACCGAGCTGATGAATTCTTTGTAGTTACAAATGGTCTGAGCCTTGATGATCATATTGAGATTCAAAAATCACTGGAAAAATCATTTGATATACGATTATCCGTATCCATCGGATACGGAAATTCCCCGTTTGAGGCTAATCTCAAAGCATATGATGGAAAGAAAAATCAGGTAATTCTAAGTAAAGAACACAATATTTTTGGATATGTTGCCAATGATTCTGAGAAATCTGTCACAATAATGCATCTTGATGTGGATGATCTAACTTCAAGGAGAAAAACAAATTCACCTTATGAAATTTCCTCAATCATCTTTAATCTCTATGCAAAAATGTCAAAATATTTTCTTGACAAAAACTCTCTGACATTTTTTATGGGCGGTGATAACTTTATGGTTGTAGCAAGTGAAGATGCAAAGAATTCAACTCAAGAATTCATTAATTCAATAAAAAATAATGATGAAATAATTTTGAATTGTGGTATAGGTAATGCAAAAACAGGTAGAGATGCAGTTAAGCTTGCTACAAAATCTCTTGATACAATTAGAGAGATAAGAGATTCAGGCAAAAAAAAGCCTGAAGTTTATGAATTATCATGTTAATAAAAAATATCAGTGTCTTACTAGGAAAAGAGTTAGATTTTATTTCAAATACTAATATCAAAATACAAAATCAAAGATTCAAAAGAATTCAACCAAACATTGGTCCAAGTTCAAAAGAAGAAACCTTGGACTGTGAAGGTCTTTTAATGATACCTGGCTTTGTGAATTGCCATACTCATATTGGTGATTCTGTTGGAAAAGACATTACTCTAAACAGCACAGTTGACAAAAGAATTCATCCTGTTTTTGGAGCAAAATCTAAAATTCTAAAAAATACAGATAAAGAAATTCTTGCAAACTATATGAAAAATTCAGTTACTTCTATGGTACAAAAAGGCATTACTACATTTGTCGATTTTAGAGAAGGTGGCATTGATGGTGTTTTACTTTTAAAAAATATTTTAAAAAATTCTCCAATACGTTCTGTGATTTTAGGAAGATTGGATTATTATCAAACAACTAATGAAATTCGAAAAAACATTCCATTTCCTAAATCAAAATTGTCCGAATTAGAACAACTTCTAAAGAAATGTGATGGTCTTGGAGTAAGCGGGGCAAATGAAAACAGCAATGCAGTTCTACGTCAATACTCGAAAACCTCTAAAATTAGAGCAATTCATTCATCAGAAACAAAACAAAGCGTCTCAGCCTCCAAAAAAATGACTGGAAGATCTGAAACTATTAGATCTCTGAACCTAAAACCACATTTTCTCGTACATATGACCCATGCCTCCATGGGTGATCTTAATTCAGCCGCAAAAAGAACACGAGGAATCGTGATATGTCCTAGAGCAAATGCCTCACTTGCAGAAGGCATCCCGGATATAGAAAATATGAAAAAATCTGGTTGCACGATTGCATTGGGAACTGATAACATTATGATCAATTCTCCTGATATGTTTAGAGAAATGGATTATCTGTGGAAAGCAACCATGGGAATTCACAAAAAACGAATCAATCCAAAAGAAATTCTAAAAATGGCTACTGTAAATGGTGGTAAACTTTTGAGAAAAGACATTGGAGTTATAGAAAATGGCAAAATTGCTGACTGTATATTTATTGAAAAACATGCATTAGATTTAGAACCGATGCATAATCCTCATGCGTCAATTGTTCATAGGGCATCAGAATCATCTATACGTGCAGTTATGATCGGAGGGAAAGTAGTTCATGGTAAAATCTAAACTGCATGTAATTCTTAGTGCAGCAATTTCAATTGATGGAAAGATTGCAACTTATACTGGTGATTCAAAACTATCTTCAAAAGAAGATTCTATTAGATTGCATAAACTAAGATCTAAAGTTGATGCAATATTAGTTGGTAAAAACACTGTTGATCGTGATGATCCATTACTTACTGTGAGGCACTCAAAAGGAAAAAATCCTATTAGAATAGTTTTAGATTCACAAGGAAAAATTTCACAAAAATCCAAAATTATCAAAACATGCAAACACATTCCTACAATTTTAGCAGTATCAAAACAAATAACCAAGAAAAATTTTGAGCTATTAAAAAAACATCCATTGGATATAGTTGTGTGCGGACAATCATCTGTAAATATAAAATCACTTTTAAAACAACTTGAAAGTCAAGGAATAACATCACTTCTTGTAGAAGGTGGCGGAACCATTAATTGGGAATTTATTAAATTAGATTTGTTTGATGAAATTATAATAACAATATCGCCATTCCTAATTGGGGGAACCAATGCAATTAGTTTTGTTCAGGGAGGTGGATTTGCAAAAATTAGGGAATCTCCAAATATAAAATTAAACTCTGTAAGAAGGCTCAAAAATCACCTTGTTTTACACTATATCAAAGTGTAAGTTATTATACTTAATTTAGAATAAGATTTCAAGAAATTGGCAGCAAAAAAGAAAGCTACAACAAAAAGAAAAACAGCAACCAAAAGAAAAGTTGCTGCAAAAAAGAAATCTACATCAAAAAGAAAACCTACCACTAAAAGTGCTAGTAAAAAAACAAAATCATCTAAATCAAAATCTGGTAAAAAAGCATTTGGTGGTTATGCAATTAGCTTTGCTGGACGCAAAGAAACTGTAGAGCAAGTTTTTGGTAAGAAACCTATTGCCCCAAGCGAAATGACCAAGAAGATCTGGGCATTCGTAAAAGCAAAAAGCCTTTCCAATCGTTAAAACAAATGGTTAACGTATAGAATCGTTAACTAATTCTATCTTTTCATTATTTAACTAAAAATAAAAAAGATATAGATACCGCATTTTTTTCTTAAACAATATGTCTACAGCATCATTACGAAAAGATCACGAACTTATTGAAAAAGTAATCAAAGCTATGGAATCAACTGTTCAATTACTTTCTGATGGGAAACAAATTCCTGAATCTATTTTGTTACCTGTAATTGATTTTTCAAAAAATTTTACAGATGTATGTCATCATAGTAAAGAAGAAAATTCTTTGTTTCCTGCATTAGAACAAGCAGGAATGCCACGAAATATGGGACCAATTGCTATGATGCTAATGGATCATGAACGTTCAAGAGAAATTGGAAAAAGCATGGAAACATCAGCAAAAGAGTATCTTTCATCAGGAAATTCTGGAAATCTAATTAATGATATGAAGCAGTATGTTGACCATATTACAGAACATTTGTGGAAAGAAAATAATAGATTGTTTATGATGGCAGAAGCTCGTCTACAATATGTATCTGAGAAAGTCGATAAAGAACTAAATGAAATTGAGGATTCAAAACTAAAAGAAATTGGAAAAGCTAGAGATCATTATGAAAAACTAGCAGAGAACCTGGCCAAAGATGTATCTGAACAAGGAAGTTAAGATTGGCACATAGTATATTTGGTGAAGTAGTAGGAGTACGAAAATTTACAAATGGGGATATTGAGATTGATTTCTTTCATGAGGATGAAATCACTGAATACCGTTATTCTTCAGATCCTAGTAGATTGAGTAATTTTCCAAAAGAACTAGCTGAGACTCTGGCATCGACATTGGCATCTGATATTTGCGTTGAAATATACTTTGAAGATGATGGAACTCCATCTTATGTTGAATTAGAAGAATGTGATTATGATGAAGACGATGATGAGGACGATTAACTCCTCAAAATCTAGTTAAATTAGATCATTCAACATAGTGATGATGAGTTAGATTATCATAAAATCTAACTGATTTGATATTTACAAATTCTAGCATTCCGTATCTTGATAACTCTCTTCCAAATCCACTGTGCTTTATTCCTCCAAATGGGATTCTAGGATCAGAAATTACTACATTATTTACGCTGACTATTCCTGATTCAATTCTTCTAGACATTTTTTCAGCTTTTGCCAAATCTTTTGTCCAAATGCTTGCACCTAGTCCAAACTCTATATCATTTGCAAGTTTTATTGCTTCACTTTCATTTTCGACAATTGTGATTGGGGCAACAGGACCAAATGTCTCTTCCTTTGCAATTCTCATATCTGGCTTTACATTTGTGAGGATAGTGGGTTTGTAAAAATACCCTTTACCTTCAATTTCTGATCCTCCCAAAAGAATTTCAGCTCCTTTTTGTTTTGCATCTTCAACTATTCCTGAAATGGTATCTAAACTATCTTTGCTAGATAATGGTCCTATATCAGTTTCAATTGACATTGGATCGCCTACCTTTAGTTCAGATGCCTTTTTGATAAACAATTCAATAAAGTCTTTAGCAATATTTTTTCCAACAAAAAATCTTTTTGAGGCTACACAACTCTGACCACAGTTTATGAATCGCCCTTTAACTGCACCTTCTGCTGCTTTTTCAATAATTGCATCATCAAGAACAATGAAAGGATCACTTCCTCCTAATTCCAAAACACATTTTTTCAAATTAAGAGCCGCTCTTTCACCAACTTTGGCACCTGCATTTGTACTTCCCGTAAATGTAACCGCATTAACATCTGAATCAATAAGGTGATTTGCTGAATCTACACTTCCAACAACTGTTTGAAATATTCCATCAGGAATGCCTGATTCGGCAAATGCTTTCTCAATTTCTATTCCTGATTGCATTGTTACGCGAGATGGTTTCATTACAATGACATTTCCTGCCATCAGGCATGGTGCGGCAAATCTAAGTGCCTGCCAGTATGGAAAATTCCATGGCATGATTGAACCGATAACCCCAAGTGGCTCAAATGTTAGAAAGCTTTTTCGTGCATCTGTATTTAGTACCTCGTCTGAAAGAAAACTATCTCCATGGTCTGCATAAAACTCCAAAGCCCAGGCACATTTTTCAACTTCTCCGATTGACTCTTTGAGCGCTTTACCCATTTCAGAAGTAGCAATTTTTGCAAGATGTGTTTTGTTCTTTTTTAGATATTCAACTAAATTGTAAATGTAACTTCGTCTTTTTTCATAATCTTTCTTCCATTCTGGAAATGCTCTTTTTGCTTTTCCAACCAGCTCAAATACCTGATCTTTTGACATTGCATCGTATTTTGCAATCTCTTCTTCAGTTGCTGGGTTTACTGTTGCAATTTGACTCAAGGACTTATCAACAAGTTCCTCCTTATTTATTTTGTAACCTATTTTTCAAAAATTGGTAAATTTCTGATCATCTTGATTGTTCAAAAATCCTTTACTTTACTATCATTACAGGAGATTTGGCCTTATGGATGACATAGTTTGAAACACTTCCCAAAAGTATCTCTGTTGTTGGGCCTTTTCCCCTTGAACCAATAACTATCATGCCGATTTTGTTCTTTTTAGAATTCGAAAATTTCACAATATCGCTTCCTGGATTTCCTTTTATCACTTGACCTGAAAATCTTATTTTATTTTGCATACAAATCTCTTTAGCCTTTGCAATTATTTTTTCGCCATATTTGATAATTCTTTTCTGAAATCCTGCTGGTTTCAATGAAGATAATGGCTGAATGATTTCTATTAATGGAAGCGATGAAATATCACTTGGTATGACATAGATTCCGACTATTTGAGACTCTGTGTATTTTGCTAAATTGATTGTCTCTTCTAATGCTCTAAAAGAATTTTTTGAACCATCTAATGGAACTAGTATTTTTTTAATTGCTTTTTTTGGTATTTTTTTACTTGATTGTTTTTTACTAACCACACTAATCATCTTTAAATTTAGAATGTTTGTTGCATATCTTTTTTGATCTCATCGATTTTCTTTGAATATGCTTTCTTTGATTTGTCATTCTTTTTTAAATTCAAAACATTGCCACAAGATGGACATTTGAACATACCTTCTAATGCATCCTCAAATGTTACTCTTGGACAATCTTCATTTCCACAATGGTAAAAATCTGAAGCGTTCTCATAATCTAATCTTTGCTGTAGTCTCTCTGTGATTTTCTTTTTTTGATTTTCAATAAAATTCTCTACCTCTTCTCTTCTTGTTCTCCATCTATAAACAAACCATCCCTTTCTTTCATCTTTGACTCTGATTCCAGTGATTAACGATTTTCCAAATAGATCATAGAGAACTTTTCTGACCATGTTGATTCTCAATCCTGTGGAGCTGGCAATTTCCTCATCTGTTGCATCTTCAGCTTTCAAAAGTGATCTAGCTACTTTGAGATACTCATCTCCCCCAATCATGGATGCTATTCGAACAAAAGGATCCTCGTATTTGTCTACCAACTCTAATGAGTCCTGATTTTCTACTATTAATCCCTTGTTTCGTTAACTAGGACATTTTTGCCTTTTTTTGTAGGTATGATCTTTCTTGTGCCTCCAGAAAAATCAGCCTTAAACTGCTCTCCTCTCTGAATCCTGTCTAAAAGTACTGCAAGAGCACTAATCTCTGAATGGGGTTGGCTGCCAACCCCCACATTATAGTCAGATAATTCGTAAATCTCCCTGGGAACTTTTTCTGCCCCCACCACAATAAGCAATTTTTCTTCATTTTCTAGTTCCTTTTGAGCGGCATTGATGCTTTCTCCATACATGGTAAGATGGACAATCTTGAATTTTTCTTCTTTTTTCATTTTTACAATTGATCTCCAACTATCAATAAATTCCACTAAAAATTTCCCTCCCCATGTTTTATTTATTTTCTCAATAGTGTCTCTAATTTCTGGATTGACTTCTGTCATAAAGATCTTTGATGCCCCAAAGGCACGTGCAACTAGTGCTACATGTGTTGTCACTCTGTCATCTCTTACAATCCTTTGGCCGATTCTTACAACTTCAATTTCCATATGATGCTTCAAACTCCGTTTTAATTTTGGGGGAATTTTGATTTTCTATAATATTTTTAATTAGTATTTTTAATTCATTTACATTCTCTCCTGTTTTTGAGGATACAGAAATTGTTTTTTTATTATCTTTGAGATTTAATATTTCTGTTTTTTCATCAATCTGTTCTTGTTGCATTAGATCTGATTTATTTAAAACAAAAATTATTCTATCTCTTTCAACTTCTAATTCACTTAATGTTCTTATACAGCTTGAAAATTTTTTCTTCAAATCAAATATTGAATCACTAACATCAATTACAAGAATAATAACGTCTGTGTGAAGCAATTCTTCAAGAGTTGATTTGAATGCATCAATCATGTATGCAGGAAGTTTGCTAATGAAACCCACAGTATCTGAAATTAAAAACGGCTCACGATCAATTGTTACTCTTCTAGTGGTGGTTGAAAGTGTAGTAAATAATTCCTTACTCTGTTGCCTTGTTTCACCTGTTAATCTGTTGAACAATGTTGTTTTGCCTGCAGATGTATATCCTGCAAGTGAAATTGTCTTAAATCCTTGTCTTTTTCTCCCTTGTCTGTGTAGTTCTCTTTGTTTTCCAGCTTTTTCAAGCTTTGATCTTATGGTCTGCATTCTATGTTTGATGTCATTATAGTAAACATCTACCTCAAACTTTCCAATTCCCATAAATCCTGGTTGTTCACCCATACTTGATAGACGAACCTTTTCTTTTGCTCTTGCCATCTCATATCGTAATTGAGCTAACTTTACCTGTAGCTTTGATTCTGCACTTGATGCCCTTCTCTCAAAAATTTCTAAAATCAGTGCTTCTCTGTCTAAAATCTCTCTGTGTAAAATCGATGCCAAGTTATAATTTTGATGCGGCTTTAGAATTTCATCAAAAATTATAACATCTGGTCTTAGTTTTTCTACGACTTCTTGTAATCTTTCTAAAACCCCCTCACTAATTCCATATTTTGGTTTTTTAAGAAAATCTTGCTTTATTGTATGGACAATCTCATATCCTGCTGCATCACATAGGCCTACTGCCTCTGTAATGGCATCTTCTTTGTCATAAGTGATTAAAATCGCTGAATTCATTTAACTAATTCTCCATCAAAATAGCGGTTTAAACTTCTATCTTATTTCAACAAAATCAGTTATTTCTCTTCAAAGTCTTTTCAATGTTCATATTTAGAACAATTTCTGCAATATCACTGGCATACTCTGAAATCCTTCTGATGTTTTCTGTAATTCGTCTTATCCTGTAAATCTCTTCATCATCTTTGAGTGATTTTGATGCATCTCTTACTTTTTTCTCAAATTTTGTGATTTGGGTTGTTTTTTCAATTGTTTTTTCAGCCTGAACATAATCCTCTTTGAATAAAGCAAGGCATGAATCATCTAAAACTGAAAGAGAAAATTCATTCATTTCTTGAATTCTATTAATAATTTCCTTTTTGATTGGTTTTTTGAATTCTATGATGTCTTTTGCTACAAATGCTGCATGATCTCCTGTCCTTTCAATGTTTTTTACCACCAGTCTGTATCCTAAACAATCTCTTGGATTTCTAAATCCCATTTCATTTAACATGTGTTCATTTTGAATTGCAATTTTTAGTTGACGAATAATATAGAATCCAAATCTATCAACTTCATCATCAGTGTTTATTACTTCTTCGGCAAGCTCCAAATTATTTTCTTTTACTGCAAGAATTGCATCACTGGACATTGATTTTGCAAGATGGATCATTCTCTTAAATGCTCCATCAACTGATAATTCAAGCAGATTTACTAGAACCTGAACTGTAATCCCAGTGGTTGAATCTGAAATTATTTCAGAACCCATGAGCATTCTTTTTACTGCTTCTTTTACTATGGTTCTCTGGTTTGGATTCAGTCTTCCTGTCTTTGGTTTGACATTAATTGTTTTGAATCCCAAAAAGTACAATGAAATTAATTTTCTTACAATTGAGGAAGCTATCTCTTCAGCATCTATCTCAATAGTTGCATCTTCCTTCTTCTGGGCTCTAGTCTCAAATTTTGGAGGATACAACTCAAGAGTAGATGATCCTTTTCTGACCATCCTGATTTGATCTCCTTGTTTCAAACCCAAATCAGTAATCCATTGTTTTGGTAATGAAACTATGTATGATGACTTGCCTGTAAATTGAATTTTCCTTGTTTCCTCTCTTTCTTCCATAAAATACGGTTTAATTTGCTATCTATATAGTTAAAGATTCAAAATATATGGCTCCATTGAACTAATATTTAGAATAGATCGCACTACTGTCATGGATCAACATCTAAAGTTGAAGTATACAATAGATGCACTGTTTGGAAATGGAGTTTCAAAATTTTTACCAAAAGATATTGAGATGACTTTTTCAAGAAAGAATGGTAGAATTAAAACAGTTTCCCATAAAGGAAAACTATTGTGCACTTTGAGAATTGATGGTGGTTTAGCAATCAGTCCTTATTTTGCGCAACTTTTACTGCAAAGCAAAAAATTCAAAGAAAACTGTTTAGAAGTTAACCAAGATGCTGCCCCATTTGTTGAAGAAGGAAGATCTGTTTTCTGCAAACATGTAACTTGGGTTGGAAAAAATATCCAAATCTCTTCAGATACGCCGGTTTTGTACAAAAACAAAGTAATTGCTGTTGGAAAAGCCGTTTTGTCCTCAGATATGATTTTAGATTTTAAACATGGAATGGCAATCAAAGTCAGAGATAGTTTAAAAAGTCGTAAGGAGAAGTTATCATCATGATGCGTGGCGGTAATCGCGAAATGCGAAGAATGATGGACAAGATGGGACTTGATATGAAAGAGATCCCAAATGTTCAAGAAGTCATCATCAAGACTGACAAAAAAGAGATCATTTTATCAAAACCCTCCGTTACAGAAATGAAAGCCAAAGATAACTCAATTTTTACAGTAACTGCAGATTCTTACGAAGAAAGAGAATTGGAGGTGCCTGTATTTTCTGATGAAGACATTCAACTAGTTAGCCAACAAGCAGGAGTTGATGAAGAAAAGGCAAAAAGTGCTCTGGAAGAATCTAAAGGTGATCTAGCAAGGGCGATCTTGTTGCTAACCACTGGATAATCTTGTAGCTTCTAAATTGAAAATCTGCTAAACTGAATTGCTTGTTGACCTGTTTGGAGTCTAAATTTTGGAAAAAAGAGATTATGCTGGCGGCCTTTCAACAGTAAATGTAAATTCTACTGGTTCGCCAGATTTCTTTTTGTTCTCAAATGGCTGATATATTACTCTGATTTTTTCAAAATTCAGAGAGATGTTTTCTGTAAGCCTATCTTCTCCACTAGAGCCTCCAGTTGAGACACTAGTGATTAAAACATTTTCTAGAGTATATGTCAAGTAAGCTTCATTTCCAGAGTAATCTCTATCCACTACAGATATTTCTGCACTACCAATATGTTTTCCAATTGTAAGTGATTTAAACAAAATTGGAGTTGATTTATCAATGAATTTTGTTACAAACACATCTTGTACATTGACCTTTCCTCCTCCAGTGGGAGATGAACTAGATTGTGATGCTCCCCATGACCATGCCAAAACATCGATTTCGTCTTTATGCTTCTTGTCTTGCGATTCGCCTTCTATGCCATCAATTTTCATGAACATATCTACTGCTGCAAATGCATTGTCATACATGATCCCGCCCAAAAGAATAGAACTTACTAGAATTCCAGCCAAAATAGTTTTCGTCATTATGATTATGAATTTAAGAAATTAATTAAATCTGATCCTATTTTGCGATCAATTTGTCGACTGTTCTGTTTTTTGATATGTTTTGACTTGAGTGAATGATTTAAGTAATGGATTTAAAGAATTTGAGGCATGAGTAGCATGGCTGAATCAAAGGTTACTGGCATTATCCAGTCCCTAAATGGTCTAGAAGATGACTTAGATTCACTAAACAGCAAAGTAGCTGACATGAAAAAACAACTGAACACCAAAGCACAAAACGAGGTTGAAAAACTACTTGAAAAAACCCGAGAAATGGCTACAAAAGAGGCTGAGGTAATAATCAATGCCTCTAAAGAAAAGGCTAATGCAGAATCAGCAAAAATTGCTCATGATGGTGAATCAAAATTGGCTGAAATTCAATCAAAGATCAATGATAACTTTGATGAAGCAGTGAATCATGTCGTGTCAACTGTTTTGAAGGCATAAACCTAAATCTAAGATTTTATCATCAAAAATTATCGATCCATTACTTAATACTCGTATTGGAATTGCGACCACGTATGGCAAACCCTATTATAGATTTTCAAATTCTCTTAAGATCCTAAATCTCACATTTGATTCTATTTTACCAAAAGACATTCCAAATTATTGGGGGCATCTGGTATTAACAACCAGAAAGGAAGCGCCATTTGAATGCAAAAAACCAATGTTACATGAAGAGATTTTTGAACAACATCCAACCGTAATTAGAGGATTGATGATTCAAAAACTCGATTTGGGGTTTGATCAGGAAGAACTTGTGATAGGGATAGATCCTGGTCAAAGAATTGGACTGTCTATATTCTATTTTGGGCGAGAAATAGAGAGCTCATTTCATTCCTCTGTGGATAATGTAGTGATGCATATTATTCGAGTATTGGGAGGGTTGAGGGCAAAAAGGAAAATTGTCAAAATTGGTGATGGAAACATGAATGTTGCAAAGCAAATTGGAAACTTGCTCAATCTAAAATTTTGCTCCTCTTTTGAATTAGAATTTGTTGATGAGAGAAAAACTAGTCCTAAAATCAAAAATTTCAATCAAAGAGGGAAACGAGATATGCTTTCTGCAAAATACATCTCACAAAGAGATGGATATCGACATTCCATCTTGCCTCTTTCTATTACCGGTTAACAATATTATTCTAAAAATATGTTTTGATGAATATATGATTTTATTATATTTTTTACATCTTTTTAGATAAAAGATGAAATTTTTGTTCAAACGACTATATTGCTATGTGTTAATTTTTGAAAAAATCCAACCATACAATAAGCTATACATATTTATTGAAGATTTTTTCGTTTTCATTAAAACAAATCATGATGATCGATTAAAAAATTAAAATTATTACAAGTAATTAGAACAAATTCTCTAAAAATTATCGATCCATCCTTATATACTTATGAATTCTATATTAGACTACAAAGATGACTTGTAAAGGAATTTGTGTAAGATATAAGGCTCAAAAGCCCGTAGGAACCGGAAGATATGCTTCTGGACAACGTCGATGCCAAATTTGTGAAATATTCATCAAATGGGAAGGTCTTTGGTGTCCATGCTGTGGATACAGACTCCGAACAAAGCCACGTAATCTGAAATACAAGGCTAAACTTCGTGCTAGAGTTGAGGCTGATTCTATTGAAGCAAAAGCAATTGCTGAATCACCTGAAATTGAAGAAGTTGCAGAGGTTAAAACAAAATCAAAAGCAAAGACTTCAAAACCTAAAACAGCAAAGAAAACCAAAGCAAAAACTGCATGTCAGTATTGTGACAAATTGTTTGTAAATAAAGACAAGCATGAAAATCGTTGCAAGAAAAATCCAAATGCTGAAGTTAAAGCCTCTCCAGAGACTGAATCAATAGCAATAAAAGCATAAGATTTGTTCAAAGTTTATTGAACTCTCCAAATGGGTTTTGTCAAAAAACCGTCAATTTGGAGGGCCGTAGTTTTTCTTTACAGATCCAAAAATTTGAAAATGGATTTTTTGTATCTATTTCAGAAGGGCCTAGTAGATTAGGCTCTATGGTAGTTTCATTGTCTGGTGGACCCACTCCTGTTACGACAACCGTAATTCCATCTAGAAGCGAATCACTTTTCTTAAAACTAACTGCTGAACGGATTAGCAGCAGGATAAAAGGAATTGCCATAGTGTCCTCATTTGTGCAAAAAGAATTAGAGACTGATACTGCAAAAGCCTTAATGTCAGAAATTATGGAGATGATTGAGAAATGACTGATTTACGGAATTATATGGCAATTATCAAAAAA
Source organism: Nitrosopumilus sp. K4 (assembly GCF_018128925.1). Classification (NCBI taxonomy): domain Archaea; kingdom Thermoproteati; phylum Nitrososphaerota; class Nitrososphaeria; order Nitrosopumilales; family Nitrosopumilaceae; genus Nitrosopumilus; species Nitrosopumilus sp. K4. The sequence goes on from NZ_CP067007.1 coordinate 45,641, forward strand.
AATCATGAATTAAAGACTGTAAAAAAACCCGTATCTATAAAATACGAAATTGCTGGTATCACTGCAAAATTAGATGGCTCACATGCAGCTTTGTTTGAAAATATCAAAGAAAGCAAATTTCGCCTTGTTTCAAATTTAGTTGGAACTAGAAAAAGATTTGCTCTTGCAGTAAGCAGTAAAGAAGAAACAATTCATGAAAATATGATCAAAGCTATTAAAAAAGCAAAAAAACCAAAAATCATCTCTTCTGGGAAATTTATGGAAAATAAATCAAGGGATTTGTCCATCCTTCCAATCGTTACACATTTTGAGAAAGAATCTGGTCCATTCATCACTTCTTCTATAGCATATGCAAAAAATCCTGAAACTGGTAAACAAAATTCTTCTTTTCATAGAATGATGCCTATTGACAAAACCCATTTTTCAATTAGAATGGTTGAAGGGCGGCATTTGCATCGCTGCTTTATTGATGCAAAAGAACATGGTGAGGATCTTAAAATTGCCATTACTGTTGGCGTACACCCTGCTGTGTCAATTGCTGGAGCATATCAAGCTGAATGGGGAAAAGACGAAATTGACATTGCAAATTCCCTTTTGGAAGGAAAACTCACTCTTGCTAAACTCCCCTTCACAGGTTTGAATGTACCTTCTGGTGCAGAAATTGTTATGGAGGGAAAAATTCTCAAAGACAAAACACATCCTGAATGGATGGTTGAAATGCTTCAAACATACGACCATCATCGCCCTCAACCTGTTTTCGAATTAGAAAATTTGTTTTTTAGAAACAACCCTATTTTCCATGATGTCCTGTCTGGTTTTTCAGAGCATCGCTTACTGATGGGAATGCCTATTGAATCAAAACTGAATGGAGATTTGAAAAAGGCATTTTCTCAGACAAAACAAGTTTCAATGACTAACGGCGGTTGTAATTGGCTTCATGCAGTAGTTCAAATAAAAAAGAAATCTGAAAGCGATCCAAAAAAAATTATCAAAAAAACATTCGAGTCTCATCGATCACTCAAGCAGGTAACTGTTGTTGATGAAGATATTGATCCTAACAATGCTGAATCAGTAGAATATGCCATGGCCACAAGATTTCAAGCAGACAAAGACCTTGTAATCATCAAAAATGTGAGAGGCTCAAGCCTAGATCCTTCAAGTGATCAAAAGAAACTACAAACAGCAAAAATGGGAATAGATGCCACACGCTCTCTCACAAAGAGGCCCGAGGGATTCGAGTTGGCAAAAATTCCTAAAATTGATAAAATAAAATTAGAAAATTATTTCAAATAATCTGCTAGACTGATTAGATTAAATGGGATGGTTCCCATTGTATTTTAATGGAGAACAAATCTGAAGATTATTTTAAGAAATATTTGAAAAATGTCACAAAAGAACAATTAACTCAATTTTATGAGGATGTTGAATGGACTCCATTTCCAGTGTTAGTTATTGAAGAATACCAACGAAGATTTGATATCCAAGATAAAAAAGAAGCAGCAAAAAAATTAAAAATTGCTCAGCTCGCAAAAGAAAAAACTAGAGAACTTAGAACCTTGGCAAAAAAACGAGGTTCAGACGTTTCAAAAATCCTACGTACTGAGAGTGGAAAAATATCAAAATCTGTAGAAAATACAAAACGACTAGTAAACTCTGAAAAAAATCTCTTAATTTTGGAAAAACTAGGAGAATTAAACAAAAAAGGAATTATCAGCAATAAAGAATTTCAAGACAAGAAAAAGGAGATACTAAAACGAATCTAAAATGTCAAATGAAAACACAATAAAATCAGAAAAAAGCCCTGACGAATCTCATGCTGAAGTAATTGTCAGAATGTTTCCTTCTGATGCCAATCCTGCAGGAAATGTCTTTGGTGGAGAAATTTTAAAACATATAGACATGGTTGCAGGAATTGTTGCCCAGAGACATTCGCAATCCAATGCAGTAACAGTTAGCATGGATAGTGTGAATTTCATAAAGCCCGTTTATGTTGGAAATGTCTTGAAACTAAATGCACGAATTAATTATGTTCACAACTCCTCAATGGAGATTGAAGTGAGAGCCGAAGCTGAAGATATTGTTTCTGGAATGAGAACAATTACTGGTACTGCATTTGTGACTTTTGTTGCCCTTGACAAAGATGGTAGACCTACTCATGTCCCAAAACTTTTACTGAGAACCGATGATGATAGAGCCAAATTTGAAGAGGGAAAGCAGAGAATGCAAGAACGATTGAAAAATCGAAAGAAGGCATAACTGGGTTTAAAGGAATAATTTAAGAGTCGCAATATGCCTTAAACAGTAATGTCTGAAGAAAATTCAAATGAATGGGATTCTCTGTGGCAAGAATATTCTAAATCTCTAGAAAACTGGAAGAAACTTTTCGAGCAAATGCAAAGTGCAAGTAATGACATGCAAGCCAAGTTTAATGAGGTTTGGGAAAAAGCTACCAAAGAATCCAGTGCTGAGACCATGAAACTATTTGGAGAAAACTGGCAAAATGCCCTCACCGAGGCTGGTATGAAATCATACAAAGAATTTGGTGAAGCTTGGCAAAAAGCACTAAACGATTCAAACACAGCAGCATTCAAACAATTTGCAGAAAACTGGCAAAAAACTCTTAGCTCGTCTGGAATGGATCAAATGCAAGCTTATGGCGAAATGATGAAAAAATTTGCCGAAACTTGGAACTCCATGTGGCCAAAATCTCAATCTTGACATAAATTGAGAAAAAAAATCTCCTCTTTCTTTGTACATATACAATTGAAAACATGATTACTTTTGGAGTACAACTTATTTTTAACTAAATCACCTTTTAAAATAATTAAAAACTCACTTTATTTTCAGAAATGATAATTTGAACTGATTTAATATCTCACTTCTTGGAAACCTAACCATGTCAGAAGATAACGAAACTGAGAAAGCACAGAAAAAAGCAGAACAAGAGGAAATGAAAGAAGAAGCTCATCAGCTTGAATTAAAATCAAATTATGAATCTGATGAAGAATATGAAGAATCAGAAGACTAGAAATTTTATGTTTTGATTTCTATCTTACTGAAGCGCGTTTTTTTGTTACTTTTCTAGCAGGCCTGGCAGGCTTTGCCTTTTTTGACTTTGATTTATCCGTTGCAATACTTTTACCTTTTTTCTGTGCTTTCCGTCTAGCTGAATTTCTTGTTTTTTCAACTTTTTGCAGTTTTTCTAATTCCTCAGAATCGATTTTTCGGGTTTTGCTTGTTGCCATGAGATGTAAGTGTCATTGAAATTTATAAGATTTTAACAAAATTCTGTAAAAGAATTAAAACATGCTCAATTTGGTAGATATTGTGCAAAATCAATGTTTTATAGAATTGTCTAGCTTTAATGATTTTGCTAGATTTGTTTGTGCGTTTAGGGAATATCCTCTTAGAGTATTTTCCCATGATCTTAATGGCACTCGTGTTCTATCAAGTAATTTGACCTTAGCAAACACCCTTGTTTTGTTTTATACTCCTATGGCAAAATTTGGCCGATACATTTCATATCAAGTTTCATTACGAAATGAAATATGTGATATCGTTGAATCTACCAAAAATGTCTCTACATATGCTCCGATAATTCACATGGAAAATGATGTGTCTCCTTTAACAACTGATGACACTACCCCTGATGTGTTTCATCCAGTTAGGGTTCAGGATTTAGGAAGCCTGGCTCGACTAACATATAATCCTGAATTTCCTGAAGAGCCAAATCTTACACTGTATGCTCTGCCACATAATAATTCCTGGATATTAGGATACATTACCTCAATTGACATGGATGAAGTATATTACCAATTCAATTATGTTGAATTGGATTCTGAACCACTAAAGCCCTTTGTAAAATATCAAGGACATTTGGGAAAGGATCCAGAATTTTCGGACTCCTTTGAACATGGATTTTCTTATATGCCAATCATCAAAATAAAATCTGAGCATAAAATTTTTGGATTTGAAAACAAAGATTCTGATTAATACAAATTATTTCCACTGAGTCATTTCCTGGATTTTTTTTAATGAATCTGTACAAATCCTTCTAAGAACTGGAATGTATATCTCAGACAAATATGCAATTTCGTATTCTTTTTGATTTATCTGAACAAAGGTTGAAGCAGTAACTTGTTTTTCATTTATTTTTGGCTCATTTTTTGTTACTCTCTTGTGATTTATAACCTCCAGAAAAACTGGCATATTTCTTTTCATTTCTATTTCCAGCTCTTCTTTAGATCTTATCTTTCCATTTGCTAAATTAACTAAAATCTCTTGATTTGGATCATCTGAATAACGTTCTTTAGATCTCATCATGATTTTCATTTTTGGCATTTTCTTGAATTTGTTTGCAAATTCTATAACTTCTCTCATAAACTGAGGATATGGATTTTTGTGTTCTTCATCCATTTTATTTTCAAACCAATTTACAAAATCCAAAGCTTTATGATCTTTTTTCTGAATTGCTTTTTCTTTAAATTTCTCCTTGTTGATCTCACCTGATACAAATAATCCAAAATCATTATTTGCTTCTTCAAAAATTTTATTGTATACTGTTCCTATTGATTTTACAAATAAATTAAAAAAATGCTCTACATAAAATGGATCAGGATCAAAATGCTTTATTTGGTTTAAGTTGTATTTGCATTCATTGATTCTGTCTTCTATATTCATTATTCTTTAGTCGCATTTAGAAATTTTGATTGTTTTTTCAAAGTATGTGATAATTCTTTAAAAATTTCATTAACACTCACATCAACAAGATTTATTGTGGCATTTTCAATAACGATCTGTCTTTCAAACTTTTCTTTTATTGCAAATGAAACTGATGACCAATGTAGTGTCCCTTTTAGTTGTTCTTCCACAGTAGTGTTTGTTGTTGGAAAATTTGCAGGCGAAAAAACAATTCCATTAGTCCACTGCATAGTTGGAATTGCCCCTCCTGATGACCTTGTACTAAATGCAATCTGCTTTACCCAATCATCAAATTTGTATTCGATTACTTCGTGAATAACTAATTTTTTCCATGGTTCTATAGAAATTTCCAATTCACTTTCAAATCCTAAAAACCAATTATAATCTTATTTGTATCAGTTAATGATTGAATTTTGGGCTTTTGATATGTGGTTTTTCTATCAATTTCCAAAAATACTTGAAATTGTATTTTTTAGAACATCTATTGAAAATGGCTTGTAAATTACACCATGAATTCCAGCATTATCTAATTTTTCCTTTGTAGTGTTTGACAGATCTGCTGTAACTGCAACAATTTTTGCCTGCGAATTTAACCCTTTAATTTTTTCAATAACATAGAATCCATCAAACTCTGGCATCATAATGTCTGTAAAAATTACATTTGGCTTTAATTTTTCATATATTTCCACTCCGTCTTTTCCATTGAAAGCTGTTCCTATCACGTCCACTCCTATTGTTTCAAGTAACTCTTTGAATATCTCCATGATTAACTCATCGTCTTCTATTACTATTGCCCTTGGATTCATACTGTGTGTGAAATTTTATCTATATTTATGAGAATCTCTTAACATCATACTTTTGTTATTTTCAAATATTACATTTAGGTTAGCCAAATATCATTTCTACCCCGATTTGCATCAATAATGTCTCATTGCTTATTTACTAGGAATTCATCAGTTCTTTTTGTATGGTCAAGTGGGCAGATTATCTCATTTCTGAAGTAAGTTATGATTCTGCTCATTTGATTTCCAGGGCTAAGAGACACAAGGATTCTGAAAAAGGAGTTGAACACGGAAAAGTAGTTGATAGATTAACTATTGCATCAGATATTAAAAATGGATTAGATTACATTACAATTTACAATAATAATTCTACTTGGAAACGAGGACGTAAAATACGTACATTTAGAATCAAAGGCGAACCGTACGTCCGAATAGATGAAAACAAGGTTGAATTAGATAATTTAGGTGACATCCCAGAGGTTCTTTCTGTAGATGAATCCCAACCACAAGAGGAAGAGGCCACACCAGAGCAACTAGCCAGACTGGAGCAACTAGAAAAACAAATCCAAGAACTAGAATCACAACCAGAAAAACCAACTCCTAGTCCCAGAGGCACTCTGCCAAAACAGACAGCAGAAGAACTTCCCCAGGAATTAGACCTTGCACCAGAACCTGTATCAGAACCTGTATCAGAACCTGTAACAGAACCACAAGAGGAAGAGGCCACACCAGAGCAACTAGCCAGACTGGAGCAACTAGAAAAACAAATCCAAGAACTAGAATCACAACCAGAAAAACCAACTCCTAGTCCCAGAGGCACTCTGCCAAAACAGACAGCAGAAGAACTTCCCCAGGAATTAGACCTTGCACCAGAACCTGTAACAGAACCTGTATCAGAACCACAAGAGGAAGAGGCCACACCAGAGCAACTAGCCAGACTGGAGCAACTAGAAAAACAAATCCAAGAACTAGAATCACAACCAGAAAAACCAACTCCTAGTCCCAGAGGCACTCTGCCAAAACAGACAGCAGAAGAACTTCCCCAGGAATTAGACCTTGCACCAGAACCTGTAACAGAACCTGTAACAGAACCTGTAACAGAACCTGTAACAGAACCACAAGAGGAAGAGGCCACGCCAGAGCAATATCAGAAACTATCTGATCTGCAAAATCAAATTGATGAGCTTGAAAATGTATTGTCTATTGCACAAAAACAAACCGAATCATATGTTTCACCATCACAAGAGGAAGAGGCCACACCAGAGCAATATCAGAAACTATCTGATCTGCAAAATCAAATTGATGAGCTTGAAAATGTATTGTCTATTGCACAAAAACAAACCGAATCTACAGAAGAACAACTAAAACGCATAAAAGAACTAGAAAAAGAAATTGAAAAAGTAGAGGCTGCAGATATTGAACATGAAATCATTCAAACTCTACGTAGACAGAATCAAAAATTAGATGATATTGAAAAAAGAATTCATGAAGAAAAGCCTTCAAAAAGCAAAGAAATCACTCCAAGCATTCCAGAAGCATATTGTGTAAAATGTAAAACTAAACGCATCATAAACAACCCTGAAGAAACAATCATGAAAAATGGTCGTCCTGCAATTAAGGGAAGATGTTCAGTATGTAATTGTAAAGTGTTTAGAATAGGAAAACTAAGGAAAGATTTGTAAACATTTATCCATTTTGTATGAACTAACTTGAAAAAATTTATTGTACTAGTTTTGTCTGCAATTAGCATTACAGGAATTATTGGAATTCCTATGGGTGATCCAAAATTTTTTCTTCAGGCAATTAGTCTTGAATCTGCTTTTGTTGCTTTAACTATACTTTCTTTGAAAAAAATTAGATATGCACTAATCCCCAATATTGTAATTGGAATTATAGTAATAACTGGAAATACTGTCTCCCCTCAACATATTGATATTATGACAACTCTTGACCCTATAGGAAATGCAGTAGTATTGATAATTGGAGGTTATGTTTTACAGACACTACTTGTGTCTTTTAGTATTGTTTATCTAAAAAATCTTAAAAATAAAAAAATCTCTCATATCTGACTTGTTTGCCACGCTTCATTGAATTTTTTTATTGCTTCCTGATACGCTTTAATCGAGTCATCTCCTGATGTTTTGAGAAATCTTTCCCACTGATCATTGAATTTTTTTATTGACTCGATGTTAGTTTCCTTGAAAATATTTTCAATCATTTTTGTTTGCTGTTTAATGTATTCAGGCCCAATCTCTTCCCATGTTTCTTCCCAACTTGAACTGACCTTTTTGAGTAGTTCTGCATCTGATTCTAATGCTCTTTGGCAAGCATCATGATATGTCATGAGTGTCTCATTTGTGGCCTTTTGCCATTGTGCCAGGGATTCTTTCCATACACTCAATGCAGAATTGTATTCTCTCCAGGCTTTCTCAAACTCTGGCTTTGAAGATTTTGGTTTTGCCTTGGTTGTGGTTTTTTTTACAGCTTTTTTTGCAGTTTTCGCCTTTGGCTGCTTTTTTGTAGTCTTTTTTGATGTCTTTTTAACTGCCATATTTCAAATTCAAAAAGGTAGATGTTAAATCTTTCAATAATTCTTGACATATGAAATGCCTATTTTTTGAACTTTGAGGCACGAGAAAAACTAGGCTTGTATTCTTCTTCTTTATTTATGAACAATTTGTAGTGCTGTTCACAAAGATTCCTTTTTTCTCTGAAACTAATCTTTACTGTTTGGACTGCCTTCATCTTGCATTCTGAAATACTGCATTGCACAATTACATCTGAGTCTATACGCTAATAAAATTTTGAAATTATACTATTACCTTCAACTCTAAATGAAAAAAGTCAATAAGCCCAAAATCTCAGTTTTGACATGAACAAATCAATTGATGATATAGATTTTGAAAAAAGTGGCGGATTGGTTCCTGTGATTGTTCAGGATGCAAATACAAAGGATGTTCTTACCTTGGCATATTCAAACAAGGAATCACTTGAGCTTGCAAAAAAAACAGGCAATTCCTGGTTTTGGAGTCGTTCGCGAAACAAACTTTGGATGAAGGGAGAAGAATCTGGCAACACTCAAAAAATCAAAGAAATTCTAGTTGATTGTGATTCAGATGCAATAATCTATCTTGTTGAACCATCAGGCCCTGCATGTCATCTGGGCAAACGTGTTTGTTTTCACAATAATTTAGATTAGCTAACAAACTGGTTTTGTGTAACTGTCTTCATCTCCTGGAAGAATTTGATCAGTTATTTCAAATTTCAAATTTGGATAATCTGTTCCCCTAAAAACAACTGTCCAGTTCCCTATGATGTCATCTGCTGAACATATTCCTCTTGTTTTGGACAATTGTGGTGAAATATAGTAATTGAATACATTTTTCTTTGCTCCATCAAATGGGATTGTTTGGTATACTGAATAATGAGTATCATTTAATGGTCTTAAAAAAGCGACTTGGCCTTTTTCTTGATAATCCAATCCTCCAATTACTAGAAATATTTTTTCACCAAGCACATACTTGCTTCTATCTATCTGAAATGGTCCTGAGGTGATCCACTCTCTTGGAGCAGGAGAATATTCATTTTCATCTACTATTTTTTCAATCTCGTCTAGCTTTTCCTGAACTTCTGGTGTGATTTCTTCTTCTGGTCTCAATTCCCTGTCTAAGACATCCTCAACTTCCATAGAACCAGAATCTTGGCTTGTTGCAAAAATAATTCCTAAAATTATGATAGTAATTCCTATTCCTCCGGAAATCCCAACTATGGATGACTTTTTCATATCTGTTGCTTTTATCAAAATCTCTAAAAACCTTGCTTATTTTTAAAATATTTACAAAAAATCAATTATTCTAAAATTTTTCTCTGAATTCTTTGCATATCTGGAGATTTTTTGGATAATAGAACAATTTTTTCATTATATTTTTTATATGGTAAAGTTTAGTATTACTTAACTTGATATTAGGATTTTTTATGTATGCTCTACGAGGAACAATTGATCTTGACTAGAACATCATTGCAATGCCGAGAATGCAAAAAACAGTATGATACTGCATTCAAGTATATCTGCGATGACTGCTTTGGCCCGCTGGATGTAAAGTATGATTTTCCCTCACTTTCAAAGGATACCTTTTCTAACCGTGAGCACACATACTGGAGATATTTTGAATTATTGCCAATAGAAAACAAATCAAATATTGTATCAATTGATGCTGGGATGACGCCGTTAACAAAGGCTGAAAATCTTGGCAAAAAATTAGGCCTAAACAACCTTTACATCAAAAACGATTCTGTAAATCCAACATTTTCATTCAAGGACAGACCAGCTGGTGTTGCAATCTCCAAGGCAAAGGAATTTGGATTGTCTGCAGTTGGATGTGCATCAACTGGCAATCTGGCATCAGCTACTGCTGCACATGCTGCAAAAGGAGGATTCCCATGTCATGTATTTGCTCCAAGCAATATTGAGATGGCAAAAATTACACAAGCTCTCTCTTATGGTGCAAACTATATCGCAGTTGATGGGACATATGATGATGCAAACAGAATTGCAGCTCAGATTGGCGATTCCAAAGGAATTGGAATTGTAAATATTAACATGAGATCACACTATGTTGAAGGATCTAAAACTTTGGCCTTTGAGGTTGCAGAGCAACTTGACTGGCAAGTGCCAGACCAACTTATTGTTCCTGTAGGCAGTGGTGCAATGCTAAATGCAATATGTAAGGGATTTGAAGAACTACAGTCCGTGTCTTTGCTAGGTGATGTATCTAACATGCACATGATTGCAGCACAACCACATGGATGCGCTCCAGTAGTTGACGCATTTAAGAAAAACTCCAAGGACGTGATCCCCGTTGAGAATCCTGATACCATTGCAAAGAGTCTTGCAATTGGCGATCCTGGCGATGGACGCTATGTCCTAAAGAGACTGGCACAATACAACGGATTTGCCGAAGAATCAAACAACAAGGAAATCTTAGATGCAATATTATTACTTGCAAAGACAGAAGGAATATTCACAGAGCCTGCAGGAGGCGTATCTGTAGCAGTATTGCAAAAGATGGTAGAGCAGGGCAAAATCGACAAAAATGACAAGGTGGTCTGCTATGTCACCGGAAACGGCCTCAAGGCAACTGAATCCATCATGGAAGTACTGCAAAAACCTCAGATTATGAAGGCAGACATTAATGAAATCTCGGCGGTAGTAAGCTAGAATGGCAAATATCATATTTACAATTCCATCTGTCCTAAATTCTGGAGGAGGAGAGAAAAAGACTGACATTTCAGCTGACTCTTTACAAGACGCATTTGCAAAAATCTCAGAAATAATGGGAGATGACTTTAAGCGCAGAGTACTGGAAGGTGACGGGACACCTCGCTCTCTGATTAACATCTACATCAATGGCAAGAATGCAAAATTCTCTGATGGAATGAACACTGCACTCAATGACGGTGATGAGGTGTATATCTTGCCTGCAGTTGCCGGCGGTTCTGAAGAACTATCAAAAAAGGAGCTGGACAAATTTTCCCGTCAGGTAATGCTTGAGGAGATTGGGTATCAGGGACAGCTAAAACTAAAGAATGCAAAGATCTGCGTTGTTGGAACAGGCGGTCTTGGCAATCCAATAACATCAAGACTTGCTGCAATGGGTGTTGGAACTCTGAGAATAGTTGACAGAGATGTCATAGAACTATCAAACCTGCACAGACAGACAATGTTTGATGAGGACGATGTGGGCCAGGTCAAAGTAGAGGTTGCTGCAAAGAAACTGCAGAAACTAAACCCTGATTGCAAGATTGAGGCACTGGCAGTATCTGTTAATGACTATACAGCACTTGAAGTAGTTGAAGGATGCGATGTTGTAGTTGATGCACTAGATAGCGTCAATGCAAGATATGCACTGAACAAGGCCTGTGTAAAGTTTGGAATTCCATTTGTCACTGGCGCTGCAGTTGGAGTATCAGGCCAGATATTTACCATATTGCCTGGCACCAGCGCATGTTACCATTGCATGTTTCCTGCACTTGATGAGGACACAATGCCTACGTGCAGCATTGAAGGCGTTCATCCATCCATCTTGTCCATTGTTGGAGGAATCGAGGTTGCCGAAGCCGTCAAGGTTGTGATGGGAAAAAAGCCAAGCTTGTCTGATAAGATACTGCATGTTGACATTGAGAATCTGGACTTTACCACTACTCGCACATTTAGGGCAGAAGAATGTCCCGTATGTGGATCTGGCAAATCAGAAGAGGCTGTAAAAGAGGAATTACTCCTAGAGGAATTATGTGGCAGGAATCGCGGCAAGAGAACATTTTCAATTACACCAACTAGCACATTTGATCTTGATGTTGATACGGTAACTGACATTGCAAAACAAAAGGGGTTCTTGGTTGAAAATCAAGGAGAGATGGGACTGTCACTTCGTACAAATGAGATGTCTGTTAGCTTTATGAAAAAGGGCTCTGCAGTAGTTGTTGGCCCAAAAGACGAGCAAGAGGCAATATCATTATACAACGAGCTGCTCGGAAAAGAGACAATCAAAACGGCAAATTAATTATCTAGCTCTTTTCAAATTCTTTTATGAACAAGCTGGTGTTGTTGTCATTTGCAATACTTTTGATTCCGATTGGAACCTCCTTTGGCGCAACACAAACCGAACTTGGCGATGATATCTTTGTCTTTGTTCAGACAACTGTCAGAAATTCTGATGGAACGCTGCTAGTTTATCTTGAATCAACGAAATTCACGGATCTTAATATGTCTGCATTAGAATCCTTTTTGAATTTTGAGGCATCACGCGGAAACGATCCTGTAATTACAATTGATGGGGAGAAATTCCAGGTGATTAGAAGAGTACAATCACAAGAGTTTGACTCTGATGGTTTGGTTGCAAGCACCATACTGTCTGATGTTGTAGATGGCAAACCTACTGTCCTTGCCAGATTTGCACACGACGGATATACTGTGGAATCAGGTGACACACTAGAATCGATGTGGACCTTTGTCAGGCCTGTCGCTTAGATAACAACACTCCGACTCCCATTGCAAAGAATACTATCAACGGCACAAACCTGTATGGCTGGTTTGTCTGAGTTGTAAATCCAGTAAGTATTGGCGCAATTAACAGCATCCCTGAGATTAGAACCATTATAGATTCTGCATGCCTGATTCCCTTTCTTGATGCAATGAACAGTCCTACCATCAGTGGTATCATAAACAGCATTACCAGACCGTCTGACTTTAGCTGGTATGCAAATGACGTGAATCCCATCTGAAATTCTTTTGCATCAAATGCTTCTTGTGTTCCTTGAGTTGGGGAAAGACTTCCAGCAGCTGCCAGTCCACCTATTAGAATAATTCCTGCAGTGATTGCTGATACGATGATTTTTTGCTTTCTTGGAATACTGCTGCGCAAGATAAAGTAAATTGACATTGGTAGAAATGCAGCAGTCAATGCCTTTGATGGTATGGATAATAGATATGATACTGGCGATAGTGGCCAAAAGCGGTACACAAAATACAATGACAGAAGATAAAACAGGATCCAAAAGTTTGTGTAAGATACTGAAGTGTCATATGTCAGAAACACGGAGCTTTGCAATACAATTACTGTTGCGACAATTCCTGCAAACCTTTTCTTGGCAATTGTTGATGTAATCAGATATGTCGTGACTATTAGCGCAATGCTTGCAAGAAATGCACCTGCCTTGTAGCTTCCAAATACATTCATTGATGCAGACAATAGTGCGTATCTTACATGAGGCTCAAATGATGATATGGTATCAGGAGACCAGGTCTCTAGCCTTTTTTCTACTCCCTTGTAGTCTTCGTATTTTTCCTGTACTGATATTTCACCGGCTGATCCTGCGATGTAGATTATCAAAAGTATTGCAAGTACAATGAGTGATGTCTTTTTTGATATCTCAAATGAAAATATTTTTTCAAACAATTTGGACAGTTTTGGTATCTTTTTTTTGTAATGGAGATATGTTAAACCAAATACTATGATGCTTGAAGCTATTACTCCTCCAGACCATACACCAGATTCGTATGGATCAGGCGTTACTGGCTGTATTCCCGGGATGGTTACAGTATCTGATGCCAGGATTAGTGCCGGAAATACAACTGAGACAAAGCTGATAAGCACCATTGATATGGAAAACAAAAACACAATCCATGGGATCACTCCATTTGTGCCTAATTTTTGCCCTGTCAAGCCTATTTTTTGAATCTCATACCTGCATAAAATTTGAACGGTAATGAATTTACAGCTTATTTTGGCTCATATTTTGTAATTCGTAATTATTAATTTTAACAAAATCCTCTATTACATGCGTTGCCAGTGGAACTGTCAAGAAAAAAGATCGCAGGAATTAGAAAGAAGATAGAAAAGAAAAACCCATCTGGCCTTTTCAGTCGGTATTCTAAACTGTTTTCTAATCTCTGGATTTAAGGACATCATTATACATCTTGATTAAATTCTCATAGAATAGTTGCTGGTTGTATTTTTCCTTTAGAATCTTGTTTCCTTCTCTTCCCATCTCATCGGAAATTTGTGGGTTCTTGACTAGTCCGATGATTTGCTCTGCCCATTTTTTCTCATCGTTAGGATCAATTATCAACCCTGTCTTGTTGTGTTCTATGATGTCTGACATTGGAGGAATGTCTGATGCTAATACGGGACGTTTTTGCTGCCAGGACTCTAACATCACTAATCCAAAACCCTCCATTAGACTTGGGAATAGTAATGCATTTGACTCTGCTAGTATCACTTTTTTTTCATCTGAATTTACGTGCCCCCTAAAGACTATGTTTTTATCTATTTTCAAACCTCTTGATAATTTCTGGAGTGATTCTTTGTGTGGTCCATCTCCTGCAATTACTAGTTTGGCATCAGGAAATTCTTTTGATATTATTTTAAATGCGTTTAGTACTACTTCGAGATTTTTATAAAATACTAATCTTCCAATACATGCAAACTGTCTTGGTTTTGTTTTTGTAGCTATTTGTACTTCGTCTTGTATACAGTTTGGAATTACTATTATTGGTTTTTTTGTACCAAGTTTTTGAATGTCGTCTTTTGTTGCATCACTTACTGTATGGATACGGTCTATCTTGAGATTCATCATAATTTTTTCAAAAAGTGGCACCAGTCTTGCATTTGTGTGTGAAACATTTGACTGCCTTGCCCATTTCTTCCAGAACTCTTTGTCGTATATAGAGAATATGTCATGAACCGTGGTTATGTGGTGTATCTTTGTAAAATATGACAGCAGAGAACCTGCCAGTGCAGGAGAAAAATTATTGGAATGGATAATGCTGATTTCTTCATTTTTTATGATCTCTTTTGCCTTTTTGTAGGCATTTAGAACGTATCTTATGTTGTCAAGAAAACTAGGTGGAAGCCCTCCCTTATACTGCAGTGTGGGCTCTACTCTTAGGATCTTGAGATTCTCTGACTCTTGATATTTTTCTCCTGAAACATTGTTTGTGATTACCCATACCTTGTGATTGTTCTTTTCTAACGAATCTGCAATTGTTCTAAATACATATTCTCCTCCACCTTTTGTTGTTGAGAAAAACTGTGAAAGAAGAAGTACGTTCAATGTCTTCAGTTCCTCTGGGAATCATAATAGCATGTCGGTGTGACAAATCATTATATTGAAAACTCTTGATATTTCTACATGTTACCTTCTTTAGACTTTGAGAAATATGATCCTAGTGGAATGCATATAATTTACAATCAATGGCCACAAATTGCTAAAAACGCGTATGAATCAAACACAAAAAAATTAATTCGTAAAGATATCAAACATGTTGTATTTGCTGGCATGGGTGGTTCAGGCTCAATCTGTGATCTGTTTAATTCTATTTTCTCTCAATCAAAAATCCATGTAGATGTAGTAAAAGGATATCATCTCCCCTCTTCAACTACAAAAAATTCTATTGTCATACCAATCAGTGTTTCTGGAAACACTGTCGAAACTATATCTGTTTTAAAAGAGGCTATACCTGTGGGTTGTAAAATTATTGCATTCTCATCTGGCGGAAAAATGGAAAAAATTTGCCAAAAAAACCATATCGACTTCCATAATATAGATATGATTCATTCTCCCAGAGCATCTTTTGTAAAGTATGTTTATTCAATGCTTAAAATTCTTGAATCTATTATTCCTATAAAAAGATCTGACGTCTATAATTCCATATCTAAATTAAATGAGTTATCTTTACAAATTAATTCTGATCAAATTTCATCACAAAACCCCTCATTAAAACTAGCACATTGGATTACATCAATCCCTTTAATTTATTATCCGTGGGGACTACATACAGCTGCAATAAGATTTAAAAATTCACTTCAAGAAAATGCAAAAATTCATGTGATGGTTGAAGATGTAATTGAAGCATGTCATAATAATATTGTAGCATGGGAGAATACATCAGATGTAAAACCAATTTTAATTAGAGGGATAGATGATTATAAAAAAACTAAAGAACGATATGAGATTCTAAAAAAATATTTTTTGCAAAATAATATTTCATATTATGAATTATATTCTGTTAAGGGGGATATACTCTCAAAAATTGTTAATCTTGTTTATCTATTAGATTATGTGTCTATATACTGCGCAATACTTCGTCAAACTGATCCCACTATAGTGTCTTCGATAGATTTTGTAAAAAGTCAACTTAATTTGTGAATTGTAAATTTCATTTGCATGTGTGGATTTGCTACTGAAAACATTAAAGTTATAGCCAGTAACAAAATTTTATGAGATATTTTGAAAGCTGTAATACTTGCAGGTGGTATGGGGACTAGAATTAGTGAAGAAACGACCGTTAAACCTAAACCATTAGTTGAAATCGGAGGTATGCCAATTCTTTGGCATCTTATGAAAATATATTCTGCACATAACATTACTGATTTTGTTATCTGTTTGGGATATAAGGGATATATGATAAAAGAATATTTTTCAAATTATTTTCTTCATATGTCCGATGTCACAATTGATCTTGTTAATAATAAAATGAATGTACATCAAAAATTTAGCGAACCTTGGAAAATCACTCTGGTAGATACTGGCAATAATACTATGACTGGCGGTAGACTAAAACGAGTACAAAAATATGTTGGTGATGAAACCTTTTGTTTTACATATGGTGATGGTCTGAGTGATGTTGATATTTCTAAACTTGTGAACTTTCATAAATCACAGAATACTAAAGCAACTCTAACTGCAGTACAACCTCCCGGGAGATATGGTGCATTGGCCATTGATGAATACAAAGTTAAGCGATTTTGTGAAAAACCTGAAGGTGATGGTGCATGGATAAACGGTGGATTCTTTGTACTTGAGAAGGATGTGTTTGACTATATTGAAAATGATTCGACTATATGGGAACGAGAACCTTTGGAAAAATTAGCAAATGAAGGCAATCTTTCTGCATTTAAACACGATGGATTCTGGCAACCTCTAGACACATTACGTGATAAAAACACTTTAGAATCTTTTTGGAGTTCTGGAAATGCTAAATGGAAAGTTTGGTGACATCACAAACTCAAAACTTCTAAATTTTTGTTAACATTCTGTTGAATTATTATTTTCTATGATGACTGTTTTTCTATGCTGTCAAAAATTATAACTGAATTTTATTTTCTTGTACTAACCACTTGAGGTATGCCACTCTATAGAAATTTTTATCTCTGAATTCTTTTTCTGTAAATTCTTTATCTTTGATTGCATCATAGAATTGCTTAATTCCGTCCTTTAACTTCCATTTTGTTTTATAATGTAGATTGTTTTTTATCTTATCAAAATTTACCCTGTATGATCTTGCATCTTTGCTTGCTTTTGAAGAAAAAGTAACTTTTGATTCTGGTACTGTTTCTTCTACTAACTCTGCAATATCTTTTACTTTATAATTTTCATCAGTGGATCCTACATTGAATATCTCTCCGGAAACTTTGTCTTCATCAGCTTTTAGACATTTGATAAAAGCTGATGCCATGTCTTCAATATGTAAAAGTGGTCTCCATGATGTTCCGTCGCTTAATAACTCCACCTTACCAGTTGTATATGCAGAACATGTTAGATTATTCACTACTAGATCAAGTCTTTGACTTTGTGAAAGACCATATACTGTTGCATTTCTCAGCATAACCGGACAAAATGTATCATCTTTTAATTTTAACAACTCTTTTTCAGAATTTACTTTTGATTTTGCATATGCAGTTAATGGTTCCAAATTTGAATATTCGTCTACAAAATCACTATTAACCCCATATGTTGAACACGATGATGAAAAAATAAATCGTCCTACGCCAGCTTTCTTTGCATTTTCAGCCAAATTGACAGTTGCTCGAAAATTGACTTCCTCAGTAATTCTTGGATTGATTTCTCCTAAAGGATCATTTGATAAACCTGCAAGATGTATTACTGCGTCACAACCTTTCAAGTCTTCGCCAGAAACATCTCGGATATCTTTTTTTAAGGATGGAACCTCTTTGAAATTTCTTTTGATGAATCCTTGAGGATAATACTCCAAATCACAACCCAACACATCAAAATTTTCTTTTAGAAGTGAATCTGTCATTACATTTCCAACATAACCCTTGTGGCCAGTTAAAAAGACCTTCATAAAATTTGGGCATATGCTTCCCTATAAAACTCATTAAAATCAAATTGAAAATTATTAAACCATTGATTATAGGTTAAATTCAATAGAATATTTGTTGTCTGTTGCTCTATTGAACTATGTTTGTTGTAAAATGATAAGATTTAATTGCATATTTTTAAAATTTGAAATGTCGTGATTTTTACAAAAACCTCTTTACCTGATGCATTTGTAATTGAACTTGATAAGAAAGAAGATACTAGAGGCTTTTTTGCCCGAGCTTGGGATGCAAAGATTTTTGAAGAACATGGATTAAACCCAAAAATCTCTCAGTGTAATATCTCTCACACAAAACAAAAAGGAACTATTAGAGGAATGCATCTTCAAAAAAAACCATTTGAAGAAGCTAAACTGATTAGATGCACACAAGGCAAAATTTTTGATGTAATTATAGATCTGCGGAAGGATTCTCCCACATACAAACAATGGGAATCTTTTGAACTTAGTTCCACTAATTTTAAAATGTTATATGTACCAGAAGGATTCGCTCATGGATTTCAATCTCTTGAGAATCATACTGAAATATTTTATCAAGTTTCTCAATTTTATTCACCTGGATCTGAAATTGGTGTGAGATGGAATGATCCTACTTTCAATATATCCTGGCCTCTTGAAGTAAGTGAAATCTCTGAAAAGGACAGATCCATTCCGGACTTTTTAGATTAACTTTCAAAATTTTAAATGTGGTATTAAAACGCAATTATCTAATTGAAATTTACTGTAATTGGTTCAAAAGGTTTTATTGGCTCTAATTTGGTCACTCACCTAAAAAATGAAGGGCATGAATGTTATACACCAGAAATACGAACTGATAACATTAACAATAAAAATCTTGGAAATGTAATTTTTGCAATAGGAGTTTCAAACTTTGTTGAAAAACCCTTTGAGGCTGTTAACGCACATGTTTGTGCGCTTTCAAAAATTTTACAAAAGACTAGGTTCGATTCGTTTCTCTACTTTTCCTCTGGCCGAGTTTATTATAATGGGACCTCAACCAATGAAGATGATTCATTGTCAGTAAACCCAATGAAGATAAATGACTTGTATAATATTTCCAAAGCAATGGGGGAATCAATATGTATTGCATCTGGAAAAGAAAATGTGAGAATTGTAAGACCTTCAAATGTAACTGGAAGTGATTTTTCTTCAAACTTGTTCATACCTTCAATTCTTAGAGACGCAGTAGATAAAGGAAAAATATCCTTACGATCAACTCTTGATAGTGAAAAAGACTATGTTTACATTGGTGATGTAGTAAATATTGCAACCAAAATTTCGATTTCTGGAAAACATTCGATTTACAATATTGCTTTTGGGAAAAATACTACTTCTAAAAAAATAATCGATGAAATTATTGCTAATACTGGATGTGAATTAGATATACAACCAAATTCCTCCAAGTTTTCATTTCCAACAATCTCTATTGAGAAGATTAAGAATGAATTTGGATTTGAACCTACACCATTCATTCCAAAAATTAAGACTATGATTGAAAACTATAAAAAATTTAAAAACTCCTAACTTTGTTATAATTTTCTAAAATACTCCTCTATTGCTTCTTCAGACGTAGATAATTCTACCAAATTCTGAATTTTATTTGTATTGATTTGATATTTCTGAATGTTGTTTTTGGCGTCTTCTGTAAATTCAGATTCATTTCCAATTATGTTCTTTATGTTTTTAATTTTTATGCTATTTTTTGATGCTAAATTAAAAATCTCATTTTTTAAATCCATTTTTAACATCTTGAAAATTGTTTTTGCTATATGTCTTGTATTTATGAAATTAAGTTCTGATTCTGGTGAAATCATTACTCTTTTTTCTGGATTTATATAGTCAAAAACTGGGTTTTTCTTTAATCCTGTGCCTACTAATCCGGGCAATCTAAAAATCAAATAATCATCACAAAAATGCATGACGTATCTTTCTGTCAAATATTTATGAAATCCATATGTATCTAATTTTTTAAAATTAATTTCAACGTCTTCTTGTGTTTGATTTGTGTCTGATTTGTTATTGTACACATCTACTGTGGAAATTAAAATAAATTTTTTAAATTTGATCTTATGTATGTATTCTGCAATACTTGTTACGGATGCATTAAAATCAAAAAATGGATCTTGATTTGCCTTGTATTTTACCGCATTACCGTTTGCAAAAATCAGAATATTACATTCTTTCCCAAAATACTCTTCTTTGTTTTCTCTTTGAATAATTTCAAATTTTTGTGATGTCTTTTGCATATATTGTACAATTGCTGATCCAGTAAGACCGTTTCCCCCGATTATGAAAATCATCTTAAATTTTCATCCAACAAAATTTGGAGACATATCTGCGGATGGATTCATCAGGTCCTCCATTGTGTTATTTATGGCCATATGTTTGCAAAATAAACCGCAATTGTTTGGCTTTACCCATTTTTCAATGTCTTTAGTTTTATTATCTTCCCATATCTCTTTTAATGACTTTTCATTAATGTTGCCAATATAGAATTGTTCTTCTCCTCTGGCATTTTTACAAAAAGTCACGTAACCTTCAGCTAATATAGCAAGCATGAAAAAGTGTGCATAACATGTTTGAGGATAATCAAGATTTTCTTGTGCAGTCATGTATGTTGTAGTAAGTAGATTGATACCATGATTTGCAAGAATTGTTTTTACATTTCTAAAAACATTTTGAGTTTTTTCATCATTCCAAAATTTGCCTTTATCATCAGAATATTGGTCCGGTGCTAATTGATAATAATTTATGTTAAGTGATTTGATTCTTTCTGCAAATCCTTCTAATGTTGAAACATTATCTGGTGTTACTAGAGTTCTAATACCTATGTTTAGATCACTGTTAATCTCTGATTTTTTATCTGATAAAATTCCAATGTTTTTTACAATCAATTCAAATTGATCAACACCTTGTACTTTCTTGTAACTCTCTCTGTCTCCTCCTGCCATGGAAATTCTAATCCATTGTAAATTGTTTACATATCTTTCTACATTTCGTTCTGTTATTGCAGAACCATTAGTAATGGTACCTATATCCAATCCAATTCCATTTGCAAATTCGATCATTTCTAGATAATCTTTATGGATGGTTGGCTCTCCACCACCGGTAAAGCTAATTGCCTTGGTGCCAAGTTCTTTTGCTTCTTGTAATCTTTTTTTCAATAATTCTGTTTCAAGTGACGGTTTATCCGCCTCTACTCCTATATGTTCTGCATAAAAACAAAATGAACATCTATGATTACATCTATTGGTAAGATCCACTTCAATAGTTGTTGGGAATGGTCTTTCTCCTTCCTTATATGCTGCAATTTTTTCTGGATGGAATAAGATCTTCTTATTAAAATCAAAATTTTGAAGACTCAGATTTTTGGAATCCGATGTTCTATATGCCTCCCCTGTCTGTTTTTTGAGTTCATTTGCTGATCTAGGCTTTGAATCCTTGATTGTAATTATATCTGCTCCCATGTTACTCTGTTAATTTGTCCTCCAATTTATTATACATATCCTGCTTTTTTAAATAATATACTGGTTCAACTTTTCAAAATAAACCATATGTGACTCAATCCCATCTTAATGGCCTTGAATTTTTTATCTGAGCCAATTTTGGATTCTCCTATACGTTTGTTTGATGTGACCGGGACTTCGACTACACGTAAATTTGCCTTAATTGATTCTATTATCATATATAATGAAAATTCATTTCCCGGAATTACTTTTCCTGTTCTATGATCTGTAAATGATTGTATGATTTCTTTTAGGGACTCTTTGCGGATTACTCGCAAAATACATCCAACATCAGTGAGACTTACTGATCCCATGTGTAATAAACTGAAAAATTTTATTTGTATTAGCTTTGCCAAAAAATAATTTCCCCACACATACATCATCTTTACTTGATTCCCTTTTTCAGATAATGTTTGAATCAGCCTTGTACCTAACACCAAGTCTGAATTATCTAAATACGGAATCATTTTCTCCAAATCATACCCGTTTGAACTTCCATCCCCTTCTACCAATACAATGATGTCATAGTCTGTTTTCAGTGCTTCTTGAAATCCCACTACACATGAATGACCGAAACCCATGTTTTTTTCCTTAGTGATAACTTTTGCACCATGCTCTTGTGCAATTTTCACTGTATTGTCTTCACTGTGGTTATCTATTACAATAACCTCTTTGACATTTTTCTGTAGTACAAAATCATCTATTACCTTACCTATTGCAAGTTCTTCATTATAAGCAACAATTATGACACAAATTTGTTTGCTTTCTAATGGATAATATGATAGATAGTCCTTGTTTGGGTCTGTTCTGTAATATTTTCTTTTTTGTGCAAACAGTAAGGCTATTGCTAACCAAACTCCATCAAAAATTATAATCCATTTGAAATATGTCGATGAATACACTCTTTCAAAAAAGTTCATTCCTTGAAAAAAATCTTGTAGTCCATACGTGACTAATAAAATAAATGTCGATAAAAAAAAGACTACGTTGATAATTATTAATGCAAAAAAACTTATTCCTATACCTGCAAATAAAATACCCATAATTCAAACCAAAACTTCTTCCATAAAATATTTTATTTTTTGATTAATGGGATGACAAAAAATATGCCCAAAACAGTAGCAAACCATACAGTACAAATTCTAGAAAAAATGGTTGCTGTAGTTGCTAGATCATAATCTAAATTATATTGAATTAGCAGATTGATTAAACTAACTTCTGTAATCCCTATACCTCCTGGAATTAACGTAAGAAAACCTGCCACCAACGATGATAATCCTATAATTGAAGCGTCAAAAAAATTGATCTCTGTAATAAAAGCAGAAAAACTAAGATAAAAAGCAACAGCATCTAAAAACCAGCAACCTATACTAAATACCGTTAATGTGAAAATATTTTTCCTAGTCAGAATATTCTTAAATGAAATTTCAAAGCCATCTTGTTTGATTAGTTTTTTTAGGACATTTGTAATTCTATTTGTAAAAAATGATCTTGATGCTAGAAAAATAAATCCTATGAGCAAAATAACAAACAACGTAATTGGAAGAAATAACACATCTACAAATCTGAAACTCATGAAAATTATGACCAGTCCTGAAATTCCTACCAGATCAAATATTCTTTCTGCTATGATTACCGAAATTGTTTTTGAAAGTTGAAATCCATATTTTTCTTTCATGAAAAATGATTTTGCGAATGTCCCTATTGCACCTGGGGTCATAAGAAATGCTAATCCTGAACAAAAAATTGATACGCTATCTTTGACAGATATATCTAGATTTTCTCTTTGTAACAGATACTTTTGTCTTAGACTCTTTAAAAAAATTGAAACTACCACCATTGACAATATTGCTGGAATATATCTGAAATCTAACACTGAAAAATTTTGGTTAATTTGATTAATGTCTCCATACAAAATCACCCCAAAATAGAATATAATTGAAATCAAAACAAATCCTAGTATTCTTTTGAATGATAGAATGTTCATGCGTTCGTTGAGATGTGTCTTGGTATTAATATAACTGTGGTAACCTCCGTTGTAAATGGTATCTAGATATTTTTACATCATTATCGCGGTTTATGTTCTCTTGTTTCCAATTTTTTTTGATCCTGTTATTAGGAGTGATGGAACCTTATTTTTTTGGACCACTCATTCTATGATAATTGATCATGACCTAGATTTTCAAAATCAATATGATAATCTTCCAATCAGATGGGTTAATCCTGACATCAAAACTACTACTGGACTGATCTACAATGTTCAGAATATGGGAAGCTCATTGCTTAATGCTCCTTTCTTTATTGCAGCTCATCTTGCATCTTCGATATTGGGATTCCCAATTGATGGATATGGTCCAGCATATACATATTCATTTAATCTTGGTTCTGTTTTTTATTCATTATCTGGTGCTCTTATCTTATTTGCTGCCATCAAGAAATTTCTGAAAATAAGTGAGCACAATTCATTTTTTGCAACATTGACTATTGTGTTGGCTACCCCTGTTGTTTATTATTCTCTCCTTGCCCCTAGTTTTTCATCTGCACATTCATTTTTTGCAGTATCACTTTTTGTATTTGTATGGCTAAAACTGCGTGATTCTCTGAATCTGAAATATTGGATTTACATGGGTCTGTGTGTAGGGTTAATTTTTATGGTTAGAACTGTTGACGCTGTATTCTTCTTTCTGCCTTTGATTGATTTGGTTTTATTCAAACGTTTTTGGATAACAAAAAATCCAAAAAACCTTTTTCTCGTAGCACTCTATGTTTGTTGTTTTATTGTGGCTTTTAGTCCGCATATGGTGTATTGGGATTATCTTTATGGAGAGCTAATTCCTCGACCTATGCCTTTGGATCAGTGGTATGCAGTAAATGATGATCCTCGAGGGACTTTTATGAATTGGTTTCATCCTTATTTTGCTGAATTTTTATTTTCAGAACATCGTGGATTGTTTGTTTGGAGTCCTATACTTTTGGTCTCTTTGGCAGGTTACTGCTTATTGTACAAGAAAAATCGTTCTATTGCAACTGTTATGATCATTATGACAGCTATTGTATTTTACATGCATTCTGCTCCTCATGACTGGTCTGGTGGAGGATCTTTTGGTCAACGACGTGCTATAGATTTAGCCCCTTTCTTTGCAATTGGCTTAGCTGCTATTTTTGAAAAACTATGTACCTCAAATATGCGCAAATTTTTGAAATATTCTGTCATTACTTCAACTATTGTTTGGAATTTTATTCTCATTTCAGTTTGGAATTCTGAAAAGTTAATTAGAAAATATGTCAGAGGCTCTGATCCTGATTTATTGCTAGTTCCAACTGGAAATCCTATTGTGTTTAACACTGATGTTTTTCCACACGTGGATTCTATTTTCTCGTTTATTGCAAATATTTCCTACAAGCATATGTGGTGGTACAGAGTGATTCTAAGAGATCATGGTTATGTTGTAGATTATAATGTGTGGGCAATTGTTGTGCTCTTACCTTTTTCGCTTTTGCTTTTAGTTGCATTTCGTGATAAAATTTTTAAACGTATTCAAAATTAATCACATCACTCCAATTTTCCAATTTCGTTTTCTAATTCAGTAAATGTTATCTGATTTTTTTTTATTTTATTTCTATATACTATAATTTCTTCTTTGGTAGGACTGCGATTTAATTTCCCTCTAAATCTAGAATCTATTTCTTGCTCTATTTTGATCTCATTTTTAAAATCTTCCATTTTTCTCTCGATAATCATATCTATACGCCTATCTAAATTAAAATTGATTAATTTCTCCAAATCTGTATCTTGTTTTATTGATGTTTCAATTATTTTTTTAGTATCGTTTTTTATTTCAGTAATATCTTTCTTGATTCTGTCAAAGTTTACCTCAGTGTCTTTCTTGATTCTGTCAAAGTTTACCTCAGTGTCTTTCTTGATTCTGTCAAAGTTTACCTCAGTGTCTTTCTTGATTCTGTCAAAGTTTACCTCAGTGTCTTTCTTGATTGTTTTTATATTCTGAGAAACATCTTGTGATTGTTTTTTTATTGTATTGACATTTTGAATTAATTTTCTATTGAATCTTGTTTGCTTTTTTTGAAATGGCAACAAAAGCCAATCTTTCATTTCGTTATGCAGTTTTTTTCTTATTGTTTTAATCAAACTGTTGCCAGAATCAACATTTTTTAAATTTAGATTTATCATGTTTGCATCATCATCATTTATCTCATGATCTGCTTTTGAATTTATTTTTTTTAATGTTGACTCCTTTAGGTGTGTCTCCTTAAGATGTGATTCTTTGACAGGCGTATTAGCCTTGATTGTGTCTCTAGTTCTGATTTCTGGAAGTATTACTTTTTTAAGAATTTGATTTGGCGAATTTTTTATGACTTCAAAAAACTCTGATGCTATGTTTTCTGGATTATGGTTTTCTATGATGTATTTTTCTGCATTATCTGATATTTCTTTGCGATATTCATCTTCGTTAGCCAATTTAAGTAATGCATTGTATACTGAAACCTCTTCTTTTACATCAGGAATAATCTTGATTACTGTGTTATTGGGTATCTCTTCAAATGATCCTATGTTAGATACAATTACTGGTTTACCATTTCCCATAATTTGAAGTGTAATGATTGATGTTTCACCTGCAGTGGGATATCTTAATTGTATTGCAATATCTGTAATGCTGATATATGGTTGTAAATCTTCTACAAAACCTGTTTCAATAACTCTATCTGTAATTCCTAATTCTTCAACAAGTTTGTGTATCTCGTCTGCATATGCTTCACTTAGATAAGATCCTGCTATTATGAAAGTTGACTCTGGATTTTTTTTTAAAAAATGAGAAAACGCCTTAAGAGCGACATTAAGTCTTTTATAGAATCCTATATTGCCAAATGTGCTAATCACTGTATGGTTTTTGGGTATTCCTAACGATTCTCTTAAACCCTGTTCAGTTTTATTTTCCACCGTTATTGGCATATTGATTTTAATGATGTTTGCATCTGGACATTCTTCTCTGATTATATTTTCTGCAAATTTACTGTGTACTATCACTGCCAGTGATGATTCTACTAATTCCTTTACTAATGGATATTCAAATAAAGGGAATTCACGTGATGTTATTGCGTTCTCTGCTATGACTCTACCCTTTGGACCGTATGCAAATTCCATCAGTTGAATATACCGCTCAGGTTTTTTTTGCCCTACTGTGAGAAATCTAACAAGATGATGTATCAGTGGATCATGCATCACCACAATTCCTGGATTTTCTATTGCAGTCTCGTAAACATATTTATGAAATGGGTTATTTCCTACATGATACAAAATTTTGTCATAATTGTTTTTAAATTCTTCAATATTGATAATGTTGAAGTTATTTTTGATAAATTCATTGGTAGGAGTATATTCTTTATCAATAATGATTTCGATTTTACAATGTTTAGACAAATATGGTAACAACTCCTTTTCTGAATACTCTGAAATACCTGTTTTTAATGGCGATGTTGGGGTAAAATACGCAAGTTTCATCTGACTATTCGTAAATATGGATCCTTAAATTTTATTCTGCCGTTATGACAAGAAATTTGTAATGGTAAATCGGTTTTTATACATGTATAAAGTTGTAATGGAATTTTTGAAGAGTAAAAAAAATCTTCAGGAGAAAATTAAGGATCTGTTTCTTTTACTATCATACTATAGAAATCTCTTGCATGGAATCAAAACCATGAAAATTTACCATCTTATCGCTAGCCAAAATAATCGTATTGAGCAATTAACAAAATCTCTTTCTGAACAGGACTATGAATTAATTGATTTACTTTTACAAAAAAATGTCAAAACTTTTCTGCAAACCCAAAAATTAGAAAATTCACTGAATTTTGATAAACGTGACTCTTCTATACAAATAGGGCAAAATACAATTTTTGTTGAAAAGCCAATACGTGGTCTATGGACAACAGGAAAATCTACCTTTTTTATGCCCATAATTCCTAACCGCATAAACAAAATACAAATGACTTTCTTTAGCATAGCTCCATTATCTGTAACAGTAAGTTTCGATGGCGTTTCAAACAAACAAATTGATTTTCAAAAACTATCTACTAGAACAGTAGATTTCAGTTTGAACTCAAATGATTGTGTTGAATCGCCTATTGAAATATCTGTTGTTACTGATAAATTGTGGTTTCCAAATGTTGTACTAAATACGCCGCAATCAATACCTCTTGGTATTTGTATTCGACAACTTAGTGTTTTTTCTGAAACTCCTGAATGACTTCGTTACACTTCTTTTCAAATAATTCTAAACTGTTACCTGCATTGTATCTTTTAGCTTTGAGGAATCCATTTTTTCCTAACAACTTGCATTTTTCTGTATTATTCAGTAATTCAGTTATTGAAGATCTTAATTCCTCATAATTGCCAAAATTTACCAATAACCCATCTTTTTCATGTTCTATTATGTCTGAAACTGGATGTATGTCACACCCTATGACCGGTTTTGAGCAAATCCATGATTCCAAATAAACCAATCCAAATGATTCACTCTTTGATGGAACAACTAAAAATTCACACGATGAAATTATTTTGTATTTCTCCTTTGTACTGACTACTCCTTTGTTTATGATTTTGTTTTTGATTTTTTTTGGTATTTTTTTGAAATACTGATCAAATTCTTTTGTCTCAGGCCCTATTATCACTAATTCAACATCATCTGTTTGTTCCAAAATATTTTTCACAGCATCCATTAGAAAAAATATTCCTTTCACTTCCGATTTAGATCCGATAAACACTATTTTCTTTTTTCCATCTTGTTTATTTTCTACTGGTTTAATGTCTTGTTCTATTTGCAATATTGGTTTTATTATGGATATTTTCTCTTTTTTTATTCCAAATTTTTCAATTAATTCTTTTTCAGATTTTGTCAAAACAAATATCGCATCAGAATTTTTTAAAATTGTCAGTGGTATGGCAGATAAATACATCTCAGGAAATTCTTGATGTATTAAGGGCATTATAATTAATGGTATTTGGTATTTTTTTGATGCAATATATGCAGGAATGATATGGTTATGTGGAAATGATGTTGCATAAATCAAATCTGCATTTGGTTTTTTTACTACTAATTCTTGCCATAATTCTGATGAGAATGGACCTGGATAGCTATGCATAATGGATAATTTCTCATCCGGTTCATATTTTATTTCTGATGGCATCTCAAAATTGCATCTTTTTATTTCATATTCGTCATTGGCTCTTTTTTCAATTTTTGGTGTATCTTTATACCAAAACGATTGGATTTCTTTTGCATTGGTTGTGATAACTTTAACGTTATTGTTTATGGAAAGATGATCAAGAAATTCTTTTGCAAGATTTTCAGAACCTCCTATTGCAGGATGATATCTTTGGATTACTGCTAAGATCTTCACACTTCATCAACTATAAAAATTCAAATAAACTTTAAGATTAATTTTTTTTGTTTTTGAACCAATTGTATGTCAATGCCAAACCCTCATACAAACTTGTATTTGGTTTCCATCCGATCTTTTTGATTTTATGTATGTCTGCAACCATATTGTTTATCTCGTTTTTTCTTTTTTTAGAACTGCTTGAAATAATTTTGGTTTCAACTCCAGAAATTTTTTGCAGGATTTGTACTACTTCTTTAATTGAGTAGCTTTTACCGCTTCCTACATTGTATATGTTAAACCCATGATTTTTTTCCAAAACTATCTTTATCGCATTTATTACATCCTCAATGAAAACAAAATCTCTCTTTGGTCTTATGTTCCCTAAAATTATGTTTTTTTTGTCAAGAATTTGAGAAATTATTTTTGTTGTAACTATGTGTTTTGGACTGCTAGGACCATATACAGAAAATAAACGTATAACAGATACATCCATACCGTAATTATTAGCATAATGTTTACACAAAACTTCTCCTCCTATCTTACTTTGAGCATAAACTGATAATCCTCTTGTTGGATTTTCTTCTTTTATTGGGGTGGTATTTGGAACACCATAAACGTGACTAGTGCTCATAAAGACAAACTTTGAATCACATTTGCGTGCAATATCTAGCATGTTCTTAGTCCCTTCTATGTTTATTGCAAAACATTTTACAGGATCCTTTTGACACATTTCCACATCTGTTAATGCAGCTAAATGAATAATGTCAGAAAATTTTTTATTCATGACTGATGGATTTATTTTTAGAATGTCGTTTTTTATCTGAACTATTTTTTGATTTTTATTTCTTGCAGATGATACTCCTGTTATCTCGTTTTTCTTTTCTAACTCCGACACTAGATTGGTACCTATAAAACCACTATGTCCGGATATCAGATAATTACTCAAAACTCTCACAATTGCATGTTTTTGTACTTTTTAAAAAGATATTTTTAATTGAATTTTTTACTGTTCTTAAAAGACATGAAACGTGCATTAATAACCGGAATTACAGGCCAAGATGGAGCATATCTGGCACAATTACTCTTGAAAAAAAACTACAAAGTGTCTGGCACTTATCGTAGATTATCCACTCCTAATTTTTGGAGACTGCATTATTTGGATATTTATGACAAAGTAGTTCTAATTCCTGCTGATGTTCGAGATTCAAAATCATTGTATGAAACTTTGGTTAAAACTGATCCAGATGAAGTTTATCACTTATCTGCACAAAGCTTTGTAGGTGCTTCATTTGATCAACCATTACAAACTAGTGATATTACTGGATTTGGTGTTCTTAGAATGCTTGAAGAAATAAAAAAATTCAATGATAAAATAAAATTTTATCATGCAGCCTCTAGTGAGATGTTTGGAGATTCAATCAACAAACCAAAAAATGAAAATTCACCATTCCATCCTGCAAGTCCCTATGCACTAGCAAAAGTTTACGGTTATTGGACTGTAGATATGTATAGAAAAGCATATGGAATTCATGCAACAAACGGAATTTTGTTTAACCATGAATCTCCTATTAGGGGATTGGAGTTTGTCACGCGAAAAATTTCTAACGGTGTTGCTAAAATACATCTTGGTCTTGCAAATGATCTAAAATTAGGAAATCTTGATGCAAAACGTGATTGGGGATATGCACCTGAATATGTTGAAGGGATATGGAAAATGGTACAACAAAAAAAACCCGAAGATTATGTTTTGGCCACAAATGATTCTCATTCTGTAAAGGAATTTGTCTTAGAGGCATGCAAAGCAGCAGGTGTTTCTTCTAAGAAAATCAAATCCACTAAATCAAATTTCAGGCCTCTTGATGTACAATATCTTCAAGGAGACTATTCAAAAGCAAAGAAGAAACTTAACTGGAAACCTAAAACTAAATTTTCAGAATTAGTAAAAATCATGGTTAATGAAGATATTTCTAGATGGGAAAGATGGCTTAAAGGTGAATACTTTTTCTGGGATGCAATTACTTCTGGTGATGATTCTTACATCATAGCTAAAAAGCGAAAAAATTAATTTTATATCTTGAATCTAACTGGAAATTAATCCTCTTATTCTTGATTTCAGTGATGGCTTTGATGCATCTTTCCCAAAATGATCTTCATGGTGTTCCTTTAACATCTCAAATATTGCTTCGTTAGTTTCCATGTTGCCGTATTCTGACTTCCAGTATTTTTCTTTGAGATTTGAAACCATTTTGGAGTAGTGTTCTTCAAATATTTTATTGCCATATTTGTATAGCTCCTGATCAAGCTTGGTCCATTCCTCCAGCTTCTTCTTTGCACCTTCTGTCAAATCATCTGATGTCTTGTGCTCTGGTGCAACATTTTTCTTTACTGTGTTTCTGATTGGTGGCCAACCAAACATGTAATGAAGCAAAAACAATGACTCTTCAAACTTTTCTACAACTCCTACAAAAGCAAATTCTGATAGGTGTTTCTTTGCAGTATCTAGCAATTCCTGGTCTGACATGTTTGGGTGTTTGAAGTAATTGTGTTCCTCAGGTTGGTATTCTGACAATTCTTCAAGATCCATGTCTTTTGACAATTCCAATACATCAAGATCTATTGCTAACCAATGTGTCTGTGTATCTACCAATCCCTCAATTTTTGGATCAGTAATTAATTCTGAAATGGTTTTGTCTTGAGGAATGGAGTACCTCTTTGCTTCCTCAGGTTGTCTCTGAATCATTTTGTATGATGATAAAATAATATCTGTTGGATCCCTTAGTAATGTGATATTGATTGGTTTTTTTGGCAATAATCTGTAAAAGCCGTACCCATAATGTCCTCTCACAAATCTAAACTTTGAAAAATCCAGAGGCATTTTTGGAAG
Organism: Nitrosopumilus sp. K4; assembly: GCF_018128925.1. NCBI lineage: Archaea > Thermoproteati > Nitrososphaerota > Nitrososphaeria > Nitrosopumilales > Nitrosopumilaceae > Nitrosopumilus > Nitrosopumilus sp. K4. The sequence goes on from NZ_CP067007.1 coordinate 77,591, forward strand.
CAGGTATTTCCATGCATGTAATCTTAGAACCTCCTCTTTATCAAAATACCCATCCAATATTGAAATCAAAGTTGTTCCTGCAGCCTTTGGTATGTGAAGAAAATGTAAAATTTCATTCTCTTCTAAACCATGTTTAAGATTACACGATGATTTGATTTCCATATTTGTACAAGTTTTGTTTGAACTTATTTGTATTTTGGTTTCTAAATATTTTCAAACATTGATCATCTTATTAGAACTTGGAGGGTGCCCTGCCAGTATTCCGTTTATTCTTACTCCATATTTGGGTGGTCTGTAAATTTTTTTTATGTCCTTTTCTATTTTTCTCCCTTTTGTTAATTCATTTTTTATAAAAAATGCATTTATTCCTCTTGAATCACATCCAACTAATGTATATCCTTTTTGAAATCCTAATTTTTTTAAAGCTAATAAACTTGCTCCGAAATAATTTGTTTTGTTATTTTTATCCCATTTTGTGGTTGCGCTATATGGTACGGTTTTACTCTCATTAGGAGGAATACTTGAATTGTATTCTATTATTACTACTCTAGGATAATAACCAGTAATTGCTTTCCATACCCAATAATCATTATAATCTACATCTATGGATAACAAATCAAAATGTTTTGGAACCTTATACTTTTCAAATAATTGATTAATGTTTTCTGCAGTTATGAATTCTTTTTTAATGTGAGGTTGATTTTCTGGAAGATCGTCCATCATAAGTCCATCCCACTTATTTTTTTCAAACAAATATCTTGTATTACATATCGTTCCATCATTTACTCCAAACTCTACAAAGAATTTGTTAGTTGTCCCTATTTGAGAAAAAATAAATTCAATTATTCCATCTTCGCCATTCTGTGAGTAAATTGTTTTCTCAAAAAAATTTATATCAAAATTTTCTTTTCTTTCGTTATATTCATTTAATGCTTCTGGTTGTAACACTGTCCTTAAATTTTCTAGAGTAATTTCTTTTCTCTTAATTTTATTACAATATACTTTTAGTGCGTGTTCTTCTGGTTTAATTTTTAAACAATCAAAATATATCTTGAAAACTTCCTTTTGTATCCGTTCGTTTTTATGATTATTATCCATTTCTTGTGCTTATTTCCTTATGATGTTCCTTTAACATCTCAAATATTGCTTCGTTAGTTTCCATGTTGCCGTATTCTGACTTCCAGTATTTTTCTTTGAGATTTGAAACCATTTTGGAGTAGTGTTCTTCAAATATTTTATTGCCATATTTGTATAGCTCCTGATCAAGCTTGGTCCATTCCTCCAGCTTCTTCTTTGCACCTTCTGTCAAATCATCTGATGTCTTGTGCTCTGGTGCAACATTTTTCTTTACTGTGTTTCTGATTGGTGGCCAACCAAACATGTAATGAAGCAAAAACAATGACTCTTCAAACTTTTCTACAACTCCTACAAAAGCAAATTCTGATAGGTGTTTCTTTGCAGTATCTAGCAATTCCTGGTCTGATATGCTTGGAGAATGGAATGACGGGTGTTCTTCGGGCTGAAAATCTGACAACTCCTCAAGATCCATGTCTTTTGATAATTCCAGTACATCCTGATCAACCCCTAACCAATGTGTTTGTGGATTATTCATGTATTCTATGTTTTTACTATGTATAATTAGATCTGAAATTGATACATCTTTGTTTACTAGATATCTTTCAGATTCTTGTTTTTGTCTCTGTATCATCTTGTATGATGAAATGATTAACTCACTAGGATCTCTTAACATTGTAATGTAGATTGGTTTTTTTGGCAACAGCCTGTAAAAGCCATACCCGTAATGGCCTCTGACAAATCTAAACCTTGAAAAATCCAGAGGCATTTTTGGAAGCAGGTATTTCCATGCATGAATTCCCAACACTTTTTTCCTATCAAAATACCCATCCAATATTGAAATCAAAGTTGTTCCTGCAGCCTTTGGTATGTGAAGGAAGTATAATATGCTGTTTCCATTCAATTGAATTTTCATTTTCAACTAATTCTCTCTTCTTTTAGATTAATCTTCTTCGTTATTCATTGAATTTGTATTGTTATTGATATTTTTCATAACTTTTTCTTCATGACTTTCGATAATTCTCTTATATTTTGGAATTACTTCCTGTGGTTTCCCAAATGCAGATATCCTTTTATTGTTGATCAAAATTACTCTGTCTGACATTTCCTTTATCATGTTTAAATTATGTGATGTAAACACAATTGTTTTTTGCTTCTTTTTAAATTCCAAAAATGTTTCTAGGCCTTTTTTTCTAAATGTAGCATCTCCAACTGAAAGAACCTCGTCAATTAACAGCACATCTGGATTTACCTCAATGGCCGTAGCATAACCTAGTTTGGCCTTCATTCCAGTTGAGAAATTTTTTAATTTCATATACTTAAAATCCTCCAATCCTGTAAATTTTAAAATATTATCTACTTTGTTCTTTATCTCTGATTTTTTTATTCCCAATAGCATACCATATGCAATAATATTTTCATCTGCATTTAATTCTCCATTAAAACCTGTTCCAATCTCTAATAATGGCGCTATTTCGCCTTTAGTTGAAATTGTTCCTGAATCTGGTTGATATATTCCGGCAATAAGTCTGAGCATTGTAGTTTTACCAACACCGTTAAGACCAATCAGACCTATTGTTTCACCCTTGTTAATGGTAAATGTTGCATTTTCAAACACAATGAACTTGTTTTCTTTTTCCTCTTTACCGCTTTTGTGCCACGAACCGCTCTTTCTAAATTTTCTAACTAATGGAAAAGTCTTTGAAACATTTTCAAACCTTATTGCTTCTTCATTCATAGTTTTTCTACCACTTTATTTTCAAATTTCTTAAACAAAACAAACCCAGAAAAAAATATTCCCAAAACAAGAGCTAAGGCATATGCCCATTCTGAAATGCTTCCAACCTCGCCAAAAACAATTACCTTGTGTGCAAGTTCAATTAATTGACCAAGTGGATTAACCTGGTGTATGCTTAATAATATTCCATCCACATCAGAGACATACCAAAAAATTGGCGAAATAAATAACAACGCATAAACCAAAACACTCCAAATTTGCTGGACATCTCTTATGAAAACATTAAAAATTGAGAGGTAATATGATACACCCAAAATCAAAACCAAAAACAATGCAAGAAGCGGAATAAGTAATATTGTTGTCCATGTAGGCACAAAAGAAAATATCGGCATTAGCAAAAATAAATCCAACAATTCAACTAGCATAAAAATAAAAATTGTCCCAGTGGCAATTACTGGAAAGATCTCTTTTTCGATTTTTATTGACTTTAAGATATTTGTATTGTTTACCAGACTTTGCAGTCCTCCTATGGTCCCTCTTGTAAACAAATGATAAAACAAAACCCCTACAATCAGATATATTGCAAAATCTTCTTGCTTGACCTCTCTGATTGTTGTAATTACAGTAAACAAAATACTAAAAATGAATAATGGCTCTAAAGCTGCCCAAAACAATCCCAGATATGTCCCCTTAAATCGGAGTTTGAGGTTTAATACAGAAAAATGAGCTATGAGACTTCTTTTTTTCCACAATTCGACTAACGGGAAGAACATTTTCTAGGGTTTTCTTTAATCTCAAGTAATATTAGCATTGGCGGCAATTCACACCTAAGTCTTTCATAATTTTTCTACCCTCTAATTGCCTTTTTGAATTTTCCAACATAAAACATTTTTAAAATTACATCTGAAATTTTTAAAAATTGATCCGATCATCGTTTGTCACATTTTTTTTTAACATGATTTTTTCTTACAATGATCATGTTTATAACGTAATCATTTATGAAAATATGCAGGCATGATAGGGGGCAAATACAAATTTACTATTTTTGCATTACCTGTATTTGTAATTATGTTGTTTTCATTTGCATTTGTTTCTGCTTCTAATTTTGAGATAGTTTCTCCTGCAATAGCAGATGGTGATTGGCAAACAATTCAACCAGCAAGTGTAGAGGTTACAAAAAATGGCAACAATAATGCATTATCTCTAAAAACAATTTCAAATATTCCTAATGTTGAACGTAATGTATATGCAGGCTTTGGTTGGGTATATGAAGATGATTCAAGCGCATATGTTGTAACAACTCATAATGGTGTTAAGGACTCTAAGCAAAATCCTAATGGTTGGCACACTCACAACATCTCCTATGAGCCAGTAGCAATTCCTGCTAGTGTGACGCACTGTATAACCACAATTACTGATGACATCCATGCAGGAGTCATTATTCAAAAAGATTCACTCAGAGTAAATGTTCGCGAAAGTGAACTGTCTACTTTTATGGATCCGCTAAAAGCAATTTCATTTGATATTGTTCCAGATCCTACGTGTCCATTAGGTGTTGGAATAGGAATTTTACAAGAGGAGGTATCTGTACCTTGATGAATCAACAAAAAATGGGTAAACAACAAATGCTTTCTAAATTTTCTCTATTGGGGATTTCAATATTGTTTGTTTTAGTTATTAGCGGATTTTCTTCCAATCAAGTATATGCTGCACATGTTATTCCTGTAATTACTGATTTTGGTTCTACTGGTAGCATATCTACTGAAATTGAAATTGGAGACCCTGCTGGAATTTTTGTTTCATGTGATATTCCAAATACAGTAGCTGGATTAGATGCTAGACTGCAAATTTTAAGAGACTCTCCTAGAAGCGTTTTTGCCACTCAGACTTTTGATATTACTACTGGTCCAAGTACTATCTCTCATACTTTTGATATATCTGACACCTCCAAATTCTCAATTCAGAGATATTTGGTAGGTTGTGTATGGCAAGATGCTGATGTTCCAGGTGGCGATCCTTCCCATAATCAATCCGAAGGATTTTTCTTTAACATTGTAGCTGCAGCTTCTCCTGATACAACTCCCCCAATAATCACAGCTGCAAGAGCACTTGGCAGTGAGGCAAACGCAAACGGCTGGAACAACAGTACAGTTACTGTAACTTACACTTGTACTGATGCTGATTCAGGAGTTGACGTAACAGCCTCTGATCTTTCTGATGACGTTATCTCAACTGAAGGCGCATCTCAATCTGCAACCGGCATCTGTGTTGATAATGCAGGAAACTCTGCATCTGCAACCATTAATGATATCAACATAGACTTGACAGCACCAATAATCACAGCTGCAAGAGCACTTGGCAGTGAGGCAAACGCAAACGGCTGGAACAACAGTACAGTTACTGTAACTTATACAACAAGTGACGCATTATCCGGAATTGATGCAGCAGCATCAGACGATGGTGATGATATCTTGTCTGGCGAAGGCGCATCTCAATCTGCAACCGGCTCTGTTACTGACTTGGCAGGAAACTCTGCATCTGCAACCATTAATGATATCAACATAGACTTGACAGCACCAATAATCACAGCTGCAAGAGCACTTGGCAGTGAGGCAAACGCAAACGGCTGGAACAACAGTACAGTTACTGTAACTTATACAACAAGTGACGCATTATCCGGAATTGATGCAGCAGCATCAGACGATGGTGATGATATCTTGTCTGGCGAAGGCGCATCTCAATCTGCAACCGGCTCTGTTACTGACTTGGCAGGAAACTCTGCATCTGCAACCATTAATGATATCAACATAGACTTGACAGCACCAATAATCACAGCTGCAAGAGCACTTGGCAGTGAGGCAAACGCAAACGGCTGGAACAACAGTACAGTTACTGTAACTTATACAACAAGTGACGCATTATCCGGAATTGATGCAGCAGCATCAGACGATGGTGATGATATCTTGTCTGGCGAAGGCGCATCTCAATCTGCAACCGGCTCTGTTACTGACTTGGCAGGAAACTCTGCATCTGCAACCATTAATGATATCAACATAGACTTGACTGCACCTGTAGTACTAACTGCTCCTTCTACACAAAGGACAGAGGCAATTACACAGGATGCAGCACTGACTCCTGTTGATTATACTGATTATGCAGTTTCTGATGCACTTTCAGGAGTTGCATCTTCTTCATGTACTGATGATGATGCAAATTCTACAGTATCTACTACTGATGGTTCATTTAGTAAAGGAATCACCAATGTAACTTGTAATGCAACTGACCTTGCAGGTAACACAAATTCTGATACTGACTTTACAATTTCTATTGCAGAAGTTACTATAACTGAGATTTGTGTCACTGGCGTCTCAACTGAAAATACAGAGACATGCAGTGCAGTTTCTCCTGATGGTGTAGGCACAACAAACGTTGATGCCTTGTGGGGAAGCCCTGATCTCGTAACAATCAGAGGTACGATATTTGGTTATCAAACACCAACTGATGTAACAGCTTTGACTGCTGATTGGGGTACAAATGATCCTGGTAGTGACACTCTTGATACTGCAACAATTCTGGCATTGGCAGGAAATGAGGACGATGGTGCAAGGTTCGAATTTACTCATAACTATGCAGGACCTGGCGTTGCCACAGGAGAATATCTTTTACCTGAACCAATTACAGTAACCATGACTGGCTCTACTTTTACAAGTAATACCAATGCTCAAGTTTCTGTTCAAAAACATACAACAGAGCTTGCTACGACTAACGATGCCAATACAAAATGGGATCATGACTTTGGTGCTAGCTCTCAACTGAATGATATTGACGCTGCTGTTGGTGTAGATGGAAAGACCATCCACTATTCTGGTTTAGGTGTTGCAGGTGAAAGAGATGCACTTCAAGACAAGACTACCACACTGGGAGGTAATACTGGTGTTATAACATTGCAAGCAGGAAAGGCAGTTGATGCTGGTCTACAAGATATTGTTTCTGAATTTGATGAGGATCAATTCTATCTTGGCTCTTCTAACACTACACAAATTACACTAGATCCACATACAACTACGACTGTAACTACTGTTACAGAAGATTCTGTTTTATGGGATCATGTTTTCCACGCTACAACCGTGATAACAGATACTGATGCTGTCCTTGCAGGCACTGTAAACTCTGATACTGGTTCTGAATTAGGACTGAAGACATTTACCTATTCGGGATTGGGTGTTGCAGGTGAAGATGTACAATCTCATAGTACAACTACCGCAATAATCACTGGCACTGCAACAACTGGGGAAGTTGCACTTCAAGCAGGAGAAGCAGCAGATGCTGATGGTATCACAGCCCAAAATGTTATAGCAACATTTGCACCTACTGCAGCTTATCTTGGTTCACAAGACCAAACTGATTCTATAATTCTTGATAAACACTCTACAACTACATCCTTAGATCCTTTAATTGATCTAGTGGGGGGAACCTCTTACACTCCATCAGGATTTGTATCTGATAATGACAGAGTTTTAAAAGATGATCCTACAATCTTGGTAGCGCTTGGAAATCCTGATAATTTTGTAAACTTTGATACTGGATCTTTTGCAGGTAAAACAGTTAAACTTCAAGGAACTGGACTTGATGAAGAAACAGGTGGATTAGAACTTTCAGTAACTCTTGGAGGTGTAACGGTAACTGATCCTAATGGCTCATTTGATGTAACACCATATGGAATTAAAATCCTAAAACTAACCCAAAATGGTAATTTGACCATTCCTGATGGTGCAATTGGTGTAACACTGGATATAAGAAATCTTAAACTAAATGATCAAGCCATATTTACAGTAACTCCAAATGTGGGTGAACCATTTGATGTAATAGTGGACGGTGTTGATCAAGAAATTCCACCTGAGCTAATGCCACTTACTCCTGATTATGCTACACAACTTATTTCTCAATCATCAGGAATATCTAATATTGTACTAAAAGAGTTTACAATTGAAGACGGTGATACATTTATTGAAATTTCTGCAATAAGATTGTCTGATTCAGCTGGTGATCCGCCAATTTTCTTTGATTTTGAATTAACTAATGTTCCAGATGAACAACTTGTATTCAAAAATGGTAAAGTTACATTTGTCTCAGGATCATTCAGCAACATTACAATTACTGCAAATGAAGAATCTGAAGACTTAACCGTCAAAGCAGTCTTTGAAGAAACTCCTGAATATTTACCATCTGAATCTCCAGACCGACTCTTTGATACAATATTCCAAAGTTGGGGTGTAGGCGGCATTAATACTTCCATTGCTCCAGATGCTGGAACTGGTTTTACCGCAGCTTCATGTGGTGCTGATACTGATACTGACAGTCTTTGTGATGTTTGGGAGTTTAATGGTGGAATCAGTTACAAACTAGGTGGAGGAGTAAATGATCAATGGGACTTTCCAACAACATATCTTCTCCCAATTGCAGAAACTAGTCCAATTGCCGGACCACAAATTCTAAAGAAAGATGTTTACATTGAGCTTGATTATATGAAAGGACACAAACCCTCTGACTTGTCGATGAGAGATATTATTCTTGCATTCTCAAGATCTCCTGCAGTAACAATGCCTGGTGAAACTGCTACTGGTATTAACTTCCATATCCAACTTGATGAAGAAATTGAACATGTTTCCGATCTAAATGTTTGGACAGATAATGACGATGATGCTACAAATGATTTTAACTCTATAAAGTCTAGATACTTTGGTACTGCTGGGGAACATCCTGTATTAACTGGTCATACTATTACTGTACCATCTACAGGTACCAACACATATGAGGTAACATGGGATGGAATGACATTAACATCTCCCACCGATACAACTCTTGTAAATACTAGAGGTCTTATCACTGCCCAAGCTAAAATCACATTTGATACTGATACTCCTGGAATTGTCCTCCAAACTCCAACTAGAGAAGGTTCACCTGACGGATCAAAATTAAACATTGGTGCTGGTAGATTCTTCCAAAAAGATGTAACGCCTGACTTTTCGGATCCTACTGGAAAAACATTCGTCTTTACAGTAAAAGCTCCATATACTGCAGTAAATCTACTTGGAGCAGATGCTGGTTTTGATGTTGGCTTCTTAAAATTACCCTTTACTACAAATGGCGCAACAATTACAGGATTTGATAGTTATAAAAGCTCACCAACAATCTCAACTGAATTATTAAATGCAAAGGCTCAAGCATTCCACTATGGTATAATTGCTCACAGTATTGGCGATTGTGGTCCTTCGGGAGTAGCTGAATTAAATGGTAACGACTTTATCATCTCACTAGGATGTAACTTTAGTGTAGCTGAAGAAGGATTGCCAACAACTGATGAAAATGGAAATAAAAACACTGTAGGTTCTAGATGGGAATTTGCAGGAACGTTCTTGCATGAAATTGGTCACAACTTTGGTCTTGCACATGGTGGACCAACCATTGACATTAAATCTGGAACTAATGAGCCAATTGTAGACTCTAGTATCAACTGTAAACCCAATTATCATAGCGTAATGTCTTATGCAAGGCAAACTCCTCTTTATCTTGGAACTCCATTCCCAGTAACATATTCTTCTGGTTTACTGCCTGATATGGATGAAAAATTGGGATTGGATGAAGATATTGGATTGCTTACCGCTGGTACTACTTCAACAATTGTATGGGGAGGTAGTGACCTTGCTGTAAGAAAAGCTAGTACTTATACCGAATCTGACCCTGTCGTTAAAGTGGACTGGAATGGTGATGGCACTACTTCAGGCATCGTACTAGATGCAGATCCAAACAACTTGAACATATCCGGATGTGATGCTTCACCAAACCAAAAGTATTCTGATCATGATGATTGGAACAATCTTAACTTTAACTTTAGAGGTTCTGGCGGCTCCCAATTTGATGGATTTAAATCAGATCCACGAAAAACAGCTGAAGTCACTGAAAAACTAATTGAAGAAATGGAAGTTAATTTGGATTTCTATTCTGGTCTGTTTAGTCCAGTCTCACGTGACGGAAGTAGCTCTTTTAAAGTTGGAAGCACTATTCCACTAAAATTCAAACTCTTTAGTTGCAACCCTGAAGATCTTCAATGTTGGGACAGAGATGGTCTTGCAGGTGAGGCAGAACCAGATCCAGGAATTGAATCTGAAATTTTAGTTCAGTACAATGACGATATGGACGATCCATTATTAGGAAAGAAGATCTTTGCTAGGGTTTTCAAATTTAGTGGAGATGTTGTTTCTACTTCAGGAGAATTGTTAAACAGTGAAGAATCTGGAGATACTGGATTCTTTAGATTTGATCCAGTTGCAAAACAATTCATATTTAATTGGGACACAAAAACATTACTTGATCCTTCTGTAAAAGGCAAAGACAAGAAATCTAATGTTGAAGAAACTGCTGGTGGGTATGCAATTAGAATAATTGTACTTGAAGATGGAATTGAAACTTTATTACTTGATAGAGAAATCGATGTAATTGTGCCTCAATTTGACACTAATGGAGAAATCGATGATGAATCATTAACCCCAGCAACTGTACTCCTTACATTGGTGCCATAAACTCTAATGTTTTTTAATTTATGTTTATTTTTAGTAAACTGGGAAACTTTTTAGCTATTTTTATTACTTTTTCTTATAACATCCAACATCCTTCATATGTTGATGAACAACATAAAATTGTTTTTTAGTAAGAACATACTTTATTATGATATGTGGCTCGGGAGCTTTTTAACATGACTTTTTTTTTGGATATGAAAAATCTGTCAAAACCTGTCAAAGCGCTTATTCTTGCATCGATTATCATTACAACCTTAACGGCAATAGAACTTACAACAAGCGGAGTTGACGCTGCATCCATTTCAAAATCATTGTCTGCTGGAACAAATACTATAACTTTTAGGGATATTTCAGACGGAAATGTGACTCAGACTATTTCTGGTACTGCAACTGGAAACACTCTGACAATTGACGTTAGTGATCTTGACGCTGACTTGGATGTTCTTTCAGCTGATGTCATAACATCAAGTGCAACTTCAACCTCTAGCGGTGCAAATGTTGCAAATGTAATCCTGACAGAAACAGGGCCTAGCACTGGATTCTTTTCAGGAACAGTTACTCTAAGCAGCGCAACGACTACTAGTAGTAACCTCGAATGGATTAATGGCGATGATATCAGTCTGTTTTATAGACCTGATCCATCTGATTCTTTAACTGATCCAAAATCATCTGAAGGTGAATCTCTGGGATTTCCTAGAGTTTCAGCAGTTCTTAATGGAGTTGCTGGTGCAGGACCGCTAAGCTATACTTTGGCTGATTTTCCAATTGATTCTACTGCAAAGTCAGATGGTGTTTGTCCCTTTACTATAGTTGTTAACCCTGTTGATTTAACACTCTCTTCAGGAACAACTGCCTCTGACATTACAATTACAATATCTTATGCAAATGGTATACTGGGAGATCCTGCGCTGTTTCCGCCCAACTTGCTAAAGATGGCATACAGGACAAGCTCTGCTGGGACATTTACTGAAATAGCATCTACTATTGACTTTTCTGCAAAAACTCTAACAAATACTGCACAACCTTCTGCGATTGAAGGTCAGTACGTTATTGGATTCAATACTGGATGCTCTGGAGGTGGTGGGGGCGGTCTTGTTAGTCCAGGTCTTGTTGTAAACGCACTTGCAGGAATTAGTGGTATAAGCGGCGGTGGAGGTAGCTCAACTTCTGCACCATCCATCTCACTAAATGATCTTGTGGCAAGAGACGCAATTGATGTTCCCACAGAAATTGAGCAGATGGTCCTAAACCATGACTCTGCCGTACCCATACCTCCAATGGAGCCAGGAGTTTTTGGAGACTTTGACTTTCCGTTAATGATTAATGGCAAGGGATTTGTTGCAGGCGGATTCACAAACACGCTTGAGACCCAAACACTGCTCACTGAAACTCCTGTAACTATGGAGTTTGTCGTGTATGAGGATGAAAAGGTGCAGCACTTTTCGCTTTACACCAATCTGAGAGGACCTGATGATACGATTTCCAAAAGCGATACGCAAATTCTGTACAATGACGGCAAGGACCTGCAGGTTGTAGATCCTAATGGCTTTTTCTCAGATGCAAAAATTACCGTATCTGATGATGAGGATGAAGATGAGTCATTCAAAAAACACGTACTGGTAGAATTGGTCTTTGCAAAGCCGATGGATACAAGTGACATAATCATCCGAAGCTGGGATCCTCACCTGTTCTCACGTGATTTCTATCTCTTAGATGCCATAAAGGTAGATTCGGCCGAACCAGAGTTCAATCCATTGCCGCAAGCAACAGAGGAAGTGCAGGTAGAGGAGCTAAAGTCCCAAAGCATCCCGTTATGGGTCAAAAACAACGCCGGCTGGTGGGCCGAAGAGCAAATTGACGATGAGAACTTTGTTGCAGGAATCCAGTATCTCATACAAAATGAGATAATGTTTGTGCCAACCACAGATGCTGTGAATTCAGCAACTGAAATTCCTGACTGGATAAAAAACAACGCCGGCTGGTGGGCCGAAGATCAGATTAACGATGAGGACTTTGTAAATGCAATAGAATGGCTTGTAACAAACGGAGTAATTGTACTGGAGTGATATTATGAACAGTATTATTATTCTAACAACACTTGCAGTTCTTGTTGCAGGAACATTTGCAATAGGTGATTCGTTTGCAACCCACTTTTCAGAGGACACAAAATGGCAGCTAGTCTACATCACTGACACACCGTCATGCAGCAACTATGACTACCAGATGGCAGTAAAGTACGACGAGATAACAGACAAGTACTTTGACTTGTACCAGTTTGAAAACACAAAGTACGAGCCGTTATGCATGAACCATTACAAGTATGACGCAGTATACGACATGCCTGAAGATCTTGACTTGCTAGTGCTGGTGTATTCAAAGAATCTCGGCGAGGTGGAACTACACTCTCAAAAGATGGGAGGATTGTTCATGCACTCAGGCTTTGACAAGAAATTCAACAACGCAATAATTCTCTGTGACTGTCCAAACTTTTACTATTCAGATCCTGTGTGGATTCTAACACACGAGCTGTCCCACTTTATCTTGTACTTTTTAGAGTTTGACATTCATGTCATAGAAGACCTGGTTCACAAATATGACGAAAAGTATGACCAGTGCAGAGAATACCATGACGAGTCGTGCAGTTCTATCATGACAAAAATATACGTAGAGCCCATGGCATACTCTTTTTCTGTAATGCCTCCATATGAGGATGCAATAGGGATAAGCAAGCTCAAAAACAACAACGTTGAGGTCTCAAAGCCACTGGCAGAGCTGGGCAAGATAATGACAAAGTGGTGGGCATCAGGCAAGATTTCAGAAGGTGACTATTCAAATGCCCTGGGATTATTAGCAGTGCAGCACCAGGAGATGCAGCAAGAAAAGTACAGCGTTCTGTACAAGGATGGACCCATCAAAGACGACGTTACATGGCAAGACCTTCTCTTGGCCGATGGCTCTGACGAAAACAAAGTAGATGTGATGTCAAAGGTAAAGCAAAAGATGAAGCTAGACAGACAGAATTTCCAAAAGATTGATTTTTCGGGACTGCCTTTCTGGTTCAAAAACACAGCCCAATACTGGGCAGATGATAAAATATCTGATGAGGAGTTTATCAGGAGCGTAAAGTATCTAAAGGATGCAGGCATCATACGAGAACACAGCCTAGATGACTAATTTCATCAAATAATTTCATTTTATGATAATATTTTCCTAATTTAGCAAATAGAAATCTTGAAAAGCCTTTGGTACCAATCAATGTACAATGCAAAAACAAGACACATCCCTTTCTAAAAAACTGGAGCGTGTCACAAAACAGGCAGAAATTCTTTCATTAATGGAGCAGACTCACAAGACAAAAGAGTGGATAAAAAGACAAATGAAAAAAAAGTCGCTAAAAATACCAATAAAGCTGTCAATGGGAAGCTTTCAAATCTTAAATGCATGCCCTGATGATTTTCTTGACCATCTCTTGGGTTCGCTAAAGGGCCATGACATTGATGATATTGGGGACATCAATGAATTTACAAGAACGTTCTTTTGGTTTTTCACAGACATTGTTGCAGGATCAAACCCCACAATTCCTACAAAGGAGCAGGCAAGAAAGGTTGTCGTGCTAAATGAGCTAATTGAGCGAACAGAGATATTTCAAAACAGGGATCCAAACTCTACTGTGATCCTGCCAACCGGAGACGGAATGGCAATAGGATTCTCTAACAGCCCAGAATACCCTTTGCGTCTTTCAATACAACTGCATAAAATTCTAAATGAATACAACAAGACAAAAAAGAGAAAAGACGACAAGGTCCTGCTTCGAATAGGAATCGACATTGGACCCGTCTACATAATAAAGGATCTTACTGGCCAGGACAACGTCTGGGGCCCTGGAATAATTCTTACCAGACGTGTGATGGACTTGGCAGGAGACCAAAACATTTTCTGCTCCTCCAGGTTTGCCGAAGACGTTCGAGTTTTATCCCCAGAGTACAAGGAAATAATGCACCCCATAGGGGACTATTCGATAAAGCATGGCGAGCAGCTAAACATCTACAATATTTACGGTGAGGGCTTTGGAGAAAAGAAAACCCCGAAAAAGAAAAAAATCACTCAAAAAACAGAGACATTTGAGGAATCGCTAAAATCAAAGACCGCGTTTTTGTTTAACACCATTGATATCAATCTGGACGTGTTGGATCCTAAAACTATGCTTACACATCATGTTTGGAGATGGAACTTGGTAAATATTTCAGACGCACCCAAAGACGAAATATTTTACTATCTTGACGGCGATGTCGCAAAGGACTTTGCAGACATGAATGTCCGAGTTTATGACGAGGAGGGAACTGAGGCAGATATTTTGAGTCTATCAGAAAACAAGCCGACTCACAAGGAGTTTAGTGTAAAGCTCAAAAAGCCGATAAAGCCAAGACAGCGAAAGAGGTTTGTCACAATAGAGTATGACTGGGAAGAGCCAGAACGCACGTTCTTTTACAAGGTTCCAACTGACTGCAAGGAATTCACATACAAATTCTCCATTCCTAAGGGAGTTGACATTAGAAACAGGGTACTGAAAGTAGATGCAGAGTTGGGCTACAAGTGGAATGCAGATCCACCTGCGACAATAAAGTACCTAAAGGATGCAACGCAAATTATCTGGCAAGGAAAGAATCTCAAATCATTTGATGCATACAAGTTTGACTGGTAGTGTTACTTGGTGGTATCTGCGCCTGTAACCCACATGTCTTTGTGGACAAACATGTCAGTGTCTGGATTGTACTGGCTGATCATGCCATAACTGCTTGTGCCGTTTGTTATTGGGTACTCAAATGATACTGCAATGAACAAGTCTTTTTGCGAGCTCTTTGCTTTTGCAAAGTCCTGCTCGTCTACAAAAAACCAATAATGCTTTTCCATGGTCGGAAGCAGCGGGCCGAGGTTGAACTTTTTTTCCTCTGCAAATTCAAGTTCCTCTTTTTTCATAATTTTGTCACTAGAGCAAAACGATGCCCTCACATTAGTTGCAGGAAGCTCGCCATAGTTTCTTATTGTAACATCAAACTGAAATTGGTTGTCAGAATTTTTCCCCATGCTTTTAATCCCGTTTACAGGACCGACCCATGGGCGGAATCTAAATTCTGTCTGAATCCTGCTAAGAACTACTGTTGCCTCCATCTGCTTGATGGTCCTCCACAACAATACCACCAAGACAATTGTGGCAATTGCAGTTGCCAAGCTTCCAATTACTGAGAGGATCTCAAAGTCTTCCACATGTTGCTATTCTCCGTGTACTGGATATACTTTTTGCCTTGTATGAATTTATGACAAGTTTATTTTATTATATCCGTATAACAGTCTGATCTGCATCTCATCAAAATGCTTCTGGATTAATAGTCCTCTGTCATCTATGACTCTGGCCAGTTTCCATCACACCTATCGCAGATTCCCCTGTATCCACTGTAGCGATCATCCCAAAGTAGTATTGCAGACTTTTTTTGGCATACATCGCAAGAGATTCTTGTTTGCATGACTATACTTGCACAAACTATGGTATAACCATCCATTAGCATAATCTATAAAAAATTAGCAATCAAGCTAATACCTCCTTATCTTTTCCCCCTGCCATATACTATCATGATGGTCAAGGCAAAAGAAGAACTGTTGGATTCCATGCTGGATGTGAACAGCAATGCCAACATGATTTCATTTGAGAATGTGCATCAAAACAGCATCGTGGGAATTGTAGATGTGGTAAACTCTACAAACGTTATCTCAAAGATGACACAAGAGCAGGCATGCCAGTACTATTCTGTGTTTCACAACGTGCTAAGCTATGTCATAAAAAATCATGGCGCATCAGTTGTCAAAAACATTGGCGATGGTATCTTGTTTTATTTTCCAAAACTGGATTCAACTGCTGCATTGTCTTGTAGTGTGGAGCTGCTTAACGCATCAAAGATGATAAATGACATTTTCAAAAAACAAAAAATTCCCCAGATACAGTACAGGATTAGTCTTGATTATGGACCGTTAATGATTGCAAAATACAAAACATCATCTTGCAAGGATATCTTTGGGCCCACTGTGAATCTCTGCTCTAAGATAAACCGCATTGCCAGCCCAAACCAGATTGTAGTTGGCAGCGACATGTTTGAAATCATAAAAAAATCAAAACACTTTGTTTTCAAGCAAATCACACAATTTCACTCTGCCATAAAGCAGCATTATCCGGTTTATTCCGTAAATTCCATGACATGAATGACAAACATTTTGTATTACATTAATACAATATTAGAAATGAACCATAATCTTGATGCATATGCAAAGTACTTTCTTGAGGTATCAAGTGAGCAGAGACTGAAGATCATTCAGTTGCTTAGCCAGAACACTTTCACGCTTTCTGAGCTTGCAAAAGAAATTGATGCAACAAAGCCTGAAATACACAGAAACTTGGATAGACTGGAAAAGTCCGGATTTATCAGAAAAAACTCTAGTGGTAATTTTGTCTTGACTACATTGGGTCAGATGATTCTGGGGTTGGTGCCTAACCTAGCCTTTGTTATTGATAACAAAAAATATTTTATGGAGCATCCCATAAATTCACTTCCTGAAAAATTCATATCTCGATTTGGAGAGCTGTTCGAATCAAAACTCTTGAAGAGTTATGTTGATGTGTTTGAGTACTGGAAGAGCATCTACGAGGAAGCAGAAGAGTACATCTACAACATATTGTATGACGTTCCATACTTTGATGACTTTGTAAAGCCAATTAACAAGAAATTGTCTCAGGGTGTCAAAATAAAGTCCATATTTTATGAAAAGGCCATAGTCTCTGACTCTCGTAATGATGCCGTAAAGAAATTGAAAAAATACATCGATGCAGGTGACATTCAAAGAATGATGACAAAAACTGTCAGTGCAGCGGTGATACTAAATGAGAAACAGTCATGTCTGATCTTTCCAAATACAGATGGAAAACTTGATGCAGGATATGCGCTTGTAAGCGATGATGCTTTGTTTCACCAATGGTGTTTTGACTACTTTAACTATTCATGGTACAATGCACAACCATTCATGGAAAGGAAACTGGAAAAAAAATAATCTGATTACTGCATAAATGAACTTTTTATCATAGTTTGTTTTTTATTTTGTGTGAAGAAAATAGAGGCAATTATCCGTGAAACAAAGTTTCAGGACGTCAAAACAAAATTAACAAAACTTGGTGTCAAGGGATTGACTGCATACGAGGTAAGGGGCAGAGGTGATCAGGCCGGCATGATGCGATCAGGGGGAGATTCAGAGGATTATCTGTCTGATGATCTTGTGCCAAAAATGAAGATTGAAATTGTTTGTATTGAAGAGGAGGTAGATAAAATAACAAACTCGCTTGTCGCAAATGCATTTACTGGAAATCCTGGCGATGGAAAAATTTTCATCTATGATGTAGTTGATGTGATAAAAATAAGCACTGCTGGAAAATCCCCTTAACGTTACACTGCTTTTTCAAATTACATACCTTGAGCAGCACTTATCATGTATTCTTCTAGATATCCTGCAGCTAGCAAAATCCCAATCACTATTCCAAACTCAATTGTTGTGGGCTTGATCATGTCCTTCAAATATTTTCTTTTTATCAAGGCCAAAACTATGTGAAGACTACGCGACATTGCAATTGCATATGCGACAAGCTCCATAAATCCAAAAGGTGACATGTACAGAATTGAAAGCGGTGCAATCTCAGCTAGTGCTGGTGCCATTGATACCATTGACGCAAAACCCATCCCAGTTGACCATGCCGTATATGACCCCCAAATGATGCCAAACCCTGGAACAAACATTGGCAAGGCAGCTTGCAAATTGTTTAGAAATATCTCAATGCCTGTAATCTCTTGTGTGTTTGATAGGAACTCTTGTATGAACGCGTTTGCATCTTCGTCACTGATTTGAGACGTGGCGCCAATCTGAAATGCAATTGAGAATAAAAGCAGGAATATAAAAAAAGTAGCAATTCTTAATTTCATATTGGCATATTTCATGCTTTTTAGATATGGTGTTGGTATTTGAGCATGTCGTCACGGGTTCTTCCAAAAATTTTTCTCAAATAGAAATGAATCTACATTTAAAATTCACAATATTGATTTTTCAAAACATCAAAAAACTAACTGTTTACATAATGGTGTTTCCTGACTAGATCAAATTGAAGGTTGCCTGCATTCCTGCATACAATGAAGAGACTTACATTGAGAACTTGGTAAAGTCTGCAAAGGATCATGTAGACAAGGTAATAGTGTGCGATGATGGCTCTACTGATGATACTGCCAAACTGGCAAAAGATGCAGGAGCAGTTGTGATATCTCACAAGACAAACCGCGGATATGGCGCTGCAATCACATCGCTATTTGATTATGCACGAGAAAATGGTGCTCAAACAATGATAACACTAGATGGCGATGGACAACACAATCCTGACCAGATTCCATTGCTGTTAAACACCTTATCGCAGCATAACGTAGATGTCGTTATTGGCTCTAGGTTCCTAAATGACTCCACTGAGGCACCAGGATATAGAAAGCGTGGAATCAAGATAATTACTTCGGCTGCAAACTATGGTGCAGATCTTAAGGTCTCCGACTCTCAGTCAGGATTTAGGGCATATTCTAAAGATGCAATCGATGCTATTCATCCAACAGAAGAAGGGATGTCAGTATCCACTGAGATACTGTTGAAAATCTCAAACAAAGGGCTGTCACTAGCTGAGGTGCCAATCACAGTATCTTATGATGGCGATACCTCAGAACAGCATGCAGTACCACATGGTATCTCGGTTCTTGCAAACACAATCAAATATGTCTCAATAAAACACCCTCTGCAATTTTATGGAGTTCCTGGAATTTTTCTTGTCATTGCAGGAATTGCAATGGGCGGGATATTTTTGGATGCATATCTTAACGAGCAAACTGTGTTTTACGGCTCCCTTTTAGCTTCAGTCGTGTTGTTTTTGCTTGGCGCAATACTTTGCGTTACTGCTGTGATTTTGTTTTCAATGGCAAATCTTATTCGTGATAGATACTAGATATCTCATCTTCTAGTTTTCTTTTTGCAACAAATCCTAACTTCTCTTTGGCCAATGAAATGTCTGCAACACTGTTTTGTATGTCCCCTTTTTGTTTTGGCTTGTAGATTATTTTCTGGTTGTCAAACTTTTCAAACATTATTTGAGCTAAATCATTTATTGAAATTTGTATTCCGCTTGCAATGTTGTATACTCCATTCTTGTCTGATATTATTGCACAATCAAATGCATCAACAACATCATGTATTGAAACAAAGTCACGCGTCTGTGTACCATCTCCATAAATTACAACTGGTTTTTCCTCCAAAATATTTTGCATAAACTTTGTGATTACTCCTGCATAACTTTCATTTTGGCCCTTGCCATAAATGTTAAACAATCGTAAAATCACATAACTGATTTTATTTTCTCTACACGTATTTTCAATAATTTTCTCAGCATCAAGCTTGCTTTGACCATATGGTGACAGTGGCTGCATCAAACTGTCTTCTCTTATTGGAAGGTTTTTGCAATCTCCATACACCGCAGCTGATGATGCAAAGATTATTTTTTTTACCTTGTTTTTTACACAGCAATCCAAAACATTTTGCGTGCCATCAACATTTACCTTTCTTGTCTCCTCTGGATTTTTGACAGATTCTGCAACATCAGACAGCGCTGCCAGATGAATCACAACATCGGCTTTACAAAACTCAAATAATTTCTCACAGTCCAAAACATCGCCCTTGCAAAACTTTGCGCCCTTTGCAGCAAGAAATTCAGCATCTTTTTCTGTGCTATTAGATAGATTGTCATATATCAAGACCTCGTGATCTTTGACAAAGTATTCTGTCAGATGTTTTCCAATAAACCCTGCACCGCCAGTAATGAGAATCTTCAATGATTCTTACCAAAACCGGGCAATTATCACGGTTTCTACACAGATCAATTATTCCAAAACAGGAAAAAACGATGAAATTATTAGCAAATCTTATTAAAAATGGCATAAATTTACATCACAAGGAAGCAAAATCACATTAAAAATGTAAAAATTACAACAAGCGATCAAAAAATTACACCAAAATCACCCTAGGCGTAAAATAATCGCAAGAATCGCCCCATTTGTGGACAAATCGTCCATTAGCCTTAAATACAAATTTTCAAGAAAAAGGTCAATAACATGAACAACGAATTAGGACGTAAAATAACTAGTCTTACATTAATGACAATTATGTTAGCAGGCGGTATGACAATTGCTGCACCAGGCTTTATGCCAGCAGCACATGCAGCCAACGCTAACCTATTTGTTTCCGCAGAAAACTCACAGTTTGATAACTACATGTCAGGACCTCAAGTAATTGAGGTCGTTGTAATTGACTCAGACATTAATGACACCGATGAGGCAAAAGGTGAGCCAGACGTTACAGTAAACGGTAAGATCCTGAGAATGGTTCAAGCAGTAGACGGTAACTGGTATGGCTACTTTGCCGACAGAAACATGGCTGAAATTGCAGATTCAACAGTTTCCGCAGCAGGTGAAGGTTTAGACTTTGGTACATTTTGTTCCGCAGGTACGGCAGATAGCGTTATTGGTTTCTCACTAAGTGAGACCTCTGGCGTTGCAATACCATCACATATCGGATCAGCAGGTATCAACGGTACAAACCCAGCAACAGTACTTACAGATGCAGCAGCAGACTGTAGTAGTGTTACTTACTCACTTAACGGAACAAACAATGTTGTAAGAGAAGCAAAAGATCCAAATGCAGGTACAGCAGCAAATGTGGATAGAGGTCAAATCGGACTTGCACCAGGTAATGGTGTTTGGCCATTTGTACAACTCTATAACCTAAACCCAACTGGTAACGTTGTCGTACAGTACAACAAAGGTGGTGGTGTTCAAACAACAACACTTACTTTTGATACTGTTGATAACTTTGCATCAGTAAGTTTAGACAGAGCTGTCTATCCACAAGGCGCAGAAGTACATGCAACTGTCACTGATTTGTGGTTGAACGTTGACCCAACTGACGAAGACTCTTGGACATTTGGTACAGTAGGTACACTAACTACAAACTACCAAGTATTCGATGAGAACGGACTCGCAGTAGGTAACACTACCACAAATACAAGTACAGCTTCTACTGCATTAACAGCAACATTAGGTGACTTGATGTGTGAGGATAATTGTATAATGTCATTCAATCCAGATGTTCAAGGTAAAGGATACGTCGCTACCTTACAGGATAACGGCGATACCGTACTTGAATTGAACAATGTTAATAATGCACAAAACCCACTTAGCTGGGGTGCAGGCTCTAACTTGGTATTGAATGGTACTGTACCAATTACAATTACAGAACAGGGTCCAAACAGCGGTGTATTTGGTACATATGATGAATCAGATACATCTGCACTTGTAATCACTGATGATGCAAAGAGGGGAACCTCAGCATCTATCACATACAATGAGGACTCTTATACTATTCTTGTAGGCCACAGCTTTGGTTCTGTTGACATCCAACCAACAGATAATGAATGGAACTCTGGTGAAGAGATTCCAGTAGTTGTCGTTGATGGTGATGCAAACAGAAACAGTAGAGCAGATGAAGACCTTGACTTGAATGATCCAAATGTAAAATTGATCCCAGCACTTCAAACTGGTGATCCATTCTCACTTGGTGAAGCAGGTACAGAGTCTAGCACTGTAGCTACTGCTGTCTACTTTGACAATGCTACTGCTGCAATTACTAATGCAACAACTGTTACATCTCCAGGTGTAGCAGCTGCAGCCAATGCAACATTGACTGTACAAAAATTCAGCCAGAGAGCAATGTTAAACTCAAGTAGTACAACCTCAGTTGATGGAATCGCATTCGACTTAGGAACAGATGCAGACGATTTGCAAGACACCGTACTTAATAGAACCGCACTCAATGGATTTAGCTTCCTTAACTTAGATGTTAGAAGCCTAAGCTCCACTGGACCATATGATGTATTCTTACTTAACAATACAGTAGGAACTGCAATCATCGGTGCTAACGGTACATTGACACCAACAACATTTGCATACCAAATTGCTGATGGTGTTTCACAACAGTCACTCACTCAGTTAACGAACAACACCATTGATTATATCCAAACTTTGAATCAAACCGATCAAATTGGACTTGCAATTATTGCAACAACTGGTGCTGCTCCAAACGCTGAGGATGCAATCGCAGCAGACTTCTTCTCCTTTGGCTTCCTAAATGATGGATTGGAAAAAGATGAAAGAATCGCTAACCAATTAATCAGAATTGAAGTCGAGGAAACTGGTGATAACACAAGTACCTTCGAAGGTAGCTTGGAATACACCATGATTAATCAGCTAAACATACTTGATGCAGATCTATACGCTGGCCTTAGAACAATTGCCGATGATCCAACTTTCATCGTAATTGAAGACTTGGATGATGAAGAATCACCAAGAGTCAACTATCTTGACTTGGGCGCAGATGGTGTATCTACACAAGTAGCTGACCAACAAGAAGCACCAGCTCACTCTGGTATTGTCTCCTTCGATCTCGATACTTACAAGACTGCTGACACAGTTACAATTACACTAGAAGACGCAGATCTTAACGTAGACTCTGATCTCATTGATATCTATACAACAGTTGACACTGGAGTTTTAGTTGACGTAGTCGGCGAAGCTTCTGCCAGCTATTTACTCTCCAACGGTGAAAACCTTGGTAGATTACTAGATGTCACATTCGATGATCAACTTTGGACCGGTACTCACGCCGGCTGTACAGTACCATCTGGTATTGATGACGGTCTTGCAAGTACTGGATTCTCACTTATTGAAACAGCACCAGAATCTGGTGTATTCATAGGTGACTTCCAAATTCCTTCCCAGTGGTGTAGATCAGGTGCAACAGCACCAGAATCTGCAACCGGTCTCGACATTGAAGTTAACTATGTTGACTTTAGAGACGCATCTGGTGAAACCATCGAAGTAGGAGATTCAGCAGGAATCCGCGCTAACACAGGTTCAGTAAGCCTTGACAGAACTGTCTATCCAGTACCATTTGGTGTACCAGCTAGATATGATGCCAATGCTACAACTGTTCCAACCTCAGGTACAACTGAGCGTTCATTATTCCCAATCCATCAATCCGGTATGGGTGGAACTGGTATTTCCGGTAACACTGCTGGTTTGGATGCAGGTGAATTCTTGAACAAGGGCGGACTTACTATACACGTTAGAGTTAACGACCCAGACTTTGATGTATCCGCAAGTGGTGAAGATGAAATTGCTGAAAACACAGCTGATGGAGTCGGACCTGTTAAAATCTCTGTTATCAGAGGTTCTTCAACAGTCGTACTCGGTTATGCTGGTGGTCCAGCAAAGGTAAATGGTGTCATTGACGTCGATGGCGACAATGCAACTCCAGGTACCAGTATCAGACAATTTGGCCCAATGGTCGAAATTGCACCAGATGCAGGAATATTCGAAGCTGACGTACTCATCAGATACACTGACGGTCCAGCATCTTCAACATGTCCAGATACGGACAACTATGTTGCACTTGATGGTACCACAGGTACTGGTGTTTTGAACAGATTTGACGAAACCGCATCAACTGGTGACTTCTGTATCCTACAAGGAGATATTCTCCAAGTAGAATACACTGATCCAGCCGATGCATCAGGTGATGTCAATACTGTTACAGACTCTGCTACATTTGATCTTAGAAACGGTGTATTACAATCTGACAAATCCGTATACATTATCGGATCTGATATGATCTTGACCCTCATTGAGCCAGACCTTGATCTGGACAATGACCAGGCTGAGACTTATGACTTGGACTTGATTGAATGGGACTCTGATGCCGCAACCGTTACCATGGGTGACGCTGATGGCGAAGGAGCAGCATTTGACCCAGAACCACTTAACTTCAGAGAAACAGGTGAGAGTACTGGTATCTTCCAGATTGTCATCGAAATCCCTGAAGAATTAGGCGGTGACAAGTTAGAAAGAGGAGAAGAAATTATCCTCGAGTATACTGACTGGGGTCCATCTGGATCTGACTATGTAGGTGACGAAGATGAAGATGTCAACTTGACAATCTACACTTCTAACTTCGGAGCAACTGTTGAGCTTGACCAAAAAGTTTACACATGGACTGATAAAGTATACATTACTATCGTTGCACCAGACCACAACTTTGATAGTGACTTAGTTGATGAAATCGGTAACACTGATCTTGATCCAATCAAGGTCTCAACCAGAGGACAGAAACTAAACAACTACAAATTAGTTGAAACTGGTACTGACACAGGCATCTTTACTGGTGAGGTTATCCTTACTGGATTCACACATGATGCTGATGGCGATACCACAACTGGTACAAATGGTAATGATGTAGTATCCCGTGACCCATCTGGTAGCGGTCCAACTGATGGACTCTTACCAGCAGATGATGATGACGGTATTACTGTATCCTTTGAATTCTCAGAGGATGAAACAGTAGTCGGCTCAGCACTCATCAGATGGAACATCGGTGAAGTTCAGTGGCTTGAAGCAAGCTATCCAGCTAGCGGAACAGGTGTTGTAAGAGTAATTGACCCAGACATGAACTTAAATCCAGAATCAGTCGACAACTTCAATGTCGATGTGTGGTCTGACTCCGATTCCGGAGGTATTGACCTTACTGTAACTGAGACTAATGAGGCAACTGGAATCTTCGAAGGTACTGTGTTCTTCACAACTACTGACGAATCTTCCGGTCACAGACTCAGAGTCGCAGAAGGTGACACTGTCACTGCAGAATATGAGGACAATACACTACCTGATCCATACACAACTGCAGATGAACTTGATATTACTGCCACTTCACTAATCGGTACTGTTGTACCTCCTCTCGAGAGAGCACCAGCTGCAAACTTGAGAACTGTTGATGCCTTCGGTAACAGCTTAGACTCTGTTAGCGTAGACCAACAGGTACAAATCAGCGCCGACTTAGCAAATGGTCAGGATAGAGAGCAAGCATTTGCATACTTGGTACAGATTCAGGATGGAAACGGTGTAACAGTTTCACTAGCATGGATTACAGGTTCACTATCTCCTGGTCAATCATTCAGCCCAGCATTATCATGGATTCCAACTGCCCCAGGCACATACACTGCAACAGCATTTGTATGGGAATCAGTAGATAATCCAACGGCTCTATCACCACCAGTTTCAACAACTGTAACTGTCAATTAAGACTAGACAAATTCACACTATCCTTTTTTCTTTTTTTGAATCCTGACTTAACGTAAGTTGTAGACAATTTTTCCAGAAGCAATATCTAGGAGAAGTTCTGTTGTAAAATAAATTGAAAAAAAAATTATTACTTTCGTTTTTGTTATTTGTTTTAGTATTGCAAATTCCAAACTCTTTTTCTGAAACTTTGGAATTGTTTTCAAACAGCAAAGTCTATTCTGAGAACCAACCCTTGTTTGTTTATGGCAAAGGCCTTCCAAATGAAAACATCATTATCAGATTATTTGCACCAGATGAAACAATTGCAAAATTTGATCAAATTACTGCAGATGAGGATGGTACCTTTGAGCATGTGGTACTTACATGGCCAAAATCATCAACCACATTCCCATTTGGAACATACACTGTTGAAATTATCAGTACTGAACAAGGACTGTCACAAAAACTAGATGTAAAATTTACATCAACCACAGAACTAGTTGATGTGCCAGTTGAGCGTCACGTAAACACACTTGTCTTTGCACCAGAAACGGCTGCAATTAATCAACCAATCAGAGTTTTTGTCCAAACAACCAGTGACGGTCTCTTGATTGGCGATGATCCACGTAAACTTTTAGAAACCACACATGTTCACTTGCCATCAGGAAAAGTTCAGACATTAACAAATGCATTCTCAACACTACACCAAGGATTGTACTTTACTGATTACACTCCTACTGAAGAAGGAACATATGTCTTTCATGTTGTTGCATTCAGTCAGGGAACAATCTCTCATGGCTCTGTAGCTACCACTGTAATGACTCAAGACATTCGTGGAATCTCAAACCAAATACTTGAATTAAACTCAATCTTAGATGAAACATCACAAGAACTTGAAGTGCTAAAATCTGAAATTGAAGGATTTGGAACGACTCTGGAAAGTGCTAGCACAAATATTGAAAAAAGTACAACATCAATTTCCTCATCTGTAACAAACATTGAAGAGGCATCATCACAGCTAAACTCTCTATTCTTTCCCATTGTCGCATCTATTGGAATAATTGTTGCACTACAAATAGCAATTCTTGCTAGAAGAAGATAGTTATAATAAACACAAATGACAAAAATTGTCATAATGCCCAAGGTGGCTATCTTTTTTTGTATTATTCTTCTGTCTTCAGTATCTGCAAATTCATATGGGTACTATGGTGATCTACATTTTGATACTGTAGAAAAAAAATCTGATATTTTTAACTCTGGAATTTTACATGTTGATTCAGATTTCTATCAAGAAAATAATTTCAAAAGATACATTGTTTTTGGAGCAAATTATGATGATGTAGACTATCTCAAACAAAACTCACTTTATGGAATAAATTCTGAAAATGGATTCTTTTATGTTATGGTGTTAGAAAAAAACATTGCATCTGATCTTATCTTACAAGGTGTAAATGTAATTGAGGACTTTCAATTAGACTTTCATACTTCAAATGAAATCTCTGATGCCTCAAGAATTGGCTTGATTACTGGTTCAGATGTTGCAGAATCAAAATACAATGCTACGGGAAAAGGAGTAAAAATTGCTATAGTGGATACGGGAGTCGACTTTTCAAACCCTGACATTCAACACTCTTTGGCACGTGATGAAAAAAATCACCCCATAATGCTTGATCCTGATGGCCAGGGAATAATTCTAACCAATGCAACATTTTTTGCGTTCATTGATGATGATGAAATAATTCGCAATTACTCAAAACCAATTCCTGAAAACTATACTTCTTCAGTATATGTTTCTA
This sequence comes from Nitrosopumilus sp. K4, assembly GCF_018128925.1. NCBI lineage: Archaea > Thermoproteati > Nitrososphaerota > Nitrososphaeria > Nitrosopumilales > Nitrosopumilaceae > Nitrosopumilus > Nitrosopumilus sp. K4. Next base: position 105,057 of record NZ_CP067007.1, read on the forward strand.
AAAAAGGCGTTTTTCTTGATTTGACAAATGATGGAAAAGGGACAAACATTCCAATCTACAATTCATTTTTCCCACAAGTTGGAAATTCTGTAGTTTTTAATGGGACATTGGCAAATGATATGAAAATTGGCCAAAACAATCGAGACTATATCAAATCAAAAAGTGGAAACTATCATTTGGGTGTAATTTATCAAGGTGCACTTCAAGGATCTCTTGCAAGGCTTCAGGTGGTTCCTGTTCTCTTAGTTGATTCAACAATTGCAGGAAAGTACGATACAATAATCCCTGATCTTAGCACTTCCTGGGAGGATTATACTCGATTTGATCTAAAATCTGGTGAAAAACCAGATTATGATTTTGATTTTACTGATGAAAAACCAATTGTACTGGGAAGTGGAAAAGAGTTTCTTGTTTATGACTCAAATGGTGACGGAAAAGACGATTATAGTGCAGGAACAATTGGTGCCAAAGTTTTGGATGTTTACGGTGTGATTGGTAATCACACAATCAACGTAGATGATAAACTAAAGGCAACAAATGGAACCTTGTTACAACCAATTGATCCTAAGGGACAATATTTTGGATTGATGACTGATTTTATGGGACATGGAACATCCAGTGCAGCATCAATTACATCTAGAGGTATTGAGACATATGATATTTACAATAACACAGAAAAATTTACTATCAAAGGAGTAGCACCTGATGCAAAAATTATCCCTGTAAAGGCATTATGGTTTGGCGATACTGTTTATTCATGGTTGTGGGTTGCTGGATTTGAAAACAATTCTACAAACTGGGAATTTTCTGGAGTTCCCAAAGCCGATATCATATCTAATAGTTGGGGAGTGTCGAATTTTCCTTCATTTGAATCTCCCCCTGGATTAGATGTTCTGTCAATTATTCTCTCAATGCTGTCAACTCCGCATTCTCTTGATGATGATTATCCTGGAATTACAATAATTTCTAGTGCCGGAAATTCTGGACATGGTTATGGAACTATTGGATTGCCAAATGCATCCCCATTTGGAATTTCTGTTGGAGCTACAACAAATAATGTCTATGTAGGGTATGGTCCATTCAAAGACCAGCCCAGATTTGGAAATTCTACAATTCATTATAATCATGTTGTAGATTTTTCAAGTAGGGGTCCTGGAATTATCGGAGATCCTAAACCTGATTTGATGAGCATTGGTGCACACGGCTTTGTTCCTTCTAATGTGATAAAAACTGAAAAAGATTCAAAGTCCGAGTCTTTTTCATTGTTTGGTGGAACAAGTATGGCAGCACCACTTGTTTCAGGAAGTACTGCCATTATAATGGAGGAATTACAAAAGCATTCAAAAGAATATGATCCCTTTATGATAAAAAACATCTTAATGTCTAGCGCAAATGATTTAGAAAATGATCCTTTCACCCAAGGGGCTGGACTTGCAAATATTGAAAATGCTATCAAATTTGTAAATGGCGAAAAAGGGTATTTTATTGTACATAACGATCAATCATATGAAAATATCAAAAAAGTAATGGAGCCTGCAATTCAAAATTTTAACTCTACAAAACTAGGCTTTGAAAAATTTTCACTTCCAACAAAATCAATGCCTATGACAAGCTGGTTTGCAGGACAGTTATTGCCTGGAGACTCGTCATCTACAACTTTTACTATTGAAAATCCTTCTGATTCTCCAATACAGATAACAATTAAACCTGAGCTAGTGTCATTAATCAAAAAATATTCTGTTGACAGTACTACTGCAATCACAAAAGACTATCCTTCTGAAGGAAAACCTGATGTATATTTGCCAAACTACGTCAAACTTTCTGATGTTAAAACATCAGAGGTTATGGCAGATCTGTTTGATGAAAAATTAATTCCTAAAGAATCCTCTTTGCTGATCTTAAATGTAAATTTCCCATTTGATAATTTTATGAATAAAACAGATGATGTCTATGCAAATGATCTAAAAATCTCATCGTTGTATCTTTATGATTGGATAGATAACAACAACAATACCAAAATTGACAATGATGAAATTTCAATGGTTAACAGGGGAGGTTCTTGGGGAACTGTTCAGGAATTAAGAGTTTCTGATCCTGTTGAAAAATTTGATGGCATTCCAGTTGTTGGAGTTTATCCCGTACCTCAAAGATATTCCTATTGGCAAGGGGAGACAAAACAAAATTCAACTTCTATGGATTTTACTTTGTCTGCAAGTTATTATGAAAAAAATACTTGGTCTGAAATATGGTTAGATAGAAAAGAAGTTACAGTGCCTGCAAATGATTCTGTAGAAATTAGTGTTAACTTAGTCCCCTCAAATAATTTAGAAACTGGCGTCTATCAGGGATTTATTACATTTGAATCAGAAAATCATAGTGTGCATGCACCTGTTTCTTATGTGATTAAAAAAGAAATTCAAAAAGATTCTCCTGTATTGATTTCTGGAAAACAAAGTGACAATATACTTTTTGGAACTGGATACACAAAAGGTGCTTTTGATATGGTTAATAGGTACATGGCAGGTGATTGGAGACAATATTATTTTGATGTTGTTGATGATTCAATAAGCTCAGCCTCAATTGAATTATCTTGGGAACATCCTGATACTAATCTTGCAGTATTTGTAATGGATCCCAAAGGAAAAATTGTTCAAACTAACATGCCCTCTGGTGTTTTTGGCCATTTTCTTGGATGGCCATCACTTGATTGGTTGGGCAATTCACTGTTTAGTCAGGGTGGTGGATTTTTCCCAGTAAAAAATAAGGATGATACCTCTACAGTTCTCTTTGTACCAATTAATCAAACTGGAACTTATTCTCTTTTAACCCACTCTACTCTATTTGGAGGAAACAGTACGACAGAGCCAATAAACATTGCAGCAAGGTTTTCAAATATCTCATTTGAAGATTATCACATTGATGCCAAACCTCCATCTGTTCTAATTCCTAACTTTACAAACAATGACGAAAAAATAGATACAAAAACCTCGAATAATGTATCTGATTCTAAAACAATTTCAGAAAAAACTCCAGATGCATCTGAGTTTACATCTCAAGAGATGCCAGATAACTTTGTAGTTGGTATTGCACTTGGATTGGTTATTGGAATTGCGATCGGAATTGTCATCTTTTATGTCCTCAGACAAAAACCATCAAATTGATTGAACAAGGTTTATAAGCAATTTGGCGAGTACGACAGCTGAATGTCAGAGCAGGGGACCCAAAAGTCTGGCGGATTATCCAGAAGGGATTTTCTTAAATTGATGGGAGCTGCAGGTACAGGCTTAGCATTTGCTCCATTTGTTCCATTTGGAAATTTTATGCCAAACCCATCTCAAGCATCACTTGAAAAAGTACCTGTAATTTTACCTGATGGGACTCAGGCAAACGTCAAAACATTTCCACTTAACCATTCTGAAGTAATTACTTATCCAAGTACCGGTGATCCTGCACTTGATACAGAAGCTTTTCGAAAATGGCAATTTATTCGACTACCTGAAGAATATGGTGGATCAGCACAAGATGTAACAGCTTTTAGAGCATTTAGTATGGTGTGTCTTCATCTTTGGTGTTTATGGAAATATTGGCCTGAAGAAACAAAGAAGAGAGGTGAATGTCCTTGTCATGGAAGTGTTTATGACCCAAGAACTGGGACTGCATACATTGGACCTGCATCCTTGCAAGCCGCACCTTCTAACACTTTGCCAAAATTAGATTTTGAAGCTGACTCTGATGGTTTCTTGTGGGTATTGCCACCTGTTTGGGGTGTAAATGATAATGGAGTGATTGGATATGGCCGCTTCGCTTGAGAGAAGAACTGGCGCAGTAGCGTTCTTTTACTGGTTATGGGATGGATTAGACAGAACAATTTTTACTGCAATCAAGTTTTCATTTCCTGCACGTTTTGTAAGTCCGTTTGGATTTTTAGGAATGCTAACATTTGTTGTATTTGTCATCTTGGGAATTTCAGGAGCTCTCTTGATGTTTTACTATCAACCTATGTTGGATAGAGCTTGGGACAGTGTTCAGTTTATCAACGACGAAGTTCCATTTGGTTTTCATATTAGAAACATTCACTACCATGGTTCTAATGCTATGGTTCTTTTAGCTGTACTTCACATGTATTATCAATACTTTAGTGGAAGATACAAAATTAGAAATGAGATTCTTTGGGCAACTGGTGTTATTTTAGGGACCGTAACAATTCTTGAAGCATTTACTGGTTATGATATTATTTTTAGTGAACGTGCAGAACTTGCAATTAGTATTGCAGCGTCGTTGACCACATCTATTCCTGTTATTGGGCCTACAATGCGTGATGCGATGTTTGGTGCGGGATTCTCAGACTTTGTTTTGAGATTTTATGCTCAGCATGTTTTCCTTTTACCATTGGTGATGCTTGGATTAATGGCAGTGCACTTTCCAAGATTCCTTGTGTTTGATGTGCCAATGGTTATGGCAATCGGCGGTGCTATTTTGATTACTGGTGGTGTTTTCCCAATTGATATGGGCTTCAAGTTTGAGCCTACTGTGCCACCTGGAATTACAGTGCCTGAATGGTACTTGACTGGAATCTATGCATTTTTGAGAACCCAGTATGACAAGTTTGTAACAGGCGTCTTGTGGCCTGGAATATTCATAGCTGCAATTATGCTAACGCCGTTTATTGATAGATACAAGAAATTCTCTTGGAAAGATCGTCCTATAATCACTGCATTTGGAATTACTGGATTGGCCCAAGTAATGGTTACAACCTACTGGGGATTCTATATTCCTGCAGATACTACACTGTCACTAGTAGAGCGTTTGGTAATTGATCCTGTATTCTTGTATTCAGTAATGATATTGATGGTTCCTCTAGGATTTGGATTCACATACATGATGATTAAACTTGCAAAAGAATCCGAAAGAAAAGCAAAATTAGCCAAGGAAAAGGGACCAAACAAAGTCGCAACAATTAACCTATCTCAAAAATGGATTAATTGGCTGCTTGTTGCATTGTTAGCGTTCCAAGTATTCCTAAACATCGCTGCATATAATGCAGCCTTGACTGGAATGAAGAATATTTCTCTATTCTTTATTGGATTGATTCTAATTGTGTTTGCAGCATTTTTCCATATCTACAGGTATGGTATGAATGAAGCAAAAAATGCTCCACCACCACCTCCAATTCCAATACCAGATGAAAAGCCAAAAGAAATTGCACAAGAAGAGACTGTTCCAGAACCAGGAAAAATCCCAGAAGGAGAAGCATCTGGTGAAAAACCAAAAGCGATTGCTCCAGAAGTCCAGACTCCAAAAACTCAAGCAGAATTGGGTTCAGGAACAAACAGTCCTGACATTGGTGCATCAGATCTAAACAAACCATAAAACCAAACAAGCTTTATAAGTTCTCCAAAGACCTAGTAGAATCGATGAGTGCACCGACTTCTAGTCATGCATATGGCATTGGAGTTATTGCAATTATTGTAGCACTATCTGCAAGCGTGGTTTTTTACACTTCGTACTATCTTCCAGAGTCTCTTGCAAAACCATCAGTTGATGAACATGTTTTGCACCCTGTTGAGGAAATGATTATTGATATGATTCCTGGTTCAGCCAATCCTGAGCAACAAGACAACTTTGTTCCTAAACTGGTAAATGTTCAACTATCCATTGATAATCATGTAATATGGACAAACAGCGATGAAACTCCTCACACTGTAACCCCAGATCACAGACATGAAGACTCGTACAGCGGAGACTTTGGTTCCCCCGGAGTTGTAAAACCTGGAGAGACATACGAATTTCTCTTTACTGAAGAACAAGAAGTTGCATATCATTGCAGTCCTCATCCCTGGATGACTGGAACAGTTACTGTAACTAAGGCCCGATTCTAACTGGAATATTTTGCAAAAATTATCTGACTTTCGATTTCTTTATGTTGTTCAATAATTGATGCTCTAAACTTTACTTCGTGTTCCTGCTTTGGTTCAAAATCAATTGTAGCAGTAAACTCTGCCTTGTTTTCGGGCATTGTGTCCTTGTTGATAAATAACCTCGAAACATTTTGTGATATTTTCTTTCCATTAGAAGACTTGTAAATAATATGTTCATTTGAATCTAAAATCTGTGTATTGATTACGACTCCGTCATATCTTCCTGGGTATGAAACAGTAATTATCCCTTTGATCTCTGATTTTGGATGAATCTCTTTTGGCTCTAAGGAAAATTCAATGTCTTTCACGTGTACCACCTGTCTTGTTGAGAATAAATAATTTGTTAAGTGGGCCCAAAGGGCTTCGATCCCTTGACCATTGGATTAGAAGTCCAACACTCTATCCATGCTGAGCTATAGGCCCAAGAATCTGGAAATTAATTACCATTTTAAGGGTTTACAACCAGTTTTTCTGATAATTCTCTCTTTCCATTTTGAAGAGAAACTGCTGAGCATATCCTGCATATGGACCAAAATAATCAATTATCTTTTCATGCAATAATGTATACTGTTTATCTGTTATTGATTTTGTTTTTGTATTGAATTTTTCACTATAATATTTCTGTAAAATTCTAAACATCCATCTATCTAATGGAAACGCATCAAATTTTTCTAAAGAAAAAAGCAAAATACAATCTGCAACTTTATTTCCAATTCCCGGTACTTGCAAAATATTTTTTTTTGCCTCATAATAGTCGCATTTTTTTAAATAATCAAAGTCAATTATGCCACTCTCAATCATTTTTGCTGCATTAATAACAAATTTGGATCTATATCCCAAACCACAATTTTTTATTTCTTCCAAAGTTGAATTTGCTATGGTTTTTGAATCTGGGAACAAGAAAAACTCTTTTTTATCAAACTCAATTTTTTCCCCTAGTTTTATTGACAAGTTTTCAAGGCTGTTTCTAATCTTCTGAATGTTTGAGTTTGATGATGCAATAAATGAGATAAAACATTGAAATGGATCTTGTCTTAAAACTCGTAGTCCTAGGTATTTTTTTATTGCATTTTTAATGATTTTATCTTTGGAAATGCTTTGAATGATTTTCTTCATGTTGTCCCTTTTTCTTAAAAAATCTAATCTGTAATTCTGATATGACTTTATTTTTCCATATTTGTTAATCTCTAGAATATCTTGTCCATTTACTCCGTACCACAAACCATCGTATTTCTTCCAAAGAAAAACTTGACCGCTGTTAATTGTATTTTCTAAATTGATCTTATTGTAATCGATCATCTTAGACAGAAATTGTCTCATTTACCGCTGGAGCATATGCTTCAAGGCCAAATTTCTCATGAATTTCTTGGGCAAATTTGTCACACGATTCTGCATCTCCATGAACAGTCAAAACTTTGGGATTTCCTTTGATCTTTTTAATCAACTCAAAGAGTTCATTTCTGTCAGAATGTCCTGAAAATTCAAACTGTTTTACCTCTGCTAATACATTAAGATCTTTGCCCCTTGAAGATACTTTGCCAGTTTCTAGTAATTTTCTTCCAGGCGTTCCCTCACCTTGATATGATACAAGTGCAATTCCATTTTTATCGTCAAAAGCTAGTTGTTGCAAATAATACACTGCATTTCCGCCAACCAGCATTCCAGCTGGTGATATTACAACGCAAGGCTCTTCCATTGCACGTTTTCTTTCTCCATGCTCTCTAATTGATAATGCGCTGTTTATTGCATCTGCAAAAACTTTAGGATCTCTTAGATAATTTGGATGTCTAAACATAATTTCATTTACTTTTAGTGCCATTCCGTCCATAATGATTCTATGTTTGAAATTTGCATTTCTTAAAATACAAGCAATTTCTTGAGAACGCTCAACTGAAAATGATGGGATAAACAATGTTCCTTTTCTATCCATTACTTCATTTGCAAACTCTAAAAGCTGTTTTTCAGATTCTTTTCTTGGTATTTGCTCTGTCTGAGAATACGTACTCTCCGTTATTAACAAATCAATATCTCCTACATCTAAATCTGCTTCACGTAACATTCTTGAACCGTGAATTTTAATGTCTCCTGTATAGAAAAGACGTTTTTTTTCTGACTCAACAAGTACTGTACTTCCTCCTATCACATGTCCTGATTCTCTGAACTCAAATGAGGCATTTCCTTTTGTTATTTTTTGTCTATATCCAATCTCTTTGGCGTTTCTCATCATGTTGTTTAATTCTGGTATGTCAAATGGATGGGCATTTTTTTCAATTTTTAACATATCTTCAATCAATAATTTTGACAAATCAAAGGTTGGAGGTGTAGCATAAACATCTGTGCTTCCACTGACAAAAAGAGATGGCACATTTCCTGAGTGATCTAGATGAGCATGAGTGATGATTATGGCATCCAAATCTTTAGGTTTTACATGAACTGGATATCCTGGTGGGGTGCCTCTTTTTCCAAATAATACTCCATAATCTAAGAGAAGGTTAGTCCCTCCGCAGTTTACTAGAAATCCAGAACGACCTACCTCATTTGCCGCTCCTAAAACTTTTACATCCAAGGAATAGATTGCATTTTTATCAACGTTAAAACCTTCTTAACTGTCGATCCGATCATTATGTCTCCTAAAGAATCTACAAAAGCTTTAATTAGTGTAAGCTAAGATCCGATCCACATGGGAAGAAGCTTCCAAGAATGGTTAAATCAACAAGATCAAAGCGTCGTCGCTAAAACACGTGCAGGTGACGAAGCAAACAAACCACTTCTTAACCAAATTAACTGGATTTGGGTAAACAATCTGATGAATCAGAAAGCAGACCTTAATCCAACTTCAGCTGAATTACTTGACTGGGTAACCTCCGGTCAAATAGACGCAATGAGAAAATAAACGTGTAAATCACGTTATCTTTTTGTTTTTTAAAATATTTGTCATCTAGATTCTGCGCACATTTTTTTTGACGATCAATTTCATAACCCTGTTATGAATTTCAATCATGGTTTAAATAGTCACCAAGCGATGATTAAGTTGTAATGCCAATAGCAATACTTCCAGACATCGATGAACAAAGATGTATCGGATGTGCACTATGTGTAGAAATCTGTACTTCTCTTGGTCCTGATGTCCTTAGAGTTAAACCTGTTGAAGGCTGGAAGAGAGGTAAAGCATTTGTTTTCTACCCAGAAAGATGTATTTCTGATGGTGCATGCATCGGTGTATGCCCAACAAAATCAATCTTTTGGATGAGACCAATGAATTACACTGCTGGACAACCAGTTCCTCTTCACAAAAATGGTGTCTTCATCAAAGGTTGGGCAGAAGACGCAGCTCTATAAGCTGTATCTTAAGCACACACTTTTTTCTTATTTTTAATTAAACAAGTGATTTTTTCTTGATGCCTTTTGGAATTGATTTGATGAAATGTTTTAGAAATTGATCACTCTTGTCATAATGCACTTCTGTGAATTTGTTGTTGTCAAAAAACTTCTTCCATGTAATTTCAAACTCTGTAAACTTTTTTGGGTTAAACTCAAGCCTTGCAGTTTCATGATGTGCAGCTGGAAAAATATCTGAAATCTCTAATGGGATTAATCCTAAATGCGGATTGTATTGACAAATCTGAGATGATTCCACATCCTTTATTTTTTTCTTCATTGACAAATATTGTTGAGATAGGTAAGCCGGTTTTGTCTTTGTTTCTTTTATGATTAACAGTGTCTTTTTCTTTGTTTTGAATTTTCTAACAATGTTGTGATATGCTTGAACTTCAGGTCGAAACTGATCAACTTTGTCAAAAAGAAAAATTGCTCTTTCTTTAAATTTTGGAGTTGATTTTGATAAAAAATCTGTATTTTCTGTTAACACCTCAATCATTTCAAACAGTTTTGGGTGGGCACGTGCTTTTTTTAGAACATATTCCCATAGCCTGCCCTCAAAAATTGCCTGCTTTACTTTGTCCACTTCAATCTTTATTGCATGAAGATTATGCAATGCAATTTCATTTACTTTTACTTTGTATTCTAATTGCTTTAATTCACTGGGTGTGTACTTTGAACATACCTCGCAATTACATGGAAATACTGAAATGTCCTTTAGGTATCTCGTACCGTCTTCTGTAATGTAACGCTCTTGTTTAGCATAAAGCATGTATGATGCTGAATCAAATGTATCACATCCAAGTGCTACAGCAAAAGGAATTGTCAGGGGATGGCCTGCGCCAAAAAGGTGTAATGGAATTGAATGTGGCATTTGTTTTTTTGCAGCAACAATCATCTGTGCTAATAACTTGTACTCATAAGACTCCATAAATTCAACAGGGCTACCTAATGCAAGCATTTTGAATCCAATATCGACTAGACTTTTAGTTGATTTTCCAACAAGATCAAAATGTTCGCCTCCTTGAATTGGCCCAATCCAAATTTGTCCATTGTCTGCACTGTTTTGCAGAGTTTCTTTTGAAACTTGTAATGTATGTTTAACATATGCGTCTGCTTTTTTTCTTGGTAATCCATACCCTGTTGGCTTGTCTAATGGAATTGCAAAATCTGTCATTATTCCTTTTTCAAAATTTGCCATTTCAGGTGGTGATACTTGAACATCCCCGTACTCTAATACTTGGTATCCTCCAGAATCTGTCATGATTGCTCCATCAAAATCAATAATTTTGTGAATTCCCTTCTGAATTGCATCTTCACCGTAATTGTTTCTAGTAATGTATGCATTAGTAATAACCAAATCAAAACCAATCTCTTTGATTTTTTTTGAAGGTACTGTTTGTTTTACTGGATGGATGACTGGAACATATGCTGGAGTTTCAATTTTTCCATGGTTTGTTTCTAAAACACCAATTCTGCCAGCCAAGTCCGTTTTAAGAATTTCAAACAAGTTACTATCTAAAATTTGGAGCTTTATTTAATCAATAAGCAAAAAACTTTTTCAAATCTTCCTTGTTTGTCATGATTTCTAACCAATCAACATTGTCAGAAGTATCTTTTCTGTTATTCAAAATATTTAGAACTCTTTTTGAAATTTCTTGGATTGTTTTTCCTGTGATGTTTATCTGAAATACTTTGTCACCAAATTTTTCCATGGAGTCAAACGCTATTACTCCTAAAACCTCGCTTCCAGCATTTTCCTGTGCTTTTTCTTGAGAGTACCCTCTTTGTTCGTAGATGTTAAACAAATCATATGGGTTTCTTCGCAGAACTATCACTTTATCGATTTTTTCAGGTTCTAAAACATAGGGAGCTAAATGACCAACTATTAAACATGAATCTGATGTTTTTTGCATCATAACGGTTTGTAGTTTATCTACATCTACATCAAAAGTATCTCCATCTGATTCAAACAAACCTGCATTTTTTGCAATCTCGTTAATGTCTAATATGGGCAAATTCAATTGATCTGAAATCTCATTGGTAATGGTATGTTTTCCTACTCCTGGATTCCCTGTAATCACAAATATCATACATAATTCCAGACTTGTTGAATTAAATAAATTCTGCAATACTAATATGTACAATAGAATTTTTGTGTGTATTGCAAATAGGTTTACTTGGAAAAGCAAATGTTGGAAAATCTACTTTCTTTTCTGCAGCAACTGAAACTCCAGTTCCTACAGGAAACTTTCCTTTCACAACGATTGAACCCAATGTAGGAGTTGCTTATGTCAAATCCGAATGTGCATGCAAACATTTTGAAATTGAACACAAAAATGAATTGTGTTCAAATGGCACTAGGTTTATTCCAATAAAACTAATTGATGTTGCCGGTCTTGTACCGGGAGCTCATGAAGGAAAGGGATTAGGTAACCAATTTTTAGATGATGCAAGACAAGCCGAAGTTTTAATTCATGTGGTAGATATTGCTGGAACTACTGACATTCAAGGCCAACCTGTCCCTATTGGCTCTCATGACCCTCTTGAAGATGTAAAATTTGTTCAAGAAGAATTTGATCAATGGTTTGTTGATATTCTAAAAAGAGAATGGGACAAATTAACAAGAGAGATAGATCAGAAACGAGCAAAACTAACTGATGGAATTGCAAAAAGATTTACTGGTTTGGGCGTAAAAGATTTTCAAGTTCAAGAAGTTTTACAAAAACTAGGGTTGATCTCTAAAAACCCTAAAGAATGGAGCGATGATGATATTTTGACTTTTGTAAAGGAATTAAGAAAAAACACAAAACCAATTATTGTTGCAGCAAACAAGGCTGATCTTTGTAAGGATTTGGAAATTATAAAGCAAATTCCTGACACTGTAATTCCGTGTAGTGCTGAAACAGAACTACTTTTACGCAAGGCAACAAAGGCAGGTATTATTAACTACAAACCAGGCGATGAAGGATTTTCAATTGTAGATGGAAAAGAAATTCCACCTCCACAACAAAAAGCACTAGATGTCGTCAAAAACATATTCTCAAAAATCCAATCAACTGGAATTCAAAAAATTTTAAACACTGCTGTTTTTGAATCCCTAAACTTTATTGTAGTGTATCCTGTTGAGGATGAATCAAAATTAACAAACAAGGATGGTGATGTTTTACCTGATGCAAAATTATTACCTGATGGTTCTACTGCAAAAGATTTGGCAGGTTTAATTCACGCAGACATTGCAAAGGGGTTTTTACATGCAATTGATTGTAAAACAAAACAGAGAATTGGTGGTGATCATAAACTAAAAAATGGCGATGTGATCAAAATAGTTTCAACATTAAGCAGGGGATGATATGCTAGGTCTTGGTGTTGAGAGCACTGCTCACACATTTTCATGTGCTGTATTAGAAAAAAAAGGCAAAAAAGGCAAAATTCTATCTGATGTGAGAAAAATATACCGACCCCCAGAAGGTGAGGGAATTCATCCTAGAGAGGCATCAAGACATCATATTGAAAATAGCTCTACTGTATTGTCTGAATGTCTTGCTGAGGCAGATATTACAATAAAAGATCTTGATATTGTATCATATGCAGCAGGACCTGGACTTGGTCCTTGTCTTAGAGTTGGTGCAGTAGTTGCGCGTTCTTTGGCTTCATACTACAAAATCCCAATTTATCCTGTAAATCATGCTTTAGGACATATTGAATTAGGGAAGCTTTTGACTGGAGCTCAAAACCCATTGGTACTTTTAGTATCTGGTGGCCATACAATGCTTCTTGCATTTCTTAACAAACAATGGCGAGTTTTTGGTGAAACGCTAGACATTACACTTGGACAACTTTTAGATCAATTCGGACGTTCAATTGGATTTGCATCACCATGCGGAAAAAACATTGAACAACTAGCCTCTTCTACTACAAATTATGTTACACTTCCATACTCAGTAAAAGGAAATGACGTTTCATTTTCTGGTCTTTTATCTGCAACAAAATCTATCTCATCTAAAAGTAAGGCTGATGCATGCTTTTCTTTACAAGAAACAGCTTTTGCAATGATTAGTGAAGCAGTTGAACGTGCATTATCATTTACACAAAAGAAAGAGTTGATGGTAGTAGGCGGCGTAGCTGCAAACAAAAGATTATCTGATATGTTGCAAAATGTTTGTAAAAGGCATAATGCAAAATTTTTTGTTGTGCCTTTGAAATATGCCGGTGACTGTGGAAGTCAAATCTGTTGGACAGGATTGTTGGAATCTCAAGTAAAAAAAGGCATTTCATTAGAAAATACTTTTGTTACTCAATCTTGGAGATTAGATTCAGTAAAAATTGATTATTAATTTTTGAAGTCTTCTATTGCTGCTTCGATATCTTTTAGCCAATCTTTTGTATTAAAAACACCAAATTTGTGAGTTTCTTCACCTTCATCTGTCTTTGCAGTAAAACAAACTTTTTTCATTAACATCCCTTCTTTCCAAACTTTTGTTACGTTGCCTAACGATATGTCCAGAACTGTATCTCCAAACTGTTTTGAAAAATCCATCATTCTAGCTTGTGTTTTATCAAAAGCTAATCTCTTATTTGTTAGGGTCAGAATTCCTGGACCTAACTTATCTTCATTACAATCTTCTTGTTTTAGTCTCTTTTCTCCTTCTTCCATTCTATATACGAATAATCTTTAGGTTATAATTTTAATGCATTTTTCAAACTAATTGCTAAGGATAAACTTCTAAATTATAATGAAGTACAGTAACTTTGTTGAAACTCTTAAAGAAAGGTGCTGAAGCTGATATTTTTCTTACAAACTGGAATAGTTCTAATGCAATTCTAAAGATTAGAAAACCTAAAGACTATAGAAATCCAATATTGGATTCTAAAATAAGAAGACACAGAACAATCAAAGAATCTCAAACTCTTTCTGAAGTAAAATTTTTTGGCATTCCCTCACCTATTGTGTATTATGTAGATCTTAAAAAATCTGAAATCATCATGCAAGAAATTCCTGGAAAACCAGTACATGACTTATCCCCTTCAAAGATTATTCAGGCATCAAAAGAAATTGGAAAATTAGTTGGGACCATGCATAAGAACGGAATAATGCATGGTGATCTGACCACTTCTAATTTTATTCTCTACAACAAAAAAATCTATGTGATTGACTTTGGTTTATCTCAAAAAACTATCAAATTAGAAGATCATGCAGTAGATTTGAGGCTGATTAAAGAAATTCTGAACAGCGCTCACGCAAAAATCATGCAGTCTTCGTGGAAAAATTTTCAAACAGGATACAAATCTGTTGTAGGATCAACCAAATTTCAAAAAATCTCAAATCTTGTATCTGAAATTGAAGGTAGAGGTAGATATGCAACAGTCGTTTGATCTTTATTTTGTATCTTCTAACAAGCACAAATTTTTAGAAGCCAAGAAAATTTTGAATTCATTTGAAATACAGATTGGATTCTATAAATCTGAACTTGAAGAAATACAATCTGACTCCCTCCAAAAAATTGCATCAAAAAAAGCAGAACAAGCATTCTCACAACTAAAAAAACCTGTGATTGTAGAAGATGATGGACTTTACATAACTTCTCTTGATGGATTCCCCGGCCCCTATTCTTCTTATGTATTCAAAACAATTGGAAATTCTGGTATCTTGAACCTTGTAAAAAATAATCGCAACGCAAAATTTGTTTCTATGATCTCATTCAAAAATAATGTTTTTTCAAAATCATTCAAAGCAGAAATCTGTGGTAAAATCTCAAAAAAACAAAAAGGAAAAGGATGGGGATATGATCCAATTTTTATTCCAAATTCAAAATCTAAAACATTTGCTGAAATATCTAACAAAAATGAACTGTCTCATAGATTCAAAGCGCTAAAAAAATTTGCTAATTGGTATCTGCGTATGCAGAAATAAATCTCTCGATGTTTCTCTGTTTGTTTTGTAATACTACGATTCGTGAAACAAAACTTTCATCCATTATAGAAAACATGTTACTATTTTTTGTAATACCCCTTGCAAACTCTCTGACCTCATCCATCTCGAGCATATTTGAATACTCTAATCTATTTGTAGAGCGACCAATATGCATATATGATTTAATTTCAATAAAGTGAGGGCTTGCTTTTTCAAACATTGAAACAAAAGATGGTATCATTTCTTTTTGATCATTATAGTCTCTGATCAAAGTTATTCGAAGAACTGTTCTAGTATCTAAATCCTTTAACATTTCAAGAGTTTTGTTCCATCTTTGCCATGAATCATCATACTTTGGTTTGTTAATTCTCTGAAATGATTCATAGTCTGATGCATTAGTTGAAAGATAAAGCTGAGTCGGCAGCGCATCTTCCTTTTTTAATCTCTCAATCATGTCTGGTTCTTGACCATTTGTTACAAGAAAAATTGATTTAGTTTCCTTCAATGATTTTAGATATTTTATCATCTCTGGAAGCTTTGGATACATAGTTGGTTCTCCTGAAAGAGAAATTGCGTAGTGACTTGGCAACAATGACTCGTCTAGTCTTTCTTTATCATTTCTGGAATCTCCATAGTATCCCATGATCAGTTTCTTTCTTTCTTGCATTAGTTTTTTCAAAATTTCTTCTGGCTCAGATACATGCTCAGGTTCCATTTTTAATGAATCATAAAACTCCATTGGTCTCCAACAATACACACATCTATTTTCACAATGCATTCCTGCAGGGGAAAACTCCATGCATCTGTGAGTAGATATTCCATAGAACTTGTGTTTGTAACAACTTCCTTCATGCTTGAAGGATTTCTTTGTCCAATGACATAATTCTACTGTAGAGTGATCTGCAACTCCGTATTTTGCTTTTTTTAGTTGCTCTGAAATAGCTGGCCTGATCTGAATCAACTGATCGTCATTTCCTACTATCTCACCAGAACAACTCATGTGGTGAAAATCCGTTCTGGTTTACTTAAATTGATCGTGATTTTTGTCTGACATGGAAATTTTTCCTAAATCTTCAACTAATTTTTCCCGATTTTAGAGTGAGGTTTAATAACTGGATCCTCAAGGAAAAATTAGTATTGAACCCTAAATACCTTCTCGGATTCCTATTCTTACTTGTATCTGTATTAACTAGTATTCCTATCAATCCAGCATTTGCTGAGCATGACTTAGACAAAGATGGTATTCCTGATGAGGTTGATAGTTGTCCAAACCTTCAAGAAGATAATGAGGGTGCATTAGATGGTTGCCCATCAAACTTTGTTCCATGGTATGATGAGGATTATGATGGAATTGAAGACCATGTTGATTTATGTCCTAGTCTAAGAGAAAAATACAATAGATTCCAAGACTTGGATGGTTGCCCTGATATTGCTCCTGATGGAGGCCCAGGCGGATTACCTGATTCTGATGGTGACGGTTTTGTTGACTTGGTAGATAAATGTCCAAATCAACCAGAAACATTTAACGGGGTTTTAGATACTGACGGCTGTCCAGACACTTATGGTTCTGCAGACAGAGACAGAGATGGCATTCCAGATGCAGCTGACAGTTGTCCATTAAACGCTGAAACTTATAATAGATTCCAAGACTTGGATGGTTGCCCAGATTCTGTAACTGATGAAGCTTTTGTTGATTCTGATAATGATGGAATTCAAGACAAAATTGACCTTTGTCCTTTCGAACCCGAAATTTTTAATGGTTACTTAGATACTGATGGTTGCCCTGATGCAACATTAGATGTTGACTTTAGTGATAGAGATGGTGATGGCATAGCTGATAGATTTGATATATGTCCTGACCAGCCAGAAACCTTTAACAGATTTTCTGATTATGATGGTTGTCCAGACTCTGCACCTTCTTTCTCTGGAGTATTAAATGATGCAGACAAAGATAGAATCATGGATGCAAATGATGCATGTCCACTAGAACCAGAAAGATACAATGGATTTGAAGATGATGATGGTTGTCCAGATATTCCTCCTTACTCAAGTGATAAAGACACAGACAGAGACGGAATTCCTGATTCAATTGATCAATGTCCAGATGTAAAAGAAACTTACAATCAATTCAAAGATGATGATGGTTGTCCAGACTCTGTTTCTTCAAACAAACAAAGTCCTGACACTGATGGTGATGGCATAAATGATTATAATGATTTGTGTCCAAATCAACCAGAAACATTTAACGGATTATTTGACAGAGATGGTTGTCCTGATAATGATTCTACAACTGATAGAGACAGAGACGGAATTCCTGATATACATGATCAATGTCCTTTAGTTGCTGAAACTTACAATGGATTCCAAGACTTGGATGGTTGTCCTGACAGTGTTGCTGGATTAAACACCATGGATTATGATGGTGATGGAATTTTTGATTTACAAGATAAATGTCCATTAGAACCTGAAACAATAAATGGATACATGGATTCTGATGGTTGTCCAGACATTGCTGTGCTAGACACTGACGGTGATGGAATTAGAGATTCATTGGATCAGTGTCCTACATCTGCTGAAACATGGAACAGATACATGGATCATGATGGTTGTCCTGATGTTGCTGATGAATTAGATACTGATCAAGACGGAATTCCTGATTCAATTGATCAATGTTTACTTGAGAGAGAACGATACAATGGATTTGAAGATGATGATGGTTGTCCAGACTTCCCACCCTATTTGACTGATGTAGATACTGATAATGACGGAATTCCTGATTCCAAAGACCAATGCCCATTAGTTCCAGAAACTTACAATATGTTTGAAGACACTGATGGTTGCCCAGATGCATTATTTGATAATAAAGGAGCACCTGATTCTGACGGTGATGGTATTAACGACTTTGTAGATCATTGTCCAACGCGAGCTGAAACTTATAATGGAATTTTAGATCATGACGGTTGTCCTGATAATTATATTCCAAGAAATGACCGTGACAGAGACGGAATTCCAGACTTGATTGATGCATGTCCAATGTCTCCAGAAACTTACAATAAATTCCAAGATGAAGACGGTTGTCCTGATACAGTTAGCAAATCATTTGTTGTTGATTCTGACAATGATGGAATAGATGATGTTAAAGACCAATGCCCACTAGTTCCAGAAACTTACAACGGATTTGAAGACACTGACGGTTGTCCCGACAGCCAAGTCACACAACCTGATTCTGACGGCGATGGTGTTCCAGATGTAATGGATATGTGTCCAACACAACAAGAAATTTGGAATAGATATGTAGATTACGATGGTTGTCCAGATACTGTTCCTACTGGAAACATGAGGGTAGATTCTGACGGTGATGGTATAACTGATGAAATTGATGCATGTAATGATGAAAAAGAAACTTGGAACAAATACCAAGATGAAGACGGCTGCCCCGATATTGCACCAGAACAATCAAGATACAAACATGATGCAGACTTGGATGGCATAATTAATGATAATGATTTGTGTCCTCTAGAACCTGAGGATTATGACGGAGACAGAGACAAAGACGGCTGTCCTGACCCATAGGAGTCATTAAAATGAAAAAATACTACTTTTTGGGTTTCTTGCTTTTACTTACCGCCACCATTGGCATGTTTCCAAGTGGGGTTTATGCTCAGGTAAATGATAATGACGGTGACGGTGTTCCAAATGATGTTGATCAATGCCCTCATCTAAAAGAAGACTATGATCCAGAGTATGGAAATAACATAGACGGCTGTCCTGCAGACTTTGTACCGTGGTATGATGCTGATTACGATGGAGTTGAGGACCACGTTGATGATTGTCCTACTGTAAAAGAAAGATACAACAAATTCCAAGATGAGGACGGTTGCCCTGACATTGCACCTGATGGTGGACCTACCGGCTATCCAGACACTGATGGTGATGGAATTACTGATTTTATTGATAACTGTCCAAACCAACCAGAAACATTCAATGGTGTAGATGATAAGGACGGTTGCCCTGATGATGCTTATTCACTAAGAGATACTGACCGCGATGGCATATCTGATAATTTAGATGCTTGTCCCGAAATCCCTGAAGTGTACAACCGATTCCAAGATGATGATGGATGTGCTGACTCTATTGCCGATGATGGTATAGGCTACACATTCCCAGACACTGACGGCGATGGAATACAAGACAGATGGGATGCATGTCCACTAGAGCCTGAGAATTTTAACGGATACTTGGATTGGGACGGTTGCCCCGAAACTCCCGGTGCACAATCAATACAAATCATTGATACTGATTATGATGGCATTCCTGATTCTTTAGATGCATGTCCTGAAGACAGAGAAAATTATAACAAATTCCAAGATGAAGATGGCTGCCCTGATGAACTTGATTTTAAATTCACAGGAGATATTGATGGTGATGGAATAGGTGACGAAGATGATTTATGCCCATTTAATCCTGAAACTTATAATAAATTCAAAGATCTTGACGGTTGCCCTGATTATGTGGCTGACAATATAGTTGCAGCTGACACTGACGGCGATGGTATTCTTGATAATTTAGACTTGTGTCCAAACCAACCAGAAACATACAATGGATACATGGACTCTGATGGTTGCCCGGATAAACCACTTTACTCTTTAGATACTGACAGAGATGGAATTGCTGATAATATTGATGCATGTCCGCTAGAGCCTGAAACCTATAACAACTTTGAAGATCTTGACGGTTGCCCGGACTCTACATTGTCTGACTTGGTTGCATTTCAATTCCCAGACACTGACGGTGATGGAATAGAGGACAGATGGGATGCATGTCCACTAGAGCCTGAGAACTTTAACGGATATCTTGACACTGATGGCTGCCCAGAAGTTATGGGTGCACAATCATTGCAAATTCTTGATACTGATCATGATGGTATTCCTGATGATAAAGATCAATGCCCAACTGTTGCTGAACGCTATAACAAATTCCAAGATGAAGATGGCTGTCCTGATTCATTAGATTTGGAATCTGTTGGAGATTTTGACAAAGATGGCATCGCAGATAACCTTGATCAATGTCCATATGTCAAAGAAACATACAACATGTACTTGGATTGGGACGGTTGCCCTGACTTTGTAGCTGATAACAAACAATATGCTGACACTGATGGTGATGGAATTCCTGATCAAATAGATTCTTGTCCAACTCAACCTGAGACATTTAATGGATTCCAAGACAAAGACGGTTGTCCTGATAAATTCTCATCAAATCGTGATTCTGATCGAGACGGAATAATAGATGATCTAGATGCATGTCCACTAGAGCCTGAAACCTATAACAACTTTGAAGACCTTGACGGTTGTCCAGATTCAGTTTCAAGTGATGTTAGTTCCTATCAATTCCCAGACGCTGACGGTGATGGAATTGAAGACAGAAAAGATGCATGTGTCTATGAACCTGAGAACTTTAACGGATACTTGGATTGGGATGGTTGTCCTGATGTAGAAGGTGCTGAATCAACTACTCCTGCTAGATATGACGCTGACGGTGATGGATATCCAGATGTAGTTGACCAATGTCCAACTAAGCCAGAAACTTGGAACAAATATCTTGACTATGATGGATGTCCTGATATTGCCCCTGAACAACAAAGATTTGTCCACGATGATGACCTAGATGGAATCATCAATGATGAAGACCTTTGTCCAAAAGATCCTGAAGATTATGACGGAGACAGAGATTCTGACGGTTGTCCTGATCCATAATCTCAAATTCATTATTTCATAGAAAGATAATTTTAACGCGAGACTTAATAAATACTTGATAATATCGGGAGTCGGGGAGAATGAAAAAATACTACCTTTTGGGTTTCTTGCTTTTACTTACCGCCACCATTGGCATGTTTCCAAGTGGGGTTTATGCTCAGGTAAATGATAATGACGGTGACGGTGTTCCAAATGATGTTGACAAATGCCCTCATCTAAAAGAAGACTATGATCCAGAGTATGGAAATAACATAGACGGCTGTCCTGCAGACTTTGTACCGTGGTATGATGCTGATTATGATGGAATTGAGGACCACGTCGATGATTGTCCTACTGTAAAAGAAAGATACAACAAATTCCAAGATGAGGACGGTTGTCCAGATATTGTACCTGGGACAGGTGCTGGTTTGCCTGATTCTGACGGGGATGGCTTTATAGATAATCTGGACTCGTGTCCAAACCAACCAGAAACATTCAATGGTGTAGATGATAAGGACGGTTGCCCTGATGATGCTTATTCACTAAGAGATACTGACCGCGATGGCATATCTGATAATTTAGATGCTTGTCCCGAAATCCCTGAAGTGTACAACCGATTCCAAGATGATGATGGATGTGCTGACTCTATTGCCGATGATGGTATAGGCTACACATTCCCAGACACTGACGGCGATGGAATACAAGACAGATGGGATGCATGTCCACTAGAGCCTGAGAATTTTAACGGATACTTGGATTGGGACGGTTGCCCAGAAATTGCAGGAGTAAAATCCGATGGATTGATTGACTCTGATTATGACTCAATTCCTGATGATGTTGATCAATGTCCTAATGAACGAGAGAACTTTAACAAATTCCAAGATGAAGACGGTTGCCCTGATGTAATAGACTACAAGATTTCAGGCGACACTGATGGTGATGGTATTCTTAATGTTAATGATATGTGTCCATACAATAAAGAAACTTATAACAAATTCCAAGATGAAGACGGCTGTCCCGATTCGATTTCTGATAAAAAATTAACCATGGACACTGACGGAGATGGTATTGTAGATAATCTAGACTTGTGTCCAAACCAACCAGAAACATACAATGGATTCAAAGACTCTGATGGTTGCCCAGACAAATCTCCTGTTGGAAATGATTCTGACAGAGATGGAATAATAGATGATCTAGATTCATGTCCGCTAGAGCCTGAAACATATAACAACTTTGAAGACAAAGACGGCTGTCCTGACTCTACAACATCAGAACTTTCTTCATTCCAATTCCCAGATACTGACGGTGATGGAATAGAGGACAGATGGGATGCATGTGTTACAGAACCTGAGAACTTTAATGGATATCTTGACACTGACGGCTGTCCAGAAACTGTTGGTGTAAAATCTGCAGGATTAATTGATACTGATTATGATGGCATTCCTGATGATATTGATCAATGTCCTACACTTGGAGAAAGATACAACCAATTCCAAGATGAAGATGGTTGTCCAGATACAATTGAAGTTGAATCTACTGGTGATGCTGACTATGACGGAATAAGAGACAATGTTGATCAATGCCCATATGCACGTGAAACTTATAACAAATTCCAAGATGAAGACGGCTGTCCCGATACTATCTTTGATAACAAGCGTACAGCTGACACTGATGCTGACGGTATTGTAGATAACCTAGACTTGTGTCCTACTCAACCAGAAACATACAATGGATATCTTGACACTGACGGCTGTCCTGACAAATCTGTGTCTCTTGTTGATACCGACATGGATGGCATTCCCGACGCTGTTGATCAATGCCCTACTAGGCCAGAAACATACAACTACTTCCAAGACTCTGACGGCTGCCCAGATGTAATATCTGATGAAATGACTGTCTACCAATTCCCAGACACTGATGGTGATGGAATTGAAGACAGAAAAGATCAATGTATTCACGATCCAGAGAACTTTAACGGATACTTGGATTGGGACGGCTGCCCAGATGTAGCCGGCGCCAAGTCAACTGATTCCACAAGACCTGATTCTGACGGTGATGGATATCCTGACTCAGTTGATTCATGCCCAACTAAACCAGAAACTTGGAACAAATACAAGGATACTGACGGCTGCCCAGATATTGCCCCTGAACAACAAAGATTTGTCCACGATGATGACCTAGATGGAATCATCAATGATGAAGACCTTTGTCCTCTAGATCCAGAAGATTATGACGGAGACAGAGATTCTGACGGCTGTCCTGACAACTAGAATCTATTAATCTACATATATTCAATTTATGAAATTATGTCATGCTGCCAAATTTCTCTAGTAAAGCATTTCTTGCTCCTATGGCCGGTGTCAGTGATCCTGCATTACGATTACAATGTAAAAAGATGGGTGCAGGATTAGTTGTTACAGAATTTACAAGCATCCATAGCATTATTGCAAAAGAAAACCAGTTAAAAGAAAATAAAAAAACAATTCAGGAATTTATAGAATTTTCAGAAGATGAGAGACCTCTCTCTGTTCAGTTATTTGGATCAGATATTACATCGCTTGAAAAAGCCGCAAAAATTGTTGAACCCTTCTTTGATATCATAGATTACAATATGGGTTGCCCTGCACCTCATATTACTCAACAGATGGCAGGTGGTGCATTATTACAAGAAGTAAATCTCACTAGAGAAATTTTTAGAACACTAAAAAATGCTGTCAAAAAACCTGTTACTTTGAAAATTCGCTCTGGTGTCACAAATGCTAGCAAATACCTTTTCAAAGAAATTGGACAAATTGCTGAAGATGAAGGAATATCGATGATAACACTTCATCCCAGAACAGTGAGTCAAGGTTATTCTGGTCATTCAGATTGGGAGATGATTAAAGAACTAAAAGAAATCTCTAATATTCCAATTGTTGGAAATGGTGATATTGTAACACCTGAGGATGCAAAAAATATGCTTGATGAAACAGGTTGTGATTACGTAATGATCGGACGTGGTGCAATGGGAAACCCGTTTTTGTTTGAACAGATCAATGATTATCTAAAAACTGGTTCTTACAAAGAATATACTTCTAGAGATAGATTGGACTCTTTCTTTGATTATCTTGATTTGACAAAAAATTACAAAATTAAATTTGCAAACATCAAAGGACAAGCAATTCGTTTTACTAAAGGAATGGTTGGAGGAAAAAAACTACGTGAAAAAATCTCCATTTCAAAAAATCTTGATGAATTAAAAGAGATTATGAGCCACTCAAATCTTGAATGATAAAAATTTAGTTTTCCCGTTTTATCTTTTACACATGTTAATTGATTATTCATTAAACTTGTACTTTTTTAAAGAAAAGTTGATTAGTCTTATATATCTAAAAAACAGACTTTTTTTATGAAATTGGAGATGAAATTCTAGATGCCTACTGCATATGTTCTAATCAATTGTGAGCTTGGTTCAGAAGAAACTGTTATTTCTGAATTAAAATCAATTGAGGGCGTAGTCGAAGTTCATGGAACTTTTGGTGCGTATGATATATTGGCCAAAGTAGAATCCAGTCAAGTTGAAACGTTACGTGAAACAATTACATGGAAAATAAGAAAAATTCCAAAAATTAGATCAACTTTGACTTTGATGGGAATAGAAGGACAAGAATAGATTTCTATTTCCCAAAAAATTCACTCCATTCTTTTCCAAGAATTTGAATTATCTTGTATGCTAGTCTATCAATATTCACATTAGGTTCTGCTGTGATTAGTAAAATGACTTTTTTCAAAGGAAAACTCATCATAACCAATTTTTCTCTCCTAGATGCAGAATACTTTACTCTTCCCATGGAATAATCAAATTTTACTCTGGTAGCCACCCGTATTGCAAGCTCTCTGAATATTTTTCTCTGCTCTTCGTCATTTTCAAATGGAATTATGTCTTTTCTGATTTTTCCTTTAATCAAATTACCATCAGGATCAATAAATCCTGCAAATCTTATTTCATTCTCCGTGAATATCTCGTCTAATTTTTCTTTGAAAAATACTTCTTTTTGCTCTTCTGACATGCTTTTTGCCATCTTTCTTACATAATACCTCTTATTATTTTCAGATTCTTGTGTGGTTATTAGCTTTTATACTTATTTTGCAACAATGACCTATCCCTTCAAAAACATGTCACCCAAAGTGATACCTGCTGAGAGGAATTCTTTTCTCTCAGCAGCATTGTGCTTACTTTTTCTTTGATTTCTTCTTCTTGCTTTCTTCTTTTCTTGAAGCCTTTCTTTCTTTTCTAATTGTAAGAACTCCTTTGAGAATAATTGCTAATGCTACTGGGAAAATAATGTAGATTAACTCTCTTGGAATCTCTGACACTGCCTCTTCAGCAGTTTTATCTGAGCCTGATGTTGATGCAACCTCAAAAACTATTGTAGGAATAAACCAGACAGATAATCCCAAGATTAACCAGTAAAGACCTTTCAATATTTTCTCCCTTTTACCCTGCCTTATAATTTTAGAACTTTTTACTCCATGGTTTCAGGCTCATATTTGTTTTTGAAATACATCCTAACTTGGAAGATTACCAACGAATACCCTGGAATTAATACTGCAAAATATAGTGCTCTTAACCATCCATCAAGATTATCTACAGTCATGACTAGATTTGTACTCAAATAGATCAATACTGCCGTAAAGACAAATGTCCAAAATAATGCCAATATTCCAAAATCCAATGCTAATTTGCTTTAAAATTATTGGACGGTGATAATCATATGATTATACTTTTACTGAAAATAAAATGATTAGAGGGCGTCATTACCTCTCTTTTTAGATGCAATGTTTACTGCGTCGTCAACGCTAGAAATAACAATTATTCCATCGCCCGCTTTCCCTGAAAATGCTGCATCTGATATTGCTGTGATCACTTGTTCTACCTTTGAGTCATCTACAATTGTAGTTACTGTTGCAACTTTGTTGAATTCTGCGATAAAAGTCCCTGTGCCTCTTCCTGCCCTCATGGTTTTTCTTTCCCCAGAACCTCTGCCGTTTCCTTCGAGAATTGTAAACCCTCCAACAATGTCTTTGAGTACATCAGAAACTGCACCTGTTTTATCGATTTGAATAGTTGCCTCAATTCGTTTCATTTTCATTCCTAAATCTCTATGATTTAAAAAAGATCATATGTTTTTATACAAATTTTATGATACACTGTATTTTTTTCTGGTTATATCATTATCCACTTGGCTTTTTAGCAAATCGATAAAAGACTATCTATGAAAAGTGATGAAAAGAGATCCCACCGGCTAAATTATCTCTTGAAATATTATTTGAGCAATCCTAAAGAAAAAGACTTGTTTCTTAGAGCCAAACAAATGGGAGTATCTGATTCTACTGCAAAAGACTATATTCGAACTGTAATTATTCAGGCTCAAAAAATACTCTCTTCATAATCTCTGTTTGTAGGCAATTTTAAACAAGGTAACTTCATAAATAATCAATTAGAGAGTAAAACCCATGTCCGACCCCTTATTTGATGATGTAAAAGAATTATTGGATAAAGAGAAAGGAGATGAACGAATCCTAAAACAAATTCTTAGGGCATGTGAAAATAATGAAGTTGTTAGTAACTATGAAAGAAACTATGTGAGAAAACTAGCTGAAAAACACCTGGGTCGAAAACCAGTTTTTGAGAAGAAAATTGAAGAGAAAGATGAAAAGCCATCCGCTCCTGATGTTGTTATTCCAAAACCAACTGAAATTCCACAACCGCAAATTCTACAAACACAACCCAAAGTAACAAAACCAAAAAACCAAAAGATGATGTTGGGGATTGTTGCAGCTGCTTTAGTTGCAATAATAATAATTGGAGTTGCAGCCTCTGAACTACCCGTGTCGACAACTGATGTTGCAAAACCAACCTCGTCTGCAACCAATCTATCGTTTTCAATAGATACTGATTCAAACTCATACCAAAAAAAAGATATCATTTCAATTAGTGGAGTATCCAAATCATCTGATTATGTAAATCTGACAATAGAAAATCAGGATGGAATTCTAGTATGGTCTGAGCAAGTTAAAACAAAAAATGATGGAAGGTACTCTACATTAGCAATTGCTGGGGGTACTGGATGGGAAAAGTCGGGTACATTTACACTAAAGGCAGAAAATGATTCAGAAATAATATCAAAACCATTCTCATTTACATCTTAAATTTTTCAAATTCTTTCCAATGAGAATCTATGATGTCTCTTAATTTTTCTACTTTTACTTCTTCCATGTATTCTCTATAAACAATGAATTTGTTTTGTTTTCCTAAATTTTCATCATAAATGTCGCTTGTGTTCTTCGGTATACCGCCTTCTTTCCATTGTCTCATCTCAAAAACCCAAACCGTTGCATCAGGATTTGAAAAATCAATATCATCACATCCAATTACATAGAGATAACATTTTGTTACCTGGTTTAGTTTTTCATGAAGTTTTTCATATGCAATCATCTGACCTTTTGGAATGTTTATCTTGTCATTGTGAAATCCCTTGAATTCTAGTATCACAAATCCTCCATTGTGCTCAATCAACCAATCAATATCCGTACCTCCTGAGGCTACCATTCCATGAACAATTAAATCCCCTAACACTTCTCTACCGCGCGTAAACTCTGCCTCGTCAAAAATTCGGTATTTGCCTTTGGGACTTTTTCTAATAATCTCTGAACTGTTTTTTTGTACCGTTGGATTTTCTTTATCATAAAATGTATCGATTAAATCCGATGTTTCATTTTTCACAATGTTTTTCTTGATTACTAAATGATAAAATCTCTTGTAAAATTTAGTAAAGTTTTGGTATAGATTCTAACGTGATAGAAATTCACCGCCTGGACCCTTGTACAAAATAAAATAATCTTCTGGATTTTTACGTTCTTTTTTGGCATTAAGCGCATCCTGATACTTTTCAAAATGTTCCACAAAATACAATTGCCCTTCAGAATCTGAAAAGTAGTCAATGGATACCAAATCAAATCCATTATCTGGAGTTAGTCTCATCATTTCTTTTTGAAATCTTTCAGACATTTTGTAAACTAGAAATATTTTGGATTAAAAAGTTCTATTGATCATAAATCATTAGATTCTTTTCTTCTAATAACGCATGAAGATTGTGAACTGAACGATATACATCAGACTCTTTTTTTGCACCCGTACAAACAAGTTTGCCTGATGCAAATAACAAAATGACTGTTTTTGGATCTAACATTCTATGAATTAATCCCGGAAACTGTTCAGGCTCATACATGCTTCTTGGTAATGTTCTGGCTGCTTTTTCAAGATGAATTTTTCCACCTAAATTAATTGCAGCAACAATATTTTGAACTGTTATGACTGCATCATTTTTAATTTTGATTTTGCCTTTACGTAATTTTTGAACTACTGTATTTACTGCCTTGATTGCCATCTCTTCAGATTTTGCGCCAGTACAAACCATTTTTCCGGTTCTAAAAATTAACGTAGCAGTTCTTGGATTGTTTAGTCTAAAAACTAATCCTGGAAATTGTTCTGGATGATATTCGGTATCTGGAAATTTTTCTGTAATTTCGTTTAGGTCTATTTTTTGATCTACTGATGCAGATGCAACAACATTTTCAACACTTACAATTGGCTTTGTCTGAGGCATGAAAGTGCTTTAAATAGTCCTTTATATATACTAGTCATATCTTTTTACTTTAATTTTTAGTGGTGATTAATCCATTGATAGCGATATTCTTCATCAATAATATCTGAAACAATTTCTTTGCTTTTGACAACAGTTTTTGGCAGATCAACTTCAAAAAAACCAAGTTGCCCCTTCCAAGGAATTGGAACCCTGAATATCTTTGGCTTCTTTAACATAAATCCATATGCCCTGTTGTAGAATTTTTTTGATGCTAGATGGAATTTTTGATCTTCTTTTACTTCTTTTTCTGAATTGTATTTTTTTACATCATAAAGTTCTGCCTTTCCAACTATTGCACCAGTTACAGGTTTGTGATTAATTTTTAATCTCTTACAATCCTCATTTCTTATTTTTAATGGTGCGTGAATTAAAAATTCTCCGCGGAAGTTTGTATTCCACTTTCTCAACTCTATTGTTTTTTTTCCTGTGATAATTAATTCAGCAAAGGGTTGAGAAACTGAAAGACATTTCAAGATATTATTCCCTAGCTATTTGTATATACTCGCCAGGATTTTTACCTCGACCTTCAGGCAAATCTGTAATTCCACCATTCAAACTTTGAGTAGTTATTCCTTTGCTGGCAAGCACCTGTGCAGTCATTAGTGATGTATTTCCTGCCATGCATACTAACAATGACTTTCCATTAGATCCATCAAACTCTTTTTTGAAATCTTCTGGAATCTGTTGAGTGGATAACAATTGATTGACTGTTCTTGCTTTTGGAATCGAAATTTTTGATTTGTCAACCCCTAAAGACTTTGCAATCATTTCGATTCCTTCTTCTTTTGGAGTATATTGAGTATGAACCCAAATAATCTTGTCGTATTCTTGTGCCACTGATGCGGCATCTTCTAATGAAACTCTCATTGGAAGTTTGTCTTTTGAAATCTGTTCAAAGTTCTTCCTGTACTTTTCAATGCCATCACAAATCATCGCAACATATCTTCCACTATTTTCGGTACTGACTTTTTGCAAAATCGCATAAAGCTCTAATGCACTACTCTCACCCATGTCGATTCCTTTGTCAACGAAATACTTTAGCAAAAATTTTGCTTTCTCAAAATCTATTTCGTGTTCTGCTGCGTAAATGTCTGGATTGTACAGTTTTAGTCCCGTTGCCTTGGCCTTTGTTCTGATTCCTGCAACATCTTGTCCTGCAGAAGGAAAAACAACATGGACTGACTTTTTCCCGTATTTCTGATTGATGTATTGACTCAAACCACCAGATGTCCCACCTGTTCCAAACGAACATACTACTTGATAATTTTCTAATGATTCGCCATTTTTGTGAAGTTGTTGATCGATTTCTGTTGCAGTTACTTCTCTGTGCACCTCAATATTCAAATCATTGTCGTACTGTTTTGGACAGAACAAATCATAAATTTCTGCAAGATATCTTGCTAAATTGATAATGTCTTGTTTTGCTAAAAGACTTTCAATATGTGCAATGTTTTTATCATAAATTTCTGGATTAAATCCTAGTTCTACTAGCTGTGATCTGACATTTGCTGCAGTTGCTTTTGCCTCTAGTTCCTTTGCTTTGTTTTCCATTCCCGGTGCAGGACAAATATCCATATCCAAATCCATAATTCGAATATTTTCATTTCTCAATTCTTTGAAAACTCCCTCTTGCAACTTTCTTGAAACCAATGCAACAACGTTGACTCCAAGTTTTGACAACTGTCCTAGGGCAATTCCAAAATTGCCTGATGTAGCTTCGATAACTGTCTGATCTCCTTTTAGTTTTCCTGATACTATTGCATCATGAATAATGTGTGTAGCAGCTCTTGCTTTGATTGAACCACTTAGTAATGTGGAATCTAGTTTGCCATATACTCTGATATCTTTGTCATCTAAATCCACCTTGAACTCGCTTTTGGCACATTCTTTGAAAATTTCTGTCAAGTCCACTAAAGGAGTTTCATTTACGATCTTTTTTTCTCCGTTAATTTCCTGTACATGAGGAATTTTACTCCAAATTTCTTCTTCAAATTTATTTAGTAATTGTTGATCTACGCTTACATTCTCAGACATGATTTAACCACAAATTTACATAATTTAGAATTTTCCCATTTTGACACCTTAGGACAGTTAGAACTATACCTTTAACTCTGCTCTAGCATTGATAATACTTTGTTTGGTATGTCATTTAGGCGGCTAACTGCCAAAGTTTTTTCATAACCTAGATGTCTCAGATTATTTGCAATTGTAGTTGCCCTTACGGTATTCTGACCTAGTCCAAGTGCGACCATCTTTATTCCTAATCTCTTTAGTGACTTTGTCATTGTCCTTACCGCATTTGGGTCAGAGGGCTCTCCGTCTGTCAAAGTTAAGAAAACATCTGGTCTTTTTGATTGTAATATGGGAAACATTTTGTCATATACCTCTGCTAGTGGTGTTGAACCATTTGCAACAATCTGAGCAAGACGTTTTGCTGATACATAATTCCATTTTACATTGTCTGGTTTGATTTGCCAGCATACGACTGATCTGTTCTCAGTGCTAAATGCATAAACTGCAAACTTTACTTTGAGAAATGCTAAAACTTCACACAATGCCAGAGTTGCTTTTTTGTATTCCAGTGCGTCTGATGCAATACTTGATGAATGATCCAATAATATTACAATTCTTGTTTTAATTGATTTTTTAACATCTGTAAAAAATGGCTCATGTCCTTCGATGAAGCTTTCTTCATCAAATTCTTCTCCACTTCTTACATGTTGTTCTTTCCATCCTGATTTCCATTCTTTGAATTTTGTTTTTAGATTGTTTATTAAGCTGAGATCGTAAATTGTAGTCTCATCTACATTTTTTGTTTCAGGGATCTTTACACCAATTGCTTCAGGTGCTAATCCTTTGTTATCTGTTTTTTTGTTTTCATCTAACAATACTTTGTATTCTTTGTAGATATTGTCCCCACTTAGTATTGCATTTGGATCTGTCTTTCCAAAATCACCTTCTTTGTTTCTTGAAACCACTGAAAGAAATTTGAGTAGTTCTTCTTCAGACATTGCTATACCTGCTTTCATAAAAGGAAGCGATACTGGAATTGTAAGTAATGAGTCAATGTCTAGTATTTTGATAATTTCACTTACCTTCTTTTCTAACCAATCTGTGTCATAGTTTTTTTCAATTGCCTCATCGACTACTTTTTTGGCAAACAATGAAGCTTTTTTGATTCTCTCAAAACTACTTGATTGAATTTCTCCCTTTATTGCTCCAAACATAAAATATTGATAAAATGCCTCAACAATCCTGGCTTTTCCATAAACCGTGCTTAGTTGTGGTCTTCCAACAAGCATAAACGAATAGTTGAAAATAATTTCTTCATCCATTCCTTTCCAAATTCTTCTACCTAGTTGTTCAACTCTTCTAGTCTCCATTGTATTTAGTATGAATCCAAATGCATGGTCATTACTTAGAATTTTTTTGCAAAATTTTATTCGCATTGCTTCATACCACAACGAGGTTCGAAACTGTCTGTACTTTTGAAAATCATCTCCTATTCTTTTTTCGAGAGGTGCGAGAATGACTTTGTTTTCCTTTAACCGTGTTCTTGTTTCCACCTTGTCAGAAAATTCTACAATGATGTTTTCTTTTTGTGACCATCTTCTAACTAAGAATGTGGCTATTTCTACTAGGGTTTCATTTCTTAATTGAAAGGACTGCATCTAATTACCGAACATAGAAGCAATGATGTCACTTACCTTCTGAAATTCAATGTTTCCCCACTGTGTGTATACATTTCCAAAAACAATCATTGCTGCTTCTTTGGGTGAAACATCATTTTCTAATAGCTTTCCAAAAGCAATAGTTTCCCTTAGGCTTGGAGCATAAAACAACTCTTCAACTGATGCTGCTTGTCGTAAAGTATTTGCAAGTTTTATCCCTTGAATTAAATCCGATTCATGTTTCTCTGAGACGTATTTTTTTACAATCTCTAATTCAACATTTTCTGGTGGGTATTCTAAACTAATTCTTACTGGAAATCTGCTTAATAGCTGTGGTGGCAATTCTTTTGTTCCGCTATGTGTTAATGGGTTGATTGTTGCAACTACAAACCAACTATCTTTTGCTCTGACGATTTCTCCTGTGGATTCCTTTAATGCAATCTGCCGTCTATCGTCTAGTGCTTCATCTAATCTTAATAGTACATCAGCTTCTGCTGCATTGATTTCATCCAAGTAAAGCAGGTTGCCTTCTCTCATTGATTTGATCAAAAGCCCTTCATCAAAACTTACAGTTCCTTCACTCAGCGTCTTTGTTCCAATGAGGTGGCTCTCTCTGGTTCTTAGACTGAAATTAATTGAGTCTAGATTGATGCTCTTGCTTTTTGCAAACTCTCTGACTAATGATGTCTTTCCAGTACCTTTTGGACCAATAATTAACACAAAAAGTCCAGAATCATACGCCTTGTTTAAAATCTGAATAGAATTATTCCAATCAACATATTGAACTTCGTCCAAGATGTGATTTGATTACTATATTCGATATTTAATATTAGATCTAATTTCCAAACGCTTCTACTTTTGCAAATGCCGCATCTAGTCGTTGATGCAATGCCTTATTCCATTCATCAAAACCTGAAGGATCTTTTGGATAGTTGTTATAGTGTTCTACTAACCATTGGTTTTCTTTTGATGTGTATTTTAATCCGTCTGCAACTGTTTTGTTCATTGCACCTCTAATAATCATCCCGAGTTTTGTTAGTCCTGAAAAATCTGGATGTTCTCCTTTACTGATTGACTCTACGTCTAGATTTCCCAAAAAGTGTTTCATTCCGTAACTGATCTGCTCATTTGTCATTTGCTGAACTAATCTTCTAAACAATTCTAATCCTGCGGTTTTGTATCCATACTCTTTGATAAAGTCAAGATTGTATTGCCACAATCCTGCTTCTGAAACATCATTTGCTTCAATTGCTTGAGCAACATTATTTCCCAAAATTGTTCCTGCAATTAGTGCTGGTCCAATCCCGCCTGCATCAATTGGTTTTGGCATCCATGCAGAATCCCCAACTAACATGTACCCTCCTGATACCATGCAATCATTTTGTCTTCTAACTGAAACTTGGAAAATTCCGGAGTTGTTGTGAATATCTTCAGGATCTTGTGACAATCGTGCATTTTTGATTGCCTTGTTTCTGTTAAGATATTCTTTCATTAATGATTCAACATTGTCTTTCTTTCCAAGCCTCTTGTTCCTTTTTTCTAAGAGTGATTTTTCAACTCCTAGTCCTATGTTTACTTTATTTTCAGCTTTTGGAAAGACCCAACCATATCCTCCCGGTGCAATATCTTGGTCTAAATGAATAATGCAATAATCTGAATCAAACTCTGAAAGATCTTTTTCTCCTTGGTCAAAATACATGATATATCTGCCAGTTGACTCCAAGTCACGTCTGTCTATTCTTCTCTCAACCTTAGTTGAGTTTTTGAGGCCGTTTCTAAGCATTGATGCTACTCCTGTTGCATCAATTACAATTTTTGCAGTCTTTTTGTATGGTTCTTTTGTCTTGTTGTTGATTCCTTGAACGCCAACTACTTGCTGTCCATCATAAATTAAGCCTGTGAGGTTTATCTCAAAATCAAATTCGATTCCCATTTTTTTGCATCTTTCATTTTGAATCTCTGGAAGCTTTTGACGATTGAGCATGTATCCTGCACCGTCAAATGGAATTGCAGTTTCTTTGTCTGGAGAAAATGCCATCACTCCTTTTACATCATGTTCGATTTCTGGTCTGCCCCACTGAACCTTTATCCTCTCACTCATGTAGTCCACTGCTTCTTTTGAACAAGCATCTCCACACACCCATCCGCCCAGAGATTTTCTTCCTGGATACATTTCTGGATTTCTGTCAATTGATAGGATTTTCAAATTTTGATTAGAATAATGAGCGATTGCTTGAGCTGTAATTGTTCCAGCTAATCCTCCGCCAGCAACTATAACGTCATAATCTGCCACAATAGGAACCGCCGTTAATCCGTATTTAAAATAATACTTTGCTTACATCTGGTGAATAGTATGTTAAACTGATCGATTCTAAAATGGGGTCGGTTCGTCGCGGCGTCTTCAAAGCGTTAGCTCAGACTGGAGCGGCTGTTATCTCCTCATTCCCAAATTTCAATAGCCGTTTATTCCTATTTAATCTAGTTGGCAAGTTGGAATATTTCTGTAAATGTCTTGATGGTATTTTTTTTGTTGTAGATGGGTGTATGGATTTTTAGTTTTATTGCTTCTTTTTCTTGGAATTCTATCTTGCCTTTGATAAATTCCTGTTTGTCAAATCTAATGTTATATCTTGAATCAACTGTTCTTTCTTCAATTTCATTAATCATGATTGAGAGTTGCTCTTTTGAGATGTTTTTGATAAATTTCTCCATGAATTTAATTGCCTGTTTTTTGACCAGTTTTGCATTTAGTATTGTGATTGGATTGTCAAAATGTCCTGTGGTGTGCTCTATGGAAAAATCTTCATCTTCTAACTCAAACATTTCATTAAATGCTTCAAAGAATTTTGAGATATCTTCTGTAGCATGAATAATTACATTAATTGATGCTTCTAACTTTTCAGCCATTCTAAAGTGTGATTAGAAACCTTCTATGCTTCAAGTAATGCTATTTCTTTCTCAGCAGTTCTGATTAGTTTTACTTTTTCTAATCCGACATGTCTTACTCTGATGACTTTCTTAAATGCAGCCATGATGTCTGAGTTAATCTTGCTGTAACATGTTGCCTGAACAAATTGGTCAATTGTCATTTGAGGAACCGTGTTGTTAATAACATCTCTTGCAATCAATCTTAATGCGTGCTTTCTTGAGGTGTTTAACTGTCTGTGTGTTAGGGCAATTACTTTGATTCTAAAGATGTAACCGTCTTTGGTTTTGACATCTATGATGAAATTGATTTTTGATGAACCACGTCTAACTAGGCTTCTCAAAAATTCTTTTGAATATTCAAATCTCTTAAAGATTGTAGATGCTTTGTCCCCATCTACCTTGTCTAATTGGAAGTAAATTTTGTATTGATGTTGTGATGGATCTCCTTTTAGGATATCGTATAGTGTTACTTCAATCACTCTTCCTGATGCATTTTCGTCATCAGTAATTGGAACATATGCAATTGGTACGTTGTTAAATGAATCTGGAGCATTTACTGTAATCCAGCGTTTTTCTCTCCACTTGTCTTTTACTCGACCTTTTCTACGTGCCAATTATTATCGACCTTTGAATCCAAAATATAAGGGTATGTGACTAGATCATGTCTTTGCCCATGTATTTTTCCAAAACTTTTGGGATCTTAATGTGACCGTCATTTGTTTGAAAATTTTCCATGATTGAAACCAGTATTCTTGATGTTGCAATTAGTGTGCTGTTTAGTGTATGCAAATATTGTGTGTCTTCATTTGTTTTTTCTCTGTATCTTATTTTTAGTCGCCTGGCCTGATATTCTAAGCAGTTTGAACATGAAACAATTTCACGGTACGCATTTTGTCCTGCCATCCATGCTTCAATATCGTATGTTTTTGCAGAAATTTTCCCCATGTCTCCACTTGATAACAGCATGACTCTGTGAGGAATTTCCAATTTTTGATAAAATTCTTCAGCAATAGATAACATCCTTTCATGTTCTCTCCATGAATCCTCAGGTCTTGTAAAGACAAACTGTTCTATCTTGTCAAACTGATGAACTCTGAAAATTCCCTTTTGATCTCTGCCATGTGCACCTGCTTCTTTTCTAAAACAAGGACTAACACCTGCATATCGTAATGGCAAATCGTTGCCTTCAATAATTTCATTTGAGTGCATTGCTGCCATTGCATGCTCTGAAGTGCCAATCATGTAGAGATCCTCGTCTTCTACTTTGTAGATCACTTCCTCAAAATCATCTGCAATTACTGCACCTTCCATGGATTTTCTATTTATCATGTATGGGGGTTGGATCAGCGAATAGTTTTTTTCTTCTAAAAAGTCTAAGGCATAATGAATCAGTGATTGGTTTAATCTAACAAGGTCATTTTTCAAATAATAGAATCTAGCACCTGCCACCTTTGCCGCTCTTTCAAGATCCACTAAATCCAGATTCTCAGAAATATCTATGTGATCATTGATCTTAAAATCAAATTCTGGAACTGTTCCCCATCTTCTAACTTCCTTGTTAGAACTCTCATCTGCTCCAATTGGTACTGACTCGTGAATTAGGTTCGGAATAGTTAGTGCCAATCTTGAATATTTTTGCTCGTTTTCTTGTTGTAGCTTTTCTTGCCTTGATAATTCTTCAGAGACATTTTTCATCTCGTTGATGATTGGAGTTGCATCTCCCCCTGCTTTCTTTTTTTGAGAAATCTCTAATGCCATTTGGTTTTTCTTTTTTCTAAACTCATCTGTCTTTGCAATGAACTCTCGTCTTTTTTGGTCAGATTCTATTAGTCCCTCCAGATCAAATTCCATTGCTCTTGCTTTGAGCATCTCTTTTATCATATCTGGTTTTTCTTTGATAATTTTGGGATCTAGCATTACTCAATCACCTTTAGTGCTACTTGGACATGTTCTAGTACTTCGTCAATTGTTCCAATCAGTTTTTTCATGTCCTTTCTACTTTCAAAATTAAAGACCAGTTTATTATCAATTTTTTCAAGACTCAGGCTCAGGCCTTCTGGAAAATTAACATTATCTGGCTCTATTGCCTTTTTTACAGCATCGGCCTTTTCATCTGAAAGGTTATTGAGAATTACCTGAACTTGACACGTTAACGACATTTGTATCTAAATAATTCAAAAACTCATCCAATTTGTCTTTAGTTATTTTTGCACCAGCTGCTGCATCATGTCCTCCTCCAACACCATCAAATCTCTCAGCACCTGTCCTCATAAGTTCACTTAAGTTGATCTCTGATTTGCAACTAAATGACTTTCTTGAGGAAAACTTGATTGTATTTTCCTCTCCGCCTGTTCTTAAGATCACAATCTTTCCTGCATTTTTTGGAGCACCTGCAATTAGAGATGATATTGTTCCAGTCATTGTCTCTGGAACTATCCCTTCTCCATTTACCATTATGCAGGTTTCACTTTCTGAAATCCTCCATCTTTCATTTGAAAGAATATTCATGTATTCTCTTATCATCTTTCTATAATCGGTAAGTATTGTTTCTCCTTCTCTGAGAATCTTGTTCCTGTCTCCCATACAGATTGCAATACCTACACCTGATCTGTTGATTCTACCGCAAGAGTTTAGCATTGTTGAGAATTCCCTACCGTCACGCAAAAAGCTCCTTTTGTCTTCTCTAGGAAACGTGTAGGTATATCCAATTAATTCAGACATGATTTCCGTGGCGTTTTTCCCTGAAGTGAATTTGGTAATTGCTTCAATTACCTGCCTTTTTTCTTCCTCGTTGAGTTCTGCTGGAACTCTCCATCTACCATCATCTTTTAGTTGAATTCCTGATGAGTTTAGAAGAGACAAACAAGTATCTCTGTTCCAAGTAAGACCTTCTATGAAAGGCTGTGATGTAAATGCCAAAGCATCTGGAAGTGGCCTGGTCTCTCTACCTACTAAAAGCAAGTCTAGATCAATCTCTACTAACCCCTCTTCTTTTGCAGTGTTTGCAATCTCAAAATTCTTACCAGTAAATGATTTTCTCTCCCCCTGATCTTGTCTGTCTCCTAATGCTGAAACTACCGCAATTGATGAAAGGTCTGAATTTTTCTCATCAAGTGCAACTGCTGCAAGATATGCCATTCCACCGGCACAAATTTCGACACCTCCGTCTATTCCATATTTCCATGCATTGATGACTCTTTGATTTTCCTGTTCTTCTTCTGATATTTGGTGGTGGTCCAAGACAACCCAGTTGTCTCCTAACCCTTCATCCATCTCCTTTGCAAATCCACCTGCAAGATCAGTAATTACATGAAAATCTCTAGAGTCTTTTTTTAATGAATCAATTACCTTGTTGCTAAACTCTTTTGATGTTCTAACTGTACACTTTGCACCAGCTCTGATCAGAGCTTTGGTGATTATACTGCCAGATGTTAATCCATCACAATCAATATGGGTTGTTACCGAAATTGATTTTTTGGATTTTATGCATTCATTAATTTTATCTTTGAAAAACGATAATGACTCATCAAGAGCTTTTGCCATTATTCTAATTGTGCTACCACGGATTTATATTTCCAGTTTTTAGGAATTCGTTCTATCCTTTTGTAATATACTGACAATCTGTGAACCTTTGCCTCGATCAACTCTAAGGATCTAACGTTTCTGCTATCCCCTTTGTTGGCCTTGAGGTGTTTTTGAAGACCGACTGCCTTTTTGACAATGTTTTCAAGATCTTCGGGCATCTCTGCTTCGAGTTTGTTCTCTTTGAGAATCTCACCGACTGTCTTTTTGGTGATTGGTTTTACCAATGGAATTGAATGCTGATCTCTTAGCTTGTTTCCAATTTGACTTGGAGTTAGGCCATCTTTTGAATATTTTACAACCAATTCTTCGATATCCTTAGGACTTTGTGAAATCCATGAAGGTGCACGAAGCGTTGCTGGTCTAATTGAATGTGATTTCCCGTGTCTGTGGGTATGCATTCGTCCCATAATGTGGCTGTCTTGAGTACAAAATTAAACGTTACTTATTCGGATCTCGTACCAAATATCTCCAATTTGGGGCTCAGAATAAAAGTTAAATAACTAACTACTAACACAACGAACAGGTAAACGGTATGAATAAAAAAATACTTTTAGCAGCATCCTTAGTCGCTGTATTCACCATGGGATTCTATGCAGAGGACACACTAGCCTTTGCACAATACATGGGTAATGTCGGCCAAGAAGGACAAACCGGAGCTTACACCTTAGAAGAAGCACTTGAGATTCAAAGAAGAAGAATTGAAGCAGCAGAAGCAAACCCAGCATCTGGTTCAGGTACACCTTATCTTGATGCAAGTGGTGTAGTTGGTGCCTCAATTATTGCAGGTGCAGTCTTTGGTGGTATTGCCGCAGCATTCTTCATTAGAGGAAGATCTGGCAAATACGCAGCAATGGGCAGAGGATAATCACCTCACTTTTCTCTATT
This sequence comes from Nitrosopumilus sp. K4, assembly GCF_018128925.1. Lineage (NCBI taxonomy): Archaea > Thermoproteati > Nitrososphaerota > Nitrososphaeria > Nitrosopumilales > Nitrosopumilaceae > Nitrosopumilus > Nitrosopumilus sp. K4. Next base: position 144,759 of record NZ_CP067007.1, read on the forward strand.
TTATTAGAACACAGTCTAGCGGATGCTGATCTCGTACTTTTTGAAAATAAAGGAAATGTATATATCGCACAAATAGGGCCAAAAATACAATGACTCCTATCGTAGGAACTTTCCTAAGCATCCTGTCATCACTAACAGGACAACTAGGACCAAACTATGATCCATTATTCTATGATGTAATGATTTACATCTTCGGAACCATGATGTTTACAATATTCCTTCTAGGAATTATCTCATTCTGGTTACGTGTACACGGATGGTCTTACAAGGACAACCGTGAGAGATGGGTCGATGAATTGGACAGACACTTTGAAAGAGAAGGTATCGGTCTAATTCCAGACAACGGTAAATACTGGTAAAATCACTTCCTTTCTTCTTTTCATTATTTTTAATTTTGACTTAGTGGTTTTTGCCAAAAAATTTTTCATTTTACAGAATCCAAGTATTTTCAATGAATTGGGACGGAAAATTTACTCGCCTATCTCTGGAGGTAGGAAGTCCTTGTCCTTGGCCTCATCATATGCCTTTGAGGTAAACACTGCTTTGTAGTGATATCCATCCTGCAGTGGGTGGTTGATAAAATGTGGGGATTCTTTGCCATTGACATACATGGTAGATTTTGACTGATCCATGTCTCTTAGTGGGAAATCCCACATCCACAAGAAATGTCCAATCTCAAATGGATATTCTTCGATCCATTCTGCATAAATCGTACCGTCATCACTTAGGGTGTACATTGTCCTTTGGCATCCATCTTTGAATCCAATATTTGCTGGAATGTCTGCCTTGTTTCCATCAACCCATAATTCCAGAGTCGCTGCAATCTTGAAAGTAGTGTCTTTGTCATTGATACATACTTTGAGCGGATTGTCCATGTTGAATGCTTGCTGGACAAAAGTACTTGCCGCAGCAACGGAAATTCCAATGATTGCTGTAATTAGGAGAAACCTGAGGGTCTTTTTTCTTTTGTATGGATCTCCCATTCCAGGCCAAATCATGTGATGCTTTTTCTTTGAATTCCTTAAAGTCCTTTCTGTTAATCGTCCATTATCTCAATTGTGTCCATCTGGTCTTGATGGTCTGCTAGAAAATAGGTGATCTCATCTGAATCAATTTCCAACCATTCTGATTCTCCACAAAATGGGAGGTAATCCTCAACAAAGAGGTCTCCTGGACCTGTCATTCTTACTATCATCTTCTCTTTTTTTGAATTTATTGGAAACGGAAGTTTTAGAACTTTACCTCTTTTTTGATTTTGGATATTTACCTTGTATTGGTCATTTCTAAATTCTACTTTGCCAAAAAAATAACTCTGAAAAATATCTATTTTTTCGACTTTGAAACTCAGCATGTTTTTCCTACTGCCTCATCTGAGATAAAACTTGGTTGTGCTAAATTGTAACGTATCTCGTAACTGGTAACTAGAAAATGAAAAGGAAAAGGTTGGGTGGTTTAGATTACTTGCCAGGGTCGTGTTGCAAACGTGATTACATAACCAACGCCAATCAAGATTGATTGATATGCGATGTTGGTATATGGAATTGGTTTGATAATTGGATCCCCTTCAACAACTACTGTTTGACCTGGACCAAGTCCTGGACCTACTGATGCAACATTAAGCTGAGTATGTACGTGGTAAACACCTGCTTCAAGTGCTTTTGCAGATAGTGAGTATTCTTGGACAGAGTTTCCTGGAATGTCAAAGACGTTTCCTGGTGGGTCTCTTGCCAACATTTCCCATCTGTTTCCTGCATTAGTAGATTCTGAGAAAATGGAAATCCATCCTCTTAGGTCTCTTTCTACAAGGCTGACTAGTGTTCCTTGAACAGTCAAGGTTTCGCCAGTTTGTAGGGATTGTCTGTTGAAGGTTTCATCTTCGATTCTGATGAAACGACTCTGAAGTTGTGCTTGGACACCATGTGCATCTGCAGTTGGTACGATGGATTCAACCCAGTTGAATCCGAGTGTACCTAGTGCAAGCACTACGGTAAGTCCTAATACGAAAATCTTTTTTTCGACCATAGTTATCCCTAATATTCAAGTGAGATTAAGACATGGTTATATGCTTTACCTTGATAACGAGGATCGATGGAATGAATCACTGTTTAGCATCAATGTTTAACAATGAAACCAAGAAAAAAAACATAAAATTATTATGAAATTTAATCAGAAATTTGTAATAATTTTTACAAAAATAATTCAGATTTAACAAAATATTTTATAAAAAACTCAGATTTTGAAACTCTTGCTTTATATCCCGAATTTACACCACTGTTAGCATGGCACAGATGCCCGCATTAATCCCAAAAGAAGTTGAGATTCAGAGACTCAAGAAAATCTGGCTCATCGTTATTGCTATGGGATCCACTGCAGCATCAGTCGAAGTAGACAACTTCGTTGATGGATCACTTCATCAAACCTCTATCAGAGATAGTGCATTTACACCAGCACACTGGTGGCTATACTCCCACTTCATTACATTACCACTTGGATGGGCAGCAGCAGCTATGTATGATAGAAAAGTACCAGTACTCAGAGGTCCAAATAACTCAATTAACACTGGATTAAAGATGACCATTCTTGGTTACCTTGCAACCATGTTTACAATTGGAGTCAATGAGATGTGGCACTTCTGGTTTGTAGAGGAAATCTTTGCAGTACCAAATCACTGGATGTTCAACATGGGTGTAGTAGTTGCATTCATGGGTGCACTTGCATACGTAGTCAGAGTATATGCTAGACTCGTAGAACTTGGTGCAGAAACTCCAGGTGAGAACCCATACGTTGCAGAAATGTACAAGATGGCCCTAGAAGGCAAATTGTACAGTAGAGCAATCCCATAGACAAAAAGTGCAATTCGCACATTTTTTCTCTTTTATTATTTTGACTAAGACGTAGATCGTACTTGGCCGCTCATTTAAGAAAGACTTAAAAGGATTCTGTCTTGTTATAATTCCAGAATGACTCTTCCGAAAGGATTCGGCTCAGGTGGCGCAGGTGGCTCATCAAGCTCTGATGTAGAGCGTATGATAGGCAAACGCGTCGAAAACATGACCGGTATGATAACCATCTCATTCATAGCAGCATGGCTAGCTACTTTTGGTGGTACTGCAGCAGGATATTTCTATTATCCATGGGCATATCCAACACCAAGTGGTCACTACGCATTCATTATCCTCACAATCATTGAGGCAATTGGTTACCTCTTCTGCGTTAAAGTAATGCAAGAAGGTTCTAACAAGAACAGTAACGGCGTAATTGCAGCTACAATAGGTGGTGTTACAGCAGGTACGTTCCTTATCGTACTAACTGTAGGTCACTAGAAGGAAAACCCTTCAGACACCTCTTTTTCATTTTCATTTAACCAAAAAACGACGATCTTCATCACACTCTAAAATTTTATATACTGACCCTTTCATCAGTTTGATAATGGTCTGGTTAAGACGATGTACCCACTACTTATTCATAGTAGTAGTTGCAGTTAACTCAACACTGTTAACAATTAATGCAGGTGACTACATCTTCTACACTGACTGGGCTTGGACTTCGTTCACGGTATTCTCAATATCACAAACGTTGATGCTTGTCGTAGGTGCAACATATTACCTAACGTTTACAGGCGTTCCAGGAACAGCAACATACTACGGCCTCATTATGACAGTTTACACATGGGTAGCAAAAGGTGCATGGTTTGCACTCGGATATCCATATGACTTCATTGTAACACCAGTATGGTTACCATCAGCAATGCTGTTGGACTTGGCATATTGGGCAACAAAGAAGAACAAACACTCACTGATTCTAATGGGCGGAGTACTAGTAGGAATGTCATTACCATTGTTCAACATGGTAAACCTGATAACAGTAGCAGACCCACTAGAAACGGCCTTCAAATATCCAAGACCAACATTACCACCATACATGACACCAATAGAACCCCAAGTAGGTAAGTTCTATAACAGCCCAGTAGCACTTGGTGCTGGTGCAGGTTCAGTATTGTCGGTAACGTTTGCAGCATTAGGTTGTAAACTCAACACTTGGACATACAGATGGATGGCCGCTTGGTCAAAGTGGGACTAAACACCCAACCTTTTCCTTTTCATTTTATTATCTCAACTTAGAGTATTCTCTACACGATTCTAAATTTGATTAAAAAATATTGCACAGGTTGTGATCTTTTGTTGCCTATTTTGACAATATGTAAAACTGTGATTAGTATATGTGAAACAAGAATACGACCAGATTCTAGCCACTCCAAAACCATTTGTCAAATGGGCTGGTGGCAAGAGACAACTAATCCCAATACTTGAGCAAAACTTACCTGGGAAATTTGGAACATATTATGAGCCCTTTCTTGGCGGCGGGGCATTATTGTTTCATATATTGACTGAAAAGAATGGCCAAAAATGCAGCATCTCTGATCTGAACTCTGATTTGGTTTTAGCATATACTACAATACGTGATAAGATTGATTCTTTGGTATCTTCTCTGAAAAACCATGAGAGAAACTATCAGAAAGATTCTAACAATTACTATTATTCCATTAGAGAAACCTCGCCTAGAAGTGATGTTGAAAAAACATCCAGATTGATATTTCTAAATCGTACCTGCTTTAATGGCCTATATCGAGTAAACAGCAAAGGAAAATTCAACGTACCTCTGGGAAAGTACACCAACCCAAATATCGTAAATGAGGAGAACCTTCGCTCTGTAAGTCACATTCTAAAAACAAGTCATGTTTCAATAAAATGCAGAGACTTTGAGGCAGTTTTAGATGATACCAAAAAAGGGGATCTTGTTTACTTTGACCCTCCGTACCAACCAGTAAGCAGAACTGCCAATTTTACAAGTTACACAAACAAGGACTTTACAATAGATGATCTTGAAAGACTGGCAGAACTCTGCATGGAACTTGATTCTAAAGGATGCAATGTATTGCTGTCAAATTCCGATTCTCCTGAAGTTGCAAAAATGTTCTCTGCAAAACCATGGAAGGTATCCAAGATTCAGGCAAACCGTGCCATCAACTCCAACTCCAAGAAGAGAACTGGTCACTACGAATTATTGATAAGAAATTACTAGAGCTTCGAACGGGATCCGAACCCGCGACCTTTACCTTACCAAGGTAACGCTCTACCAGGCTGAGCTATCGAAGCACAAACTTTCCCTGTAGAAAATCCTTATAATTCTTGATTATGACGCAATAGTCTCTAAACTGTTAAATTTCACACAAATTTTTACCCTTTTGGAGGAGTAATCAAGCCTGGCCAAAGTAAGCTATTTGCTTTTGGACATGCAGGACTTAAGATCATAAAAATGGGTGATCCTGTCTCTCAGGAGTTCGTGGGTTCAAATCCCACCTCCTCCACCTTCTTTACTTTGGATGTCTAATACCGCGAGCATTCAATACTTCGTAAACATCTGGAAGTGAGAAAACAAATCCAATATGGACACAATCCTTTTCATCACATAGCTGACAAAACAACTCGCCTTTTTGTACGGCAACCTCTGCGATTCTATTTTTGATATTGTCCTTTAGTACAACTCTGTCATCATCAACTGAAATCTTTTCAATCTTTGGAGCATATCTTGCAAAGGTCTTGTCCTTTTGCATCATCTCCTCTAACATGTAAGTAACATAACCTGAAAAGCTGTTAACGCCTTTCATTGCCAAGTCGTCTTTGTTCTTCTGATAAACCTCTTGGAATTTATCATAGACGTTTTCTGCAACTGTTATTGATTTGAATCCGGCTTTTGGCAATTTACTTTTCCCTTACCGTACAATAAAGTACCGTTCTATATAAGAATTTATTTTTACGGTTCTGTTTCCTCTATGGGACATTTTCTAGGTGTTTTCCTTCGGGACATGATTTCGTCTGATTTCTAATATCCTATCAAATGCAACAGAATTGAAAGCATTGCTAACCACAGCAATTTTTCTAGTAATCACATATAATTCACCTAAAGATAGTGTTCTAGTTCTCTTGTATTCTGGATCAATAGTATAATGTAATGTGCTATTTTTCCAATAATACGAACCATGTCCTAAAGCATTTCTTAATTTATTATCCATTATTTCATCAAAATTATGACTTATTTTCTTATGTTCTAATTTTGTAAAAATATCTCCGAGTGTAGGATTGTCTCGTAAACCTATTGCTTGCTTGTCTAATGTGGCTAACAGATATTTTTTGAATCGTTCAATGATATCTAATAATTGGTGTGTATAGGAAGCCATGTAGTAATTCATTACATCAATTTCCAAAATGCCATATTTCTTACAATCTGAAAAAAACAAATCTCGTTGTTCTGATATCATTAATTGTTCGAGTTTTGCTATTGACTGTGCCTCAACATTTATTCGTTCAGTTATAATTTCTGTTAAAACTTCTTCTTCTTCCGTAAACTGTTTTCTTAAAAATCCTTTTTCATAAATTTCATCAATAAAATCTATTGTTACCTGTTTAAACTTAGTAAAGATTTCATAATCTTTTGTTCCTTCTGGTGGAATGATATGATGTTCATTCAATTTTACTGGCATTTTGTATGAGTGTTTTCCACTTATCTTTTCCTCTTATCTCAATACCACAAGCCTCAGCAGGGGTCTTTCCATCTAATCCCATGTGAGGTCTAACGTAATTATGATAGATTTGTGAACCATCAAAAATAACTGAATCCATCTTCTTGACTCCTCTCATCACTTTCTCTCTGTCTCGAAATTCTCCGTTGAGTCTCTCCATCTTGTTGTTGTTTCTGTCTCCATCAAATGAGAGGTTCTGTCTCGTTACAGGTTGATTCTTGTACCTGTTTCCTTTCGGTTGATGAGAATCAGAAATGAGTTTTGGATAATAAATTATATCCAATACTGACCAAATACAAACATGGTCAGCCAATACGTAATGATAGGGATTGCAGTAGGTGTATTTTTTGCAGGTATTGGAATTGGTTATGGTGCTTCTCAGAACACCTCTACTTTCAACCCAATGCAAATGACTCCACAGCAAATGCAACAGATGATGAACGATCCAAACATGATGAACCAATGGCATCAAACCATGATGGATAACCCGCAGGCAATGAACACTTGGATGAATTCCATGATGAATGATCCTCAAGCAATGAACCAAATGCACAGCATGATGATGAACAATCAACAGCATATGAGACAAATGATGCAACCTATGATGAATTCCATGATGAATGATCCTCAATACCAACAACAGATGCTAGACATGATGATGCAACATCAGGGAATGATGAACTATATGGGAAACAACACTCAATGGCAAAACATGATGGGTGGTCACATGATGATGCCCTAATCTTATTTTTTAGAATAACAAAATTACAATTTTGATAATATTCCCAAAAACTGAGAACTTGTTAGCTAATCTCCTAACGGTTACTAATGTATTGTTTTAACGTGGCATAATTATGGTAACGGGATCAGTCAATACTATACTTGTTGTAGATAATGATGAAAACATTCTCAGCTTGTACGAAGATTACCTTAGACTTTATTCGGATTTTAATATAATTATGGCAAAAAATGGCATGGAGGCAGTTACAAAATTCAAAGAATCTAGTCCAGATTTGACCTTCATGGATATGCATATGCCAATAATGAATGGCATAGATGCATTTCTTATGATAAAAGAATTTGATAAAAATGCAAACATTGTTTTTTTGACTAATGATCCTTTGAACGGAGAATTAGGCGAATTGAAAAAAATTCATAATGTTGAAATTTTCACAAAAACAAAATTTGCAGCAATGTTGGAAAATCTTTTTGTGCGTGCTTATACATCCTAGGTCCAAACTTGCCCTATATTCATCAGATGTTGGATTCATTTTTTTGTTTATTTTTGATTAATGACATACTTTCCAGTTGAAACCATAAAAATTAGTGTTTATACCATACCATATTTCAAGAGCATTATGGGCAAAGGATACTCTGAAGAAGAAATCAGAGAAAAACTGATTGATGTTTTGAAAGGCTCTGATTCTGGGATGTCAGGAGTTGAGATTTCTGAAAAAGTTGGCATCAACAGACTTACCATGACAAAGTACCTGAAAATTTTTGCAGCTGAAGGATTCTTGCGCCAAAAAAATATTGGCAATGTAACCTTGTGGTTTTTAGAACCTGGACAAGAATCATACACTTTTCCAGATGACTATTTCAAAATTGCACCGCAATATCTTGAGAACTTGGTTAAAGGAACTGAAAACCAAGTTTACTCTCTGTTACACAATTGCATTCACTCAGGTGCATCCTCTCACAAACTTGTAGTTGAGGTAATTCTTCCGGCAATTTCATCTGTCAAGGAATTATACGATGATGGAAAAATTGGAAATTCTGAGGAGAAACTATTGCAGAATATAATTTCAAAATCACTTCAGATATTCAACCAAATTCCAGTGGAATATGATTCAAAAAAGAACGTGATTGTAATTTCAGCAGACTCTGAAAGTAGTCTGATCTCTGAAGCTGCATCAGCATCTTTGCATGCTGATGGGTGGAGGGTCTTTCATCTAGGGGACATGTCTTCTGCTATCAATGTACTTTTTGATCTTGATATTCAAAAACTGATGGGAAAAATCTGGAAACAAAAATCTGGTATTATGGTGATTTTGGTATTTTCAAAGACTGAAGAGGGACTGAACTTTTTTGCAGACTCTATAAACTCTGTCAAAGACAAAATGGGCAAGAAAATCAAATTGGCACTTTGTGGCAAAGTTGGCAAAAAAACCAAGATACAATCCGATTTGCTTACTGAGAAATTTGAGGATGTCTTGCAGTGGTCTGAAACAGTTTATGAGAGTTCAAAGTAAAAGATGGGCCCGATGAGATTCGAACTCATGACCTTTCGATTATCAGTCGAACGCTCCAGCCAAGCTGAGCTACGAGCCCACGACAAACCTCTTGGCGAGAGTCATTTAAGTTTAATTTTCTTTCCACTTTATTGAGCAACCAATTGATGGATCAAAGTCCTTTTCGATTTTTTGACCGGCAAGTAGTTTTTCGATATTGTTGATCATTGTTTTTTCAGTTGATGTGTCATCTGGCTTCATTGCATTGTCAATCCTGCCATGAAAGACAAGCTCCTTTTTGTTGTTAAACAAGAATGGGTCAGGTGTACACATTGCGCCATATTTTTTGGCAATCTCTTGTGTCTCATCTACTAGGTAATCAAACTTGAATCCCTTCTCTTGGGCAGTCTTTTTCATGTTCTCAAAACTGTCTTCTGGATAGTCAGTAGAGTCATTGCTGTTGATTCCTACAATTCCAATCTTGTCTCCAAACTTTTCATACAACTCGTTTAGAGCATCTGCTTTTGCTTTGACGTATGGACAGTGATTACACATGAAGATTACTAGGATTCCTTGATATTTTGTATAGTCATCAATTGAATGCTTTTTGTCATCTATTCCTAAAAGCGCAAAGTCTGGGGCAATGTCTCCAGTCTTTAGCTTGACTTGTGATTCTAAAAGTACCATATTCTAAACAAATTATTTTTCAAATAAAATCCTTGCCTAGAAGACAACAATTAAAATCTACAGAACAATCCTTCTTCTCGTGGGCCGGTAGTATAGCCTGGTAGTATACCCGCCTTGCACGCGGGGGGTCACGGATTCAAATTCCGTCCGGTCCACTCTATTCTTCTACGATCACTTATGAAATTCAGATTTCTGGATGGATTTAAATAGGATAAATTTTCGTATCAATACATGACAAGCGCAGCAGATGCATGGCCTGTATGGATACCACTCATTGTAGGTTTAACACCAGGATTCATTTACTGGTTAGCAATTACCGCAATGAAGAAAAGAAGATAAAATTTTTAATCTTTTTTAATCTTTTTATTAATTTCCTCTAGTGTATACTAGGTAAAACCTTGCTACCTTTTTTGTTGACTATATGATATATCATACAACATTAATCTCCACTTTACTAAAACAGATGTGAAGATAGCATTTCTCAGTGTATTATTCATTTTACTTGCATTTCCAGTTTCTTCTAGTTTCTCAGCTGAAGTGACTGATACTTCGCCAACATTAGCAGTATCTCTTACCAGTGATGCGCCATATGTCTTTCAAGACAAAGACGGTTACACCTATGTTGTAGGTTCTGTAAAAAACAAAGATCAACAAACTGCAGTTACTAATGTAAGCATTCAGGCCACATTCTATGATGATATCAATCCTGCACCACTAGAGATTGTAAAGGGAGGAACAGTACTTGATGTAATTCCTGCCAAAGGAACATCCCCCTACATCATAAAATCAAATTCTCCAAATCCTAAAATCACCCAAGCCAGCGTATTTCTTGAAACTTTTGATTCCTCTCAGCCAAAATCAAAACTCTTGACAGTGGATCTGTCTGAATTATTTGTAGATGGAAATCTTGTATTGTCTGGAACATTGAAAAATGGTCCGGCCCCTGCAAGTGATGCAAACGTCTATCTAGTATTGTATGATTCTTTTGAGCCTCCAAGAATACTTGATGTTAGAACCATTCCTGTTGGGGAGATGAATCCAAACCAAGAATCCTCCTTTGAATTCAATGACACGATAAATCCAAGGGCAGTTAGCATTGCATTGTTCTCCGAATCTGATGTATTTTATTCAGACTTTGTTAATGCTAAAATTCCACAACCTGACGTTATGACAAAACTTGTAACAATCTCTGATGTTTCAGTAACTGACACATTGGGAAATAATTTATCACAAATTCCACTGGGAACTACAGTAAAAATTCAAAGCAACTCTTGGATAGAACTATCATCTGAGCACTCTGGTGAGATACCATACACATACTATGTACAAGTAAAAGAGTCTGGCGAACCGCCCTATGTTGAATTTGTAGGAAAGTATGATGGAAGGTATGTTGGAGAAGGAAAGCAAACTCAGTCAGTTGATTGGATTCCTGAAAAAAAGGGATTGTACTTTGTTGAGACATTTGTATGGGACAGAGACAACATTCCAATTGCAGACAAGGGCCCGATCATCTTGATTTTGGTAAACTAGATTTTAAAAAAGAAAAAAGCGGAAAATAAGATTATCTGATTAATCCTTTTCTAGATTTAGGCTACACAAAATCTCTAGAAAAAGATGAGAGTTCATTTTTACTTTCTTCCTTTAGGTTTTGCTGGTGCTTTTTTTGCAGCAGTTTTCTTAACTGCGGCTTTTTTGGCTGGTGCTTTTTTTGCAGCAGTTTTCTTTGCTTTGGTTTGTGCCATGCTAGATGATTGGTAAAATCAGATTGTCTTATAGAGTGAGGGTGTATTGTTTTTACCTAAAATGGTTATTTTTTAGTCATATTTTTTTTGGGTTTGCCAGAAAATAGTAAGTTTATTTTCAAACAAGTTGTTCGGATAATATGCCAAAGTTTGATCTTGTTGCAATGGGTGGGACCTTTGATATTATACACAAAGGTCACATTGCTTTGCTGGATAAAGCATTCTCAATTTCTGCAAATGTCATTATTGGTCTTACAAGTGACGACCTTGCAAAAAAGAGAGGTAAAACACTTCAAAACCCTTATCAGAAAAGATATGAGATTTTGGAAAAAACAATAAAACAAAACTTTCCAAACATGTCTTACCAAATAAGCAAACTGGAAAATGATTTTGGGCCTGCAGTTTTGGAAAAAGATGTTCAGGCATTAGTTGTTAGCGAAGAGACTGGAGAACAAGGTTCAGTTTTGAATAAACTTCGCAAAGAAAAGAATTTGGAACCTGTCAAGGTAATTGTTGTCCCTATGATTTTGGCAAAGGATGGAACTAGAATTTCTACTACTAGAATAAAAAATTCTGAAATTGATACTGAAGGAAACTTGCGATGAGTTGACTAGTTGATTGCCAATTTTTTAGCTAGTTAGATAAAACAAAACTTTCCAAAACTAACCATGGCAATCATAAACAATATGGTAAAGAAACTAAATTCTGATATTTCCTATTTACAACAAGGTCTTCATCCTCAACATCTGTCATATTGGTATGACAAGATAATCAAAGAGACAATTGAGATGGCACCTCCTTGGCTGCAAGATAAAATCAAAGTTAACCAAGATCCTGTTCTTCCAATGAAGTTTAACCTGGATATATCAAAACGCGCAGTTAGGTATTTCATGATTGCAGTTGATAATAATTTAGATGACATGCCATCGTCAACTAAACTGTATTTTCTAAAAGTTCAAGAAATTATGTCTACTGAAATGGACAAATCTCTTGTGTAGGCACAAATTATACCTGTAACTATCTATAGTCTTTGATATCTTTCTAAATTAACAATGGATCTATATCGTGCAAAATACTCTGATAAAAAACCAGACAAGAAATTCAAATCTGGCAAAAGCTCAGATAGATATTCTAGAGATGATAGACCGTCTCGCTCCTTTAGGAACTCTAGACAATCAACTTCAAGATCCAGAGACAGAGAAATGTTTTCTGCAGTATGCGGTGATTGTGGAAACGAATGCAAACTTCCATTTGAGCCAAAATTCAACAAGCCAGTTTATTGTAGTGAATGCTTTGAAAAAAATGAACCTAGAAAATCAAATAGGTCAAATTTTGACAGAGACAACCGCTCCAGATCCAGAGACCGTGACTTTAGAAAACCACACTACGATAGGGACAACCGTTCCAGATCACGTGATAGAGATTTCAGATCACACAGAGATGATTATACTCCAAAACCTAAACTCTCTAAACTACAAAAAAAACATGATAGTTTTTACGCAAATGGTTCTGAGAAATTTTATGAATCCCTAAAAGAAAAACTCTTTGAGATTCTAGGCGGAAAGGTCTGTTCTAGCTGTGGATTCAAAGATCCAAGAGCATTGGGATTCTCTAGTATGTATGATGAAGAAGCATTTGATCAGATTAGAAGAGGAGGATTTGCATCTTCATGGGGCAAGTACATCTCTGAGCCAGATCTTGCAAAAAAGGAACTCCGTGTACTTTGTTTGAACTGTAATGAAATAAGAGAACCAATAAAGAAAAAGGAATCTGAAAAGCCAAAAAAGAAGAGTAGATATTTTCCAAGATAACTTTGAAAATCAGTATTGAGAATTTGTTAACACTTTAATTATAATAATTTCAGATTAAAATTATGAATAGCGATTTTAAAGCATTGGGTTTGAGCCTCATTGCTCTGGTTGGGTTAGTTGCATTATACACTGCATTTGCCCCCTAGATTCATCCTTTGGTGATTTCGACATGCTGGTCTGAAATTGCAGTTGAAATTATTTTCTGCTCCTTATCTAATACTGACTGAATAAAATCTGCAAAAATCTCTGCCTGGGCTTCATCTTTTAATATTACGCTGTGCGCTGATTTGTCCTTTAGTGCTACGACTAGTTCATTTTCCACTATGTTTAGAATTGAAGTAATGAATGTCTCTTTTGCATCTTTTATGAATATGAGGCTTGCAAGTTTTTGAGCCTCATACTTGTCTTCGCATGCAATTTTTACTTTCATTTGTTCTCAAAAAGAAATTGATCTATCTTGTTTTTTGCTTTTTCTCTATTTTCTTGATGGGTAGCAAGAAATGTATTCATCTTCTCAATTAGAATTGCCTTGAGTTCTCCTGAAAGAAGTTTTCCAGATTTGTAATCGTCGTAGATTGACTTTAGCTTGTTATCGTCTGGTTCAAAGAAAATTCTGAGATACTGATATGACACATCAATATCTGGATTTCCTCCAAGCTTTCTGTGTTGTTCAAGATCTGGCTGTCCGCCTGAAAATGCGTATTTGTTGATCTTCTTTTTTACAACATTTGGCGCATCAGTTGTGTATACAGTTCCATTCTCAGCTGATGCAGACATTTTTCCACCTGGACCTTCTAAAGCTGGAATCATAATATTGTGAATCAGAGCTGGTTTTGGCTTTCCAATCTTTGGCGCAATATCTCGTGTCAATCTAAAGTGAGGATCTTGATCAACACCAAGTGGAATCAACACTGGCTTGTCTTCAATAAAACATGGAGCTGATTGTAGTGATGTGTAAAAAATCATACCTAGATTTGTTTCATTTGTAAATCCAAATGTTGCCTTTGTGTTTGAGAAATTAATCTTCTTTGCAACTTGAGCTGCAATTGGGTACAGTGTCTGAATGTTTCTGGTGTTGATGATGATCTTTGTTTTTTCTGGCTTGAAACCTAATGCAATAAAATCAAGTGCATTCTCATATGCAAATTTGCTAGTATCCTCTAAAGTGAGATCTGGTTTTGAGTAGAACTTTTCATCATCTGTTAGCTGAAAGTACATGTTGACATCAAACTTTTCTTGAAGCCATTTTGCAAAAACCCATGGAACCAGGTGTCCGATATGGGTATGACCAGAAGGCCCTCTTCCCGTATACAAGAAAAACTTGTTTCCTTTCTCATAATCATCTAAAATTCTGTTCATCTCTCTGTGAGAGAAGAAAATACCTCGTCTGAGCATAAAATGGTCTTCGCCTGTTATCTTTTTGATTCTATCAAGTAGCTGTGCGGAAATCTTTTCAGTACCAAATTTTTTAATTAATTTGTCATAGTCAATATCGCCTTCAACATGCCAAGGTGTTACGATAAAGTCATCAGCTGACATTCATTTTGACTTAGGTTAAGGTTTAAAAAGTCTTTTTCGAACTTTCTGCTGTTGTCACAAGTTTTCCACGAAATTGAAAAAAAAATTATCACATCACTTAAAGAAAATCCAAAACAAACAATGGAAAAACTTGAGCAATCAACTGGCTTATCATCTGATCAAATTAGACGTGGAGTGGAATGGCTTCGATTAAAAGAACTTGCAAATGTGTCTGAATCAACAACTAGTGTTTTTTCACTTGGAAAAAATGGACTAGAAGCATTTGAGAAAGGGCTTCCTGAAAGAAGACTGCTTAATTTGGTAAAAAATGGTCCAAAACCATTACAAGAATTGCAAAAAGAGATGGGCTCTATATTTGGTCCTGCAATGGGTCTTGCAAGAAAAAACAACTGGATAGAAACAACAGATGAAAAGATTTCTTTGAAAGACTCTCCTTCTGATCTTCCCGGCGAAAAGACACTAAAACAAATTGGAAATGGAAAGATTCCAAAAAACCAAATTGACGAAACTGATTTGAGCAGCCTCTTGAGGCGACCTGACTTTGTAATAGAAGATGTTCAAAAATCAAAAGAGATCTCACTTGCAGATTCTGCAAAATCAATTGTAATTTCAGATTTAACAGGTGCAATTGACGTTGAGGCAAAGGTTCCTGAAGTTTTTGTAGCAAGAACTCATCCGCTAAAAGATACTATTGATGAAATCCGCGAAATATTTGTCACATTGGGGTTTTCTGAAATTCTTGGTAGCATGTCTCAGTCTAGCTTTTGGAACTTTGATGCACTCTTTACCCCACAGGATCATCCTGCAAGGGAACTGCAAGACACCTTCTATCTTGATGGAATCTCTGCAAAAAAGATTGCAACGCCAGAACAAATCAAAAACGTTTCTGCATCTCATAAGAAGAATTGGCGATACCTATGGGACATTAACGAGGCAAGAAAGATGGTACTGCGTACTCATACCACATGCGTTACAATCAAGCATTTGGCAGAAACCAAGCCTGATGAGGCCAGGGTCTTTTCAGTTGGACGTGTATTTCGAAATGAAAAGGTAAGCTACAAACACCTTGTAGAGTTTAACCAGATTGAAGGAGTAGTTGTTGGAAAAAACGCTACTCTTCGAGACTTGATGGGAATTCAAAGAGAATTTTACAAACGAATTGGAATTACAAAAATAAAATTCTGGCCAACATTTTTCCCGTACACTGAACCATCTCTGCAAACAATGGTGTACAATGAAAGACTAGGAAAATGGGTTGAGCTATTTGGAATGGGAATCTTTAGACCTGAAGTAACAAAACCTCTTGGAATAACAAAACCTGTCTTGGCATGGGGTGGGGGAATTGAGCGAATTGCAATGCTAAAGTATGATCTTGATGATGTGCGAGAATTTTACAACAACAATCTAAACTGGTTGAGGAGTGCAACAAAATGCCAGTAGTGGAGATTTCCTATTCTAATCTGCAAAAACTGATTGGAAAATCATCAAAAAAACAAATCGCCGAATCCTTACCATTTCTTGGTTTGGATATAGAATCTGAAGAAGGTGATTTAGTTAGAGTAGAATATAGTCCAAACAGACCAGACTATTCTACTGATTTTGGAATTGCACTAGGAATGCAAGGAATACTTGAAATAAAAACTGGTGCAATAAAACTAAATGTAAAAAAATCAAACTATTCCATCAAAGTAAATCCTGCAGTAAAAAAGATAAGGCCATTTGTTACGGGAATTGTCGCAAAAAATGGCAAGATAGATGACAAAATCATCAAGCAGTTAATGACAATGCAAGAAGACCTTCATTTTGGAATAGGACGTAAAAGAAAAAAATCATCAATTGGAATTCATGATCTAGACAAGATTTCATTTCCCCTGACATACACCACAACAAACAGAAACCACTCTTTTGTTCCGCTAAACTCTGAAAAAGAGATGAGTATCTCTGAGATAATTCAAAACACCGAGGTAGGGCAAAACTATGGTAGTTTACTTGGGAATTCCTCTCAAATGCCTATAATTTTAGATTCTAATTCGGACACTGTTTCGTTTCCTCCAATAATTAATGCTGCAGTAACAACTGTCACACCTAAAACAAGGAATCTCTTCGTTGAGGTTACAGGAATCAACAAGCAAGACGCTGAAGATATGCTTTCAATTGTTGCAACAATTTTGCAAAGTGCAGGATTTTCTTTGTATGGTGTAAAGATTACTGGCTCTGGTAACTCTTCGCCAAAACTAGAATCGAGAAAAGTTTCGCTTTCGCCAAGTTTGGTAAATGAAACATTGGGATTGTCATTAACTTCATCAAAAATAATTTCATCGTTGAAAAAATCTCGACTAGACGCAATATCCAAAGGAAAAAATATTGTATGTACAATTCCTGCATACCGATTTGATATCTTTGGACCGATGGACTTGGTAGAAGAAGTTGCATTAGGATATGGAATACAAAACCTAGAACCTGTTGTATCCCCATCTCAAACCATAGGACAGACAAATCCCGTTTCAGTCAAACTAAAAGAATTATCATTAACTATGATTGGTCTTGGGTATCTTGAAGCACTAAACTCTAGTCTTACTAGCAAACGAATTCTGTATGAAATGACAAACAGGGAATCTCAGAAAATAATTTCAGTTCTTGATTCAAAAAGCCAAGAGCACACAATCTTGCGTAATTCAATTTTACCGGGATTAATAGAGAATCTCTCAAGAAACATTCATGCAGCATACCCTCAAAAACTATTTGAAACTGGAATTGTGTTTTCAGAAGGAAATCCAATTGATGAAAAAATTTCTTTTTCTGGAATTAGTGCTCACCAAGATGCAAACTTTACAGAGATTAAATCAATCTTGCAATCTGCATTAAAGACTGCATTTGGTTTAGACATTGAAACTAAAACCTTGGCAGATCCTATTTTTGAAAATGGTAGGTCTGCAGCTGTTTTGGTAAATGGCAAACAGATTGGAATTATCGGTGAGATAAATTCCAAAACTATTGAAAACTACAAGATTCGAGTACCTGCTGTGGGATTTGAACTTACATTATCTGGTCTTGCTTTCTGAGATTCGTATCCTCTAATCTCTATACTTTTTAGCGGAGACTGTGTCATTTCTAATGCCCAAGAGCAGGCATACAGACGGATTAGGATGAGATGATCGTATCGATACCAGTGATTTCTAATTCACCCAGGTATGCTACATTATGGGCAACCCCGGTTAAAGAACCCAAGGAGGTTTTGGCTAAATACCAATGATCTTGCGCGAGTCAGAACCGGGGAACATATCTAACTCACAAGATTCTTCGTACGCGATACCTTCTTTTTTCCAATATGGATACAATTTTTTATTGATTTTTGTTATTCTATGAAAAATATTCTTTGAATCCGTTATCTGTTAGATACAATTCTATTTTTGGACCGAATAATCCTTGCTTGTGGACTACTTTCATGAGTCCCTTTTTTTCTAAATCTTCCAAAATTGAATCCAAATCTTTTCCATTCAACCCTGTGTTTTTTTGAATGCCATCAAACGTTTTGTTCCCCAAGTTGAGCTCTCTTAGAACCATCTTGTCTTTTGATAAGTTTTTTTGATCTTTAATTTCTGGTTTGTATTCCATTTGTGGTCTTTTGTATGGGTCAAAATTGGATTCAAACTCTCTTTTTTGTGATGAATTGTTCTGCATTTTTCTTTTTGCAATTAAACGAGGGATAATTCGAGATAATGGAATAGCTAAAAAGATTATCAAATAAATCCATGAAAAATTAGGTTCTACCATAAAATAACATCTCAAATACGTGATAAATCTGTTAACTAAAAAGTAATTCTAGTGACTAATTGTTTTATTTTTACAATGGTATAATAGTGATAAGGGATAACCATGTGTAATTGTCAAAATATCAATCCCCTCAAATTAGTGTTAACATGAATGCAGCAAAAGCACTTGTAATAGGAATTATGATTTTAATTGTAATTGGAGTGGTGGCTTTTGCTTCAGTAAAGATAGTTGATGCAGGACACAGAGGAGTTCTTTTGCACTGGAATGCAGTGGATCTTACTCAACCTCCCCTTGATGAAGGATTGCATTTTGTAGTTCCCTTTCAAGATGAAGTGGTTGACATTGAAGTTCGTACTCTCAAATATGCAAGTGATGCTCGCAGTGCATCAAGAGATTTGCAGACAGTTGAGACAACAGTTACAGTCAACTATCATCCCGATAAAGAAAGAGTACACACACTCTACAAGAATTTAGGACTGGATTATGAAAGCAGAGTAATTCAGCCTGCAATTGAGGAGACAGTAAAACAAGTCACTGCAAAGTACAATGCTGAGGAATTAATTACAAAAAGGCCTCTTGTCAAACAAGATATTGAAGTTGCAATCACAGAAAGATTAGACCGATTTAATGTGGTAACAGAAGTTATCTCAATTACTGATTTTGAATTCTCACCGTTATTTGCTCAAGCCATCGAGTCCAAAGTAGAGGCAGAGCAAAACGCACTTCGAGCCGAGAATGATTTGAGACGAATTGAAGTTGAAGCAAAACAAAGAGAGGCAAATGCAATTGGTCTAGCAAATGCAAACATTGCTGAAGCCAAGGGTGAGGCTGAAGCAATAGCAATTATCAACAATGCTTTGGCAGAGAATCCGAATTATCTTGAATGGTTAAAGACACAAGCATGGGATGGTAAATTGCCACTAGTAGTGGGCGAAGGTGGCACACCTTTCATTCAGATACCTGTATCTCCATAGTCTTTCAGTTAATCATCTTTGTGCTTTGAGTCTCTGATTGCATCAAACATTACAAGAAATTGCTCTGGTTCATTTTGTCTATAGCTCTTTTCTAATGTCTGGACTTCCTTGTGTGTTATGTCCTCGCCTTTGCTTTTGTAATATTCTCTTATGATTTGAGATGGAGTTTTTTTGATATTGTATTTTTGCAGTGTTTGATTCACTGCTCTTTTACACATAAAATCAAAAATCAAAAATCTATAAGCAAAATATCCTGTCAGTCCAATAATTGCAACAATGATTATTGGAATAATAATTGGTGACGCCATGATGTTGTTACTTTGTTTTTGTATTTCATTGTTTTTCTTCAGTCCTTCCTAACTGCTTGTCTTATCTAATCTGAAGATTCTTAAAAACATAAAACATCCATGCACAAATCAAATTCATGGTAAATTACTGGCTTGCAAAACAAGAGCCATCAGGACCAAGAGGCTATCCATTTGAACAGCTAAAAAAAGACAAGAAAACTGTCTGGGATGGAGTCCACAATAACTTGGCACTAAAGCACATAAACAACATGAAAAAAGGCGATCTCTGCATATTCTATCATACTGGAACTGAGCGCCAGGCAGTAGGAATTATGGAAATTATTACAAATCCATACCCAAATCCAAAGGAAGAAAACAAGCGATTTGTTGTGGTTGATGTAAAATACAAAAAGCCACTCAAAAGGCCTGTCACACTAGATGAGATGAAAAAGGAAAAAAAATTCAAAGACTGGGAACTATTACGCATATCAAGACTATCTGTAATGCCTGTTCCCAAACCAATTTGGGATGAAATACTAAAGAAATCTCAGAACTGATTATCGCAATAATCGCTTTATTGATATAGTCGAATTGTTGATTAAATTCATGGCAACAGCTTATGTTTTAATAAACTGTGAACTAGGTTCCGAAGAAGCTATTATTCAGCAACTAAAGGGCCTAGAAGGTGTAAAAGAAGTACATGGTACTTTTGGCGCATATGATATCTTGGCCAAGATTGAATCTGATACTGTAGAAAAACTCAGAGAAACCATCACATGGAAGATCAGAAAGATTGAGAAGATTCGATCAACACTAACCCTAATGGGTATAGAAGGCCAGACATAAACACCTCTTTTTATTATATTATGATTCTGCATTTTATTTTTGTAATTAAAGAAGAAGAACGTCAAAAACGTCAACCAGAATATGAATATGTCAAAAAGATGGCACAGTTTTTCAAAGTGTGGATTAAAGAAAAGTTTGGCAAAGACTTTGAAATTCAATGTGATGAATTAATTACTAAACCCAGAAGATTATTTGAAAAACTAGACACACACACTTTACTTCGAGACCATGATCAAAGAGGAAAAGACATCTATCATTTCTATTTGAGTCATTTTCGTCCACTGTGGACTGATTGTACATGTGAAGGATATTATGCAGAAAACTTTGGAATGGTTTACTGGAAGCCTCCTCCAGATCCACATGATACATTGTACTTGGCAGAAAAAAATTGTACAACAGTTTCACATGAACTGTCACACGAAATTCTACGTTCTATGGGATACAAAAAACACAAAGATGACATTCATGAAATTTGGACAAAGCACTTCTATGACCAACTTCACTTTGAACAGTACGGAGAAGATTTCAAACCTACTGAAGAAAAACCAATGTTTCTAACCTTGGATACTAGTACTCTGAAAATTTAGTCTTAACACTTTGTAACTGAATAGATGTTGTTCTCAAAATTTGCCGTCTTGAAATCTAATTTGTTTTCAGGATCGTTTGTTCTTGATTTGCTCAGGTTTTCTAGTTCTACCAAAGCATCTCCTCTAAATCCAACTGATGAGCCATAGATTGCATCAGTTAGCATTGTTCCGTGATCACCTTTTTTGATGTCATCTACCATGTCATAAAATCTGGCAGTTTCTTTTTTGTTAACAGGGTTTCCAGTTGCTTTGTTATATGCAACTGCAATGTACATTCCATTGTTTTTTACAGCAACTGGGATTTTGTGGTTTTTACCCGTAGCGCCTGGAATTGTCTCATTTACTAGGACTTCGCATTTGTGATACATACTAGAAACATATGCAAAGAATCTGTATTGTGCATACTTTCCTGCTTTGTCTTCTTCACATTCAACGAAGACCTTATGAAGTAATTCTAAAGCCTCATCATTCATACTTTGAAGTCTGTCGTCAATTCTTCCTCTCTCAAGTAAGTCTGACTTGCATTCTTTTGCAACTAATTCCAAGATAAAATCAGGTAGATTGTAATTTTTTAATGCAGCAACAAATGCACCTGCTTGTGACATACCAAATTTTGGAAATCCTTTATTCACCATATCGATACCTACCTAGAATTTGCTGCTCCCCAACGATCAATTATAAAGCTAGTTTTCGCTTATAATTGTTAAGGAGTTTTTCACTAATTTTGCATCTTTTTTGTCTATTTGGAATTGATAATATTAAATTCCCGTAAAAATAACCAAGTAATGTGCAAATAGAAACTACTCCTGAAATGGTTTCAAAAGTTTATGATAAAATTCGAGAAAACTCTGCAAACTATAGAAAAGTTGTAGGGAGACCCCTTACATTAACTGAAAAGATTCTATCTGGCCACTTTGATAAACCCGCCGAAAAGAATTTTGATGATGGAAAAAATTATGTTTTCTTAAGACCTGACAGGGTTGCACTCCAAGATGTAACTGGTCAAATGGTAATGCTACAGTTTATGCAAGCAGGATTAGACCAAGCAACGTTGCCGACAACAGTTCATTGTGATCACCTGATTAGAGCAAAAGTAGAAGGAGAAACTGACATGAAAGTTTCCTTGGATGAAAATAGTGAAGTCTTCAAGTTTTTACAATCAGCTGCTGCAAAATACGGGTGTGGTTTTTGGAAACCCGGTGCAGGAATTATCCACCAGGTTGTTTTAGAAAACTATGCGTTTCCTGGCGGGCTGATGATTGGAACTGACTCTCATACTCCAAATGCTGGAGGTCTGGGAATGATTGCAGTAGGTGTTGGTGGTTTAGATGCTGCTGAAACTATGGCAGGAATGCCTTGGGAGCTTTTGTATCCAAAACGAATAGGTGT
Organism: Nitrosopumilus sp. K4; assembly: GCF_018128925.1. Taxonomy (NCBI): domain Archaea; kingdom Thermoproteati; phylum Nitrososphaerota; class Nitrososphaeria; order Nitrosopumilales; family Nitrosopumilaceae; genus Nitrosopumilus; species Nitrosopumilus sp. K4. The sequence goes on from NZ_CP067007.1 coordinate 167,206, forward strand.
TAAGTTAACTGGCCATCTTAACGGATGGACTGCACCAAAAGATATCATCCTCAAAGTTGCAGAACAGCTCACAGTTTCAGGCGGAACAAATTCAATTGTAGAATACTTTGGACCTGGAACAGAATCTATCAGCTGTACAGGAAAGGCAACTATTACAAATATGGGAGCTGAAATTGGTGCAACATGTTCAATATTCCCATATGATAAAAGAATGGAAACCTACCTCAAGTATACCGACCGAGAAAAAATTGCAGAGTTGGCAAATCAAAACAAAGAACTGTTAGTTGCAGATCCTGAAGTGGAACAAAACCCAGAACAGTTTTTTGATAAAATTATTGAAATAGATCTCTCAACACTAGAGCCTCACATTGTAGGTCCACACACTCCGGATCTTGCAAGATCAATTTCTGATTTGGGAAAAGATGTCCAAACAAATGACTACATTGATCCAATATCTGTTGCATTGATTGGAAGTTGCACAAACTCATCATACGAAGATATGTCAAGAGCTGCAAGTTTAGCAGAGCAAGCAAAAACCAAAGGCATCAAAGCAAAAATCCCATTGCTTGTAACTCCCGGCTCTGAACAAATTAGAGGAACAATAGAACGAGACGGACAAATGGATTCACTCATAGATATTGGAGCTACGGTACTGGCAAACGCATGCGGTCCATGTATTGGACAATGGTCAAGACCTGAACTTGACAATGATGATAAAAACACAATTGTTACGACCTTCAATCGAAATTTCCCTGGACGAAACGATGGACACAGAAACACTTTGAACTTTATTGGCAGTCCTGAAATGATTATTGCACTTGCATTAGGTGGCCGTTTATCATTTAACCCACTAAAAGATGAACTAACTGCAGCAGATGGCTCCAAGTTCAAACTAGAGCCACCAAAACCTGCACCAGAAGTTCCATCAGAGGGATTCATGAGGCCAGAGGGAATCTATGTTGCACCTCCAGCAAACCCTGAAGGCTTGGACGTAATCATTGATCCTAACAGCAAACGCCTGCAACGCTTAGAACCATTTGCAAAATGGGATGGGAATGACTTTGAAAACATTCCAATCATGGTAAAAGCAAAGGGCAAATGTACTACTGATCATATTTCTCCTGCAGGAGCATGGCTTTCTCTTCGTGGACATCTTGATAACCTAAGTGACAACATGTTACTTGGTGCAGTAAATGCATTCAATGACGAAGTAGGAAAAGGAAAGAACGTACTAAATGGTGAAACTGATTCATTTGCAAAAATTGCAAGACAATACAAGGAAAAAGGAATGCGTTGGGTCATAATTGGCGATAATAATTACGGTGAGGGCAGCAGCAGAGAACATGCAGCTATGACCCCAAGACATTTGGGCTGTGCAGCAGTAATTACAAAAAGTTTTGCAAGAATTCATGAAACTAACCTCAAAAAGCAGGGAATCTTGGCATTGACCTTTTCAAATCCAGATGATTATGAAAAAATCCAAGAAGATGATAGAATCAGTATTGTTGGACTGGATGAACTGGCACCAGACAAACAAGTAAAATGCATCCTGACTCACAGTGATAATTCCACTGATGAAATCATGCTAAATCACTCTTACAACAAACAGCAGATAGAGTGGTTTAGGGCAGGATCAGCTCTTAACGTTTTACGAAACAAAAATTAATTTTTTAACGTGGGGCCGACCGGAATCGAACCGGCGACCTACGGGTCACTACAGCTCCAAACTTACATCATCCGTTAGTCAGTTTAGCTTAGTTTAACCTCTGGAGCCCTTAGCGGTGATCTTTTTCGTAGACACTGTCGCCCTACCAGGCTAGGCTACGACCCCACGAACAACAATGAAATGGACTTGAATTTTAAGTTATAACCAAGATTTATTTGCGAACTGCATGATCCTTTCTCTAAAGACACATCATGGTAAAACCAATTGTTTTAGCTATAGGAGCAATTCCAGCAATTATTGCAATCTTGATTGCAGTCCCTCTGGTTACAAAGCCTGACATTCCGTTTTCGGCTTCAACTCCCAATGATGTACTGGATATTGAATACACAAAACATCAACTCAAAAAAGTTTCCCGCGGTGTTACAGACAGACTTGTTTCAGAAAAAACCGAAATCCTTGAAATAAAAAATAACGGAGAGATGCTCTATACCTTAACTGAAGCGGGATATCCAAACCCCAGCATAAAATCTAAGTTGAATGAGGATACTCACAAAAAAATCAAAGCACTAATCAAGGAGACCGGGTTTATGGCAATACCTTCTGAATCATTTCCAATTTTAGAAAACGTAACTGAATACCAAAAATCTAATGTCAAAATCATTCTAAATAACCAAGTAACTCAAATTCATTGGCCAGAACAAAATGCAACTGAGAAATTTGTTCCTCCAATAATCACAATGATTGAATTGGAACTTGACAAAATCATGGACCAAGTTAGTGAATAGGTACAAATAGCCTCGAGTGACTCTTAAAATTATGCTTCCATTATCTGGCGAACGCAAAGATGCAAAGGGCATATTATCTGAAAAAACAGACGCACAAGATATCCTAAAAGGAACATCTACCCTAAAGCGCGGATTTGCTCACATGCTAAAAAACGGCGTAGTGATGGATGTTACAAATGTCGAGCAAGCACAAATTGCAGAAGAAGCAGGTGCAGTATCTGTTATGGTTTTAGACAAACTACCTTCTGATGTCAGAAAGGCAGGTGGTGTTGCAAGAACTGCAAGTATTAGGATTATTGAAGAAATTATGAATTCAGTTACAATTCCTGTAATGGCAAAATGTAGAATTGGTCATGTCTATGAAGCCAAGGTGTTAGAAGAAACAAATGTTGACATGATTGACGAATCTGAAGTTTTAACTCCTGCAGATGAGACACATCACATTTGGAAATGGGATTTTACAACTCCTTACGTTAACGGCGCACGTTCTTTGGCAGAAGCATTAAGAAGAATTGAAGAAGGTGCTGCAATGATTAGGACAAAAGGCGAACCTGGAACGGGAAATGTTGCAGAAGCTGTTACTCATATTAAAAAAGTAAATGATGAATTACGAGCAATCAAATCAATTTACGACTCTGGTGATAATCAGGATTTGGTACGAATGGCAAGAGAATTCAAAGTATCTTATGATATTGTAGAGCAAACTGCAAAGCTTGGAAGGCTACCTGTTGTAAATTTTGCAGCAGGTGGGATTGCAACTCCTGCAGATGCTGCATATCTCATGTCATTGGGTTGTGATGGAATCTTTGTTGGATCTGGAATTTTCAATGCAGATGATGCAAAAGAAAGAGCAAGATCAATAGTATTGGCAACTACTTTCTGGAATGAGCCAGAAAAAGTCAAAGAGGCTCAAAAGATGATTGATGAAAGGCAATCAATGTTAGGATTGGATGTCAAGACACTAGAGCTTAGAATGCAAGAGCGTGGTAGTTCAGCATGAGCCTAAATGTTGGAATTTTAGCAATACAAGGAGATGTTCAAGAAAACATCGATTCTACAGAATCTGCACTAAAAGAATTAGGAATTGATGGAACTGTAAAAAATGTCAAAACTCCTGAAGAGATCTCTCAAGTCGATGGTCTGATCATTCCTGGCGGTGAGAGCACGACTATTGGACAACTGTCTCTAGTTAATAGTTCACTTAAGACAATTAAAGAAAAGATTGATGCTGGAATGCCCGTGCTGGGTATTTGTGCTGGAATGATCATGCTATCAAAGACTGCCGATGACCGTGTAGTTGGCAAGACGAATCAACCTCTCTTAGAATATCTTGACATTACATTGGAAAGAAACTCTTTTGGCAGACAGCATGATTCTTTTGAGGCAAACATCTCAATGGATCCAATTAACATTCCAAAGTATAATGCAGTATTCATTCGAGCCCCATCAGTTTCTGCTACTGGCTCTGATGTGGAAGTACTATCAAAGTTTAATGAAAAAATTGTTGCAGTAAAGAAAGGAAATGTCATTGGAACATCATTTCATCCCGAATTAACAGAAGATACATCCCTGCACAAGTATTTCCTAAAGCTAGTCCAGTCTTCTAAAAACTAGATTGTATTAGAAAAGATACTTTACTGCAAAAAATGAAAAAGTTCCCAAAACCACTCCGATCGATAATAGTTTTAGAATAATTTCTTTTTTCTTAATATCGTTTGCATTTCCATTTGTTTGTTTTAGAATTTTGTATGGTCTGCTGTTTATAATTAGAACATATGTTACCAGTGCTGTAATTGCTGAAATCATTATTGTTTCAAAAGAAATAGAGTTTGATTGGATTGCTGATCCCGCAAATACGGGCAAAACTCCCCACGAAAAAACTGTGGATTTTTTGTTGTGAAACCTTCCTCCAAATAATTCAAGGTTGTATGCAAAAAGAAAAAACCCTTCAATTATGCCAATTGGAAACAGTAATGGTGAATCTAAGAACGCATAATAGATTCCAATCGTAAATGCAATGCCAAGCGAACCTAAAGCTATTGCCCACAGCTTTCTTTTTGGAAGATTTCCCCAAGGCTTTGTCTTTCCACCAATTGCATCAAGAATATGTGCACTTACTCCCAATGATAAAATGTAAATCAATGATATTGCAATTATTCTTTCAATCTCTAGTGGTTCAGTCATTGCACCAAGTGCTGCAAAGCATGTGACTATTGCAGTGTAAGGAAGATACAACATGCCAATGCCTTTTCTGAATCCTTGTGGCCCAAACTTTGGGACAAACCACTCCGATGTTCTATCTGACAATAAGGTTAGTTAGTGTCCGTCGCTTATATGAAAAATGTTTTAGTTATTTAATAGAAAGGCCTACCCATTGTATGGGAAAATACCAGAAATTCATCAAGGAAGGTATTGCTGAACCTCTTGAGAATATTCCATTTCATAAAAAAGCTCCAATAAAGCGATTATCGATGCTTGAGAAAACAATAATTCCTGAATCTGACACTCACATAGCTGTTCACTTTGTTGATGCATCAAAGAAACTGCCTGAATACAGCCAAATGCACAAACATGATCATGATGAAATTAATCTAATCTTGTCCGAGTCTTCCAAACTAACTTATGATGTTAATCTTGAAAACGAGCATTATGAGGTAAGATCCCCTTCAACAATTTTCATACCGAAGGGATTGCAACATAGCGCACAAGCAGTATCTGGTAAGGGCATCTTTGTATGCATTATCTTATCTTCAAGATATTCTAGTGAATAACATCTGTTCAACTGTTAAATAGCTTTCAAACTCTCTGTAATGTTATCGACATGAAATCAAAAAATCTTCTTTTATTATTGGCAGTTTCTGTAATGTTAGTTTCTTCAGTTTCTATATCCAACTCTTTTGCAAATGTTATTTCTCCAAAAAAACAGTCATCATTGAATTTTTCTCCTCAAGATATTGTATGTAAAGAAGATCTTGTGAAATCTCAGATTGAAACTATTCAAGTTGGTTCAAACAAAGATGTTCCTGCAAATGCATGCAGGACATATGACACAATAATTTTTGCAAAGAATCTTGATAATATTTTCGTTGAAATTCTTGAGGATGTGTTGCTAGACTGAATATTTTTCTAAACTTTGCACTTGTTTTTGCACTTGTAATGACTAGTGTTTTTGCAATCCAAAGTTTTGATTCGATTGAAGCTCAAAGCACATCCAACCTCATTGTGTCTGCTGCAAATTCTGTATCTCAAAACAGATTCTCTGGACCTCAGGTGATTGAGGTTGTAGTCAGAGATACAAACATTGGCGATACTGGAAAAAGTGTAGGTGAGCCTGATGTCACAGTTAATGGTAAGGATCTGAGAATGGTTCAGGCAACTGATGGCAACTGGTATGGATATTTTGCTGACCGAAAACAGGCACAAATTGCAGACAGCACAGTTGGGTTGACTGGAAAAGGACTCGATTTTGGTACATTATGTGCCAGAAATTCCTCTGTTTTGGGGTTTTCAGTATCTGAGAGTGATGGAATTGCAATACCTGTAAGTGGTACTGGAGTTGGTGGCCAAAATGGCATAAATCCACCCAATCAAATATCAAATGACTGTTCACTTTCATCTCCTTACACAAAAAATGCAATTAATGTTGTAAGACAAGCAAAGGCTGTTAATTCTGGATCTGCAAAGTTGGGACAGCTTGGATTGGCATCTCAGGACCTTTGGCCATTTATCCAACTCTATGACTTTTCACAGGGCGGGAACGTAATTGTACAGTACAACAGGGGTGGTGGTCCTCAACAAACAACACTAACATTTGACACAGCTGAAAAATTTGCAAAGTTTGAACTTGACAGATCCTCTTATTCAATTTCATCTGATGTTAATCTAAAGATAACAGATCTTAGCCTAAACATTGACCCTACTGATGAGGATTCATGGTCATTTGGAACTTTAGCGTCAAGCCCTTCTACTTACTATATGCTGTATGAAGACTCTGGAATTGCAGATGCAGATGGTACTATAGGTGCTGTGGATCTTGTACCTTCTCTGACTTCTATGATGTTCAAAGAAAATGCAATTTTGAAGATTAATCCAAATGTTCAGGGACAATCAAACGTAATTACAATTCAAGACAATGATAATTCTGAAACTAATGGTGATGGTGAAGCATCAATTTCATCAATATCTACAAATGGTGGTTCCATTACTGCCGGAAAACAACCAGTAACAATTACTGAAACAGCTCCTAACAGCAGCATCTTTACCACTTATGATAAAAACAACGATTCTGTATTAATTACAACGCCTGATGCTCAAAGAGGGACTTCGGCATCAGTAGAATATAATAAAAAATCTATTACATTGCTAATTGGATTTGGAAAAGCAACATTATCTCTTGATGAAAAATTAAAGGGGACTGAATGGAATTCTGGGGAAGAAATGCCTGTGGTTTTGATAGATTCTGATGCCAATAAAAATAATCTAGAAAAAGAAGATCTTGACTTGTTTAATCCATCATATACTGCAATCCCTGCACTAAGTACTGGTGACCCTTTTACACTTGGTGAGAGTGGAACTGACTCTAAAACAAAAACTACTGCATCGTTTCTTAATGGCTACACTCTTACACCTACCACATCGGGACAATTCACATTATCTGGTGCTGTTTTAGGCTCACCTTCCAGTGTTTTTGTTGAAAAACATAGCGACAGGGCACGCATTGATCCTGCAAAAACTACTGATTCTGATGCACTTGTAATTGACCTTAAAACGGACCTAAAAGAACTTCGTTCTACTATAAACAATCCATTTAGTTCCACAGAAAATTTCAAGGGACTAAACATGTTTAATTTTGATATCCGCTCTCTTGGAAACTTTGATACTGTTGATATTTATCTTCTAGTTACTTCATCTTCTTCTGTTCTTGACTCTTCAGGAAATCCTTCCTCTGGAATAACTGCCATAAAGATTGCATCTGATACCACTATGCAAAATCTGATTAATCTAAATTCAACACAACAAGTTTCTAGTCCGCAGGTACTCCACTCTAATTTGTTTTCCACCTCTTTTTCTGGAGATGAAAAAATTGGTTTGATGTTCTCATATCCTAAAATTACAAACATTGGAACACAAACAAAGCCAATTATTGCAGACTTTTTCTCATATGGTCTAAGAAATGATGGACTGGAAAAATCTGATAGGATAGCAAATCAAATCATCCGTGTAGAAATGGAAGAGCTGTCAAAAGACTCTGGAAAGTTTAGAGGAAGTTTGGAATACATTATGCTAAATCAACTAAACATCTTTGATTCAAAAACCTATGAATCAATAGTGCCAATTGACGATGAACCTGTATTTTTAGTAATTAATGAACAAAAAGATAGTGGTGCCCCACGTATTAACTACAATGACTTGGGCTCTGATGGGGTGTTTACAACAATATCTGATCAACAAGACGTTTTGTCTCACATGGGATTGGCCATACTATCAGTAAAAACATTCAAGCCAGGTGATACCGTTGGTGTAAAACTAATTGATAAGGATCTAAACACCAACTCTGATCTTGTAGATGTCTATACTGTTGTGGATCCTACAAAACATCCAAATGATCCCGCAGCAGATACTGTGGGTTTACCAAATCTTGGGCTTAGAGACAATCAACCGTTTGGAAGATTACTTGAGATTACATTTGATGATGAGCGATGGTTAAAATCAAACATCTCATACAAAGGCAAATCTTGTCCATCAATCACAGGAAATGATGGTTTAGCATCCACTGGATTTACTCTAGTTGAAACAGGACAAAAGACTGGTGAGTTTGTGGGTAGTTTCAAAATTCCATCTCAATATTGCTCACGAAATGATGGTGGTATTGTAAAATCTACTTCTGGAGTGGATATTGGTGCAGTGTACTATGACTTTAGAGGCCAATCAAGTGAGGCAGCAGTAACTAGTACAAGTGCAACCGTTGGTGCGACTAGCGGCATTGTCCAACTAGATAGAACCACATATCCGGTCCCAATCGGTGCAGTTTCTGATTTTTACGAGTCTGGAAAGTCTTCATCAACTAATCCTGATGGTCGTTCAATCTTCCCTTATCATCTTACAGCTGTAACTAAAAACGGTGATCCAAAAGCAATTGATTCTGGAGAACAACTAGGGCCAAAAAACACAATTCTTGTTGTAAGGATTGATGATGCTGACTATAATCTATCACCAAATGGTGAAGACCGTATCTCTCAAAACATTGCTGGAACCACAAATGGACCTGTAAAAATAACTGTAACTCGAAGTACATCAAGTGTTGTTTTGGCAACTGCTGGTGGAGAAACTGCCAATTCTGGAGTAATTACAGTAGGTAAGAATGTAAAAAGTGGAATCACTCGAGAACTAGGTCCAATTACTGAAATATCTCCAAACTCTGGTACTTTCCAATTTAGTTTACCAATTAGATATGTTGATGGACCATCATCTACAAAATGTCCTGCAACATTAGATTCTGGTTTTGCAAAATTAGACAAGTCAAAATCAGGAGTCTTATCAAGGTTTGATGCTGCACCAACTACTGGAAATTATTGCATATTACAAGGTGATATAATTACAGTAGAGTATTCTGATCAAACTGATGCATCTGGTTCATCACGAACTGTAACTGATTCAGCAGCATTTGATCTTAGGATGGGTACTTTGCAATCTGACAAACAATCTTACATCATTGGAAGAGATGCACTGATCACTTTAATTGATCCTGATCTAAATTTTGATTCAAAGAAAGCAGAAACTCATTCACTTGACCTTTTGGAATGGAGATCAGATGATGCACGAGTAACTATGGGTAATTTGGGTGGTCCTGTTACCAATAATGGAAAGATTTTTGATCCTCAACCTGTTGGACTGCGTGAAACAGGTGATTCTACTGGGATATTCCAGACCCTGATAGAGATTCCATCTGAAATAAACAACAAACCTGTAGATAGGGGTGAAACAATCCGAATCACCTATACTGATTGGGGCACTCCTGGTTCTGACTTTGTTGGTAAAAATGATCAAAAATTTGAACTGAAATTCTCTACTTCAAATTTCCAATCGCAAATAACATTAGATAAGAAGGTGTATTCTTGGACAGAAAAAGTCTACATAACAATTGTTGCCCCTGATCACAATTTTGATGACAACAAAATAGATGAGATAGGAAGTAAATCTACTAATGAAATCAAAGTTTCTACCCGTTCAAACAAATTATCTCAATACAAACTTGTAGAAACAGGAACTGATACTGGAATATTTGTTGGTGAAGTTATTCTAACTGGATTCAAACATGATGCTGATGGTGATTCCAGAACTGGTGACATTGATGGAAAGGACACTAATCCAAGAACTGAACCAAAAAGTAACGGTGGTCCAACAAATGGATTCTTGGAATCAAAGAATGATGATGGCCTGACAGTTTCGTTCCAATTTAGTGAAAGAGAGACCACTCTTGGTTCGGCATTGATTAGATGGAATATTGGTTCTGTTGAATGGGAACAAAGTTCTACTTCTGCTAATGGGGATGGAATTGTTCGTGTTATTGATCCTGACATGAACCTGAATCCTGAAACAATTGATACATTTTCAATTGATGTGTGGTCTGACTCTGATCTTGGTGGTATTGATCTTACAGTAACTGAGACTGGTCAGGCAACAGGGATTTTTGAGGCAAGTGTGAAATTCACTGACAACGATCAATCATCCGGTCATCGCTTACGTGTAAGTGAAGGAGATTATGTTACTGCAAAGTATGAAGACAATACACTGCCAAAACCATATACAACTGCAGACGAGCTCAAAATCTCATCTAATACCTTTATTGGAACTGTCGTTGCCCCATTAGAACGTGTACCTATAGGAAATGCTAGGATTGTAGATTCTTTTGGCAATAATATCAGTCAGGTAAAAATTGATCAGCAAATCCAGATTGCATCTGATATTGCAAACAACAATGTTGTGAGTCAACCATTTACTTATCTTGTTCAAATTCAAGATTCTAACAATTCTGTTGTTTCGTTATCTTGGATAACTGGAAGTCTGGAAACTGGACAGACTTTCTCCCCCGCAGTGTCATGGATTCCTACAAGTTCAGGCAAATACACTGCAACAGTCTTTGTGTGGAACAGCTTAACTAAACCAACTGCACTTAGCCCTCCAGTTGAATTTTCAATCAATGTTTCTTAATTGATAATAAAATAAGGTCTTCTAAAACTATGATCCGTTTATTTATGATGTTATGTTAGTACCTCTAATGACAAAAACATCAATTGTTGCATTGTTTACAATTGTCGTTTTGGTAGCAGGAACTCTTGCTGGTCCTATCGCATTTTTACAACCAGCTGATGCTATGAAAAGCAAAGGAAATGACCTTCGTGAAACAGGCTCAAAAAAAGTCTGTGGTGATAGACTGTGTTCTGAAGTACCAAAAATGACAAAATCTGCAGAGAAAAAGAAAGAAGAAGTAAAAAAGGAAAAGAAATCTGTAGAATCTGAAAAAGCAAAGGATGCACCAAAGAAAGATGACAAAGCTGAAACAATGGAGAAAGCAAAAACTGCAATGGCTCAGTCAACTAGACATGCAAGAACAGTTACTGGAAGTATTGTATCTTCAGTAGATCCTGGTGTAGGACATGAATCACATCAATTAGCAATCATTCTTCCACCTAGTGATAAAATCTACCGTGGACAACTAACATACTCTGCAACTGAGAATGTACAACTAGTTGTACTAAATGGACCTCTCAAAGAAGGAATGGACAAAGGACAAGCTATATGGACTCCTGATGGAAAAACTAAATTTGGTTTAACATTTGTAGATAATCAAAACTCTGCAGGCGTATTCCAATTTACAGGAAATGCACTAGCTGTTCACACAAAGAAAACAACTCCCTTTACGGTAACATACTCTGTTTCATACACTGAACATGTAGTAGATAACCAAAAGATTCTTCGTGGAACCACTACCTCAAAACAGGATCCGGGACAAGGACATGAAGCTCACCAACTAGCAGTAATTTTGCCACCACGTGAACAACCATATTCAGGTCACCTGACATATGACGCATCTGAACCAATACAACTAGTATCATTAATTGGTCCTGTTTCTCCAAAACATATGCAAGGACAACCTACATGGTCTCCTGATGGAAAGACTCACTATGCACTAGTGTTTGTAGATCCGAAAAAATCTTCAGGCTCATGGGTGTTCTCTGGCAATGCTTTAGCAATTCATACAATGAATGAAACACCATTCACGGTAAGCTACGCAGTAGTACTTACTGAATAACCTCACTTTTTATTTTTAGAATTTGTGCTAAATGATACTAGTCTGCTAAATTATGCATGGATTTGAGATCTTTTTTGTATGGCTCTAGACTGCTTGGGACCTCAATTGAGATAGGGTCTTTTAGTGACAGATTCTGAGCCTTTTTTTCATTCCATACCTTGGAGTTGAACTCGGTAATCTCTTTTGTGATGCTGCTCAAGTCTTCAGTCTCTTCTTGTGTGACTTGTTTTTGTTTGTGGATGCTTTCTTTAGAGTATAACGTCTTCCACAAGTGTTCTGTGATAAATGGAGTTATTGGAGCCAACAACTTCAGAATTGTTGAAAGCGTCTTGTGCAGCGTAAAGATAGCACCGTCTCTTTCCTCGTCTGAATATCCAATTCCATATGCTCTTGCCTTTACCATCTCGATATAATGAGCTGCAAACAAGTTCCAGGTGAATTCTCTAATTGCAATTGCTGGAACAAAGAAATTGTATTCGTCATATCCCTTCTTGCATTCCTTGACAAGATTGTTTAGTTCTGATAAAATCCACTTGTCAGTAGGGTTTGGACTGCCTGATTCAATTACTGGAAAACTAGATAGAAATCTTGAAACGTTCCACAGTTTACTCAAGAACTTCTTTGTTGATTCTATTTTTTGCTCATTGCATCTAAAGTCATACCCGTGATTGATTTCACTTGCACTCCAAAATCTAAACGTGTCAGCTCCTAGTCTCTCAATTACAGGCAAAGGATCAATTGCATTTCCTTTGCTCTTGCTCATCTTCATTCCCTTCTCGTCAAGACCGTATCCCATAATCCATGCCTCAGACCATGGTTTCTTACCAGTTAGCTGCTCACATCTAAGAAGCGTATAGTATAACCATGTTCTGACAATGTCTTTTGCCTGTGGACGAATTGTTGCAGGATATACCTTGTTGAAAAATTCCTCGTCTTTGTTGTATTTTGTAACAAACAATGGAGATACGCTTGAATCCATCCATGTGTCAAATGTCCTTTCTTCTCCTACAAACTCAGAACATCCACATTTTGTGCATTTTTCCATTGGAGCCTTTTCTGCCCATGGTCTGTAGTATTTTCCAGGCTCAGGAACGTGAGGCTCAGAGCACTCCTTGCAGTACCATATTGGGATTTCAGTACCATAGTATCTCCTCCTAGATATTGGCCAGTCAATACTGATTGATTCAAGCCAGTTCATCAAAATTTGCTTGTGCATTGATGGATAGAATGTGATTTCCTCTCCAAGTTTTCTCATTTTATCAATAGAGTCCTTTTGTTTTAGATAGTACTCTTCCATTGGAATTATCTCAATTGGGTTTTTGCTTCGCTCAGAGACTGGTGTTCTATGAACAATGTCTTCTATTTTTTCAACAAATCCTTTTGCTTCCAAGTCTTCGATAATTTTTGCTCTTGCCTGCTTTGGTTTTAGTCCCGCATATTCTCCTGCAACTTCAGTCATTCTGCCATCTAGTCCAATTGCAACAACTTCTTCCATCTCAAGCTCTCTGAATAATGCAACATCGTTTTGGTCACCATAACTACATACCATTACAGCTCCTGAACCAAACTCTTGTTGAGCCGAGTGGTGTGTTCGTAGCTCTACTTCGTTATTTGTAATTGGAACAATGACTTTTTTCCCAATATGCTCAGTATATCTCTCATCTTCAGGATTTACAATGATTGTTTTGCACGCACACAAAAGTTCTGGTCTTGTACTGGCAATGATGATTTCCTTGTCGGCATCTTTTATCTTAAATTTCATGTAAACAAGTTTTGTTGGCAAGTCCTCGTAAGTAATTTCTGCATCTGCAATAGTAGTTCCTGAAACCCAATCGTAGTTGTTTGGTCTGTTTGCAAGATAGACTTGACCCTTCTTCCACAGTTCAATAAAAGTTGCTTGTGTTAGTGATCTATATTCTTGAGAATCTGTTCTGTAATATTGAGCAAAGTTTCCGCTTATTCCCAGACTTTTCATTATCAAAATCATTTCAGCTTCTAAATCATCAAGTGCTTCTTTGCACAAGTCAAGAAACTCTCCTCTATCTGTTTCGCGCATTCGTATCTTGTGTTTTTTTTCTGTATAGAGTTCTACAGGGAGCCCGTTTCTGTCAATTCCTATAGGGAAGTAGACATTCTTTCCGGCCATTCTTGCAGTGCGTGCAATCATGTCTATTTGTGAGTAGTGTGCTGCTGCGCCGATATGCCACGGTCTTCCTGATGGATATGGTGGAGGCGTGTCTATTGTAAAATTATCATCTTGTGGTGTAAAATCATAAATTTTTTCTTCTTCCCAGTTTTTTAGAATCTGCTTTTCTAACTTTGGGTTCCATGCTTTTTCTGATATTTTTGGGTCCATTTTCTAACTATCTTGAAATATTTGAGATGATGTGAGACCCCTTGTTGTATCCTTCATAAATGTAAACGCCAACTGCTTCTACATTTGAAGGCATTTTCGGGGCTAGCAGCTTGATTATCTCACTTGATAGATTTTCAACTGTAGCTTCACCTTCCAAAAGATAGGTAGTGTTCTTTGGAACTTGCAAATCAAACATTCCTTTAGGTCCCTCAAATGAAATTTGGTAATGTGATTCGTCTTCACTTTTTAGATATTTTCTGTTGATGAAAAATTTGTGATCAAATACATTTACGACTTCTTTGATAATTTTTTTTGCAATTCCAAAATCCAAAAGTAAATTGTCTTTCATCTGTCCTACTAATTCAACCATAACTGATGATGTATGACCATGCAAGATTGAGCATTTTTCCACCAAAGGCAGAATATGTGCATAATCAAATGAGAATGATGCATCTTCTAAAAATATAGAACCTGTTTGTGGTGTCTTGTCATAAAATACAATGTCTTCTAGCTCCTTGATTTGAGATGAGAATTTTGGATGGCCTATTGCCATTACCTTTTGATCAGGCATGTCGTCTTTGATTTCTCTGTATTTTTTGATGTCTTTTTCGTTGTCTATTACCTCAATTAGTCCCTTTTTGGTCTTAAAATCAATTACAACTTCTTTTCCATTCTTTAATGATAATTTGTGATTGTATTCATAATCTTCCTCGAGAAATGTTAGCATCTGTGCTACAGTTAATTCTGTCCTGGTTCTCAACAGGTTTCCTTTTTTGTCTATGTATCTGAAATCTGAATCCAGGACTGTGGGACTTGAAGTCATGTGAAGTCAACTGCCTGGGCTCTGTATATAAATTCTGTAAAAATAATCTGAAATTTTAACATCAAACCAACGAGTTTAGAATCTTGGCAAGGTTGATGTCGTTTTGTGTAATTCCTCCAGCATCGTGAGTTGTAAGGTCGATGACTAGTTTGTTGTATACATTAAACCACTCTGGATGGTGATTCATCTTCTCACATTCAGCAGCTGCCTTTGTCATGAACCCAAATGCCTCATTAAAGTCTGCAAACTGAAATTCTTTGTGCAGTTTTTCATCTTTTATGCTCCATCCTTGTAGATTCTCTAACTCTGCTGACAATTCACCTGATGATAGTTTCATCATGTTTTATTTTATCACGCACTACATTAATAGTTAAAGTAAATCACAGTCAGGAAATACACATGAATGAAACAAGAAAAGATCTACTAGAACACATCAAAGATAGTATTGTTAATGCTGTAACAGAAAAGAAAATTGCAGTAGCATTTTCTGGAGGTGTTGATAGTACTTTGGTTGCAAAAGTTTGCAGTGACTTGGGTTATGATGTTACGCTAGTTACTATTGGTTTTCCAGAATCTCATGATATTTTGTTTGCAAAAGAGGTAAACCAGAAATTAAAATTCAAGCACGAAATACTAGAAATAGAATCCAATTCTTTTGGACAAATTGCCACAAAGATTAATCAAAAAATAAAGACAGAAAATCTCTCGTGGAACGAAAACAGTATTGCGTTTTATTATGTATCAAAACTTGCAAAAAGTTTGAGTCTTGATGTTGTTGTGACTGCAAATGGCATTGATGAGTTGTTTTGTGGATATAACGCGTACAGAGAGGCAATATCAGGTGGAGAATCAAAAGTCCTTGAGGTGATGAATGCAAAGCTTGACAATGAAATCAAAATGATGAAGGCAGTAAATTCTGTCACTGCAGAATTTGGTGTAGTGATTGTTCAACCACTGCTTTCTGAAAAGTTTGTAGAGTTTGCAAAAACAATCCCGATATCAGAGAAGATTCATGACTCTGAAGATCTTTACAGAAAACACATTATTAGAAAACTTGCAAGTGAAGTAGGGGTACCTGAAATATCTTACAACAAAAGGAAAAAGGCGCTACAGTATGGTTCCAAAATTCACAAATCATTACTAAAGACTAGGTGAATTTTTTTACTGTCTTTTGAACTGTATTGTTTACGTTTCTAATTATTGCAGGTGATGCACCTAGGTGTTTTTCTGGTGAAAATATTGCATCGATTTCTTTTTCTGTAAGCTTGGAAGAAAATGCTTTATCATTTTTTATTGCATCGATGTATTGAATTTCTTTGTCTTTTGCCTCAAATGCGACTCTTTGAACGTCTCTGTACGCAACAAATCTTGGAACTCCTTTTTTGATTAATGCCTCCAAGACAAATTCTGCAAAAATCTGACCCTTTGTTATGTAGAGATTCTCAACTATTCTCTTCTCATTGACCATCAAGTTATCTACGATTTTAATCATCGTCTCTAACATCTCATCTACTAAAATTGATGTTGTTGGGATAACAAACCTCTCGTTTGCAGAATTTGAAAGGTCTCGCTCATGCCATAATGGTATGTTTTCAAATGTAATTCCAATCTGACTTCGAAGCATCTTTGAAAATGATGACACTCTTTCGCTTTTGATTGGGTTTCTCTTTACTGGAACAGCACTGCTGCCCATTTGCCCTTTCTTGAACTGTTCTGCCACTTCGGCAATCTCTGTTCTCTGCAAGTTACGAATTTCCACTGCGATTTTTTCTAGAGTTGCTCCGATCAATGCTAACTCAAATACATATTCTGCATATCTTTCTCTGGGTACTACCTGGGTAGTAACTTCTGCTGGATACAACTTTAATCTTTTAGCAACTCTTTTTTGAATTTCAAGGGATTTTGCCCCCATCAGAGAGCCAGTTCCTACAACCCCCATTGTCTTGCAAATTAAAATTCTTTTTTTGATTTCTTCAATTCTTTCAACATGTTTTGCCATTTCTGCTGCCCAGTTTGCAAACTTTAGTCCAAATGATATGATGCTTGCATGCTGACCGTGGGTCCTTCCAACTGCTGGAATTTTTGAGTGTTTTACAGCTCTTTTTGCAAGAATTTTTGCCATCTTTGCAACTTTTGGTTCAATTATTGCAAGTGCGTCTCTCATTTGCATAGAGTTACTCGTATCTACTAGATCATTGCTAGTTAACCCATAATGAATCCAAGGTCTTGCTTCTTTTGGACATTTCTCACTTAATGATTCGACAAGTGCTGCAGTGTCATGATCACTCTTTGCTTCTAATTCCTTAATTCTCTTTGCTGTGATTTTTCCTGAAATTGCTGCTTTGAGAATTTTTCTTCCGACGTTTTTTGGGATTAATCCAATCTCACTTTGTGAAACAGCTGCTGCCCCTTCAATTTCTAACTGATAATCTACTTTTTTTTGTTCACTGAAGATCTCCATCATTTCTTTAGTGCCATAACGACCACTGTCTATGGGTAAAATTGCCAACATTTTTTTCAATTAAACATCGAAAATAAATCTACTTCTTTTGTCTGGTCATGTTTGAGAATAGGATACGATCTAGTTTGAAAACGGGCAAAAGCTTAGAATGCTTTATGAATCTGGATATGTTTTTGTAAAGTGAGGGTTGTTTTTGAGGAGTCTCTTGGTCTTTATGATCTCAATTGGATTTTTTGCTTTTGTATATGCAGATGGACCTGATGTGACCGTAAAAGAAGAAAAATTTCGAGTTCCCTTTGAACTCAAAATAGGTGAAATTGCAAATATAGATTCTCTTCTTTATGTTTCATTTCTTAATGTGACAGAAGATTCCAGATGCCCTTCAGATGTTACTTGTGTCTGGCAAGGCTCTTCATCTATTGAGGTAGATGTAAGTACAAATGAAAATGATTTTGGAACTCAAATAATCAAACTAGGCGACGATGGTACAAAGTCTTCACAACTTCTTGGTGATTATTTTATCCGACTAACTATGTTAAAACCATACCCAGCAACAACTCATGAAATCACTCCATCAGAATATGTTGCAACATTGTTTGTCGGCAAAGTACATGATGCTGTTTCTTCTCCACTAAAACAGATCAAAAATGGCATTGAACCAGCTGCAGTTATTTGTAAAGAAGGACTTGTTTTGGTTTTAAAATATGGTAATGACTCTCCTGCATGTGTGACGCCATCTACTGCAGACATACTGTATCAACGTAATTGGGGTAGTGTTGTCCCACCATGCTGCAAACACTAGTTTGAATATTTTTTAATTATGTTCATATGAAACCTAGACTTTTAAAATAACGCACAAAACATAATCTGTGAAAGCTACAGTCTTTGATGGCAAAAACATAACCTATCTTGAGGACTTTCCAGAACCTAAACCTAGTGAAGCATTAGTTCGAATAAACCTCGCTGGAATATGCGGGACTGATCTGGAAATTTTAGACGGATACATGAGTTATCATGGAATCCTTGGGCATGAATTTGTAGGAACTGTAGAAAAATCGACAAACAAAGATTTGATTGGAAAAAGAGTTGTAGGTGAAATCAATGTCGGTTGTGGAAAGTGTTCTTCTTGCAAGACTGGAATGGAAAGACACTGCCCAAACAGAACTGTACTTGGAATACTAAACAGAAATGGCGCTTTTGCAGAATATCTTTCATTGCCTGAAAAAAACCTGCACGTAATTCCTGATTCTGTTACTGATGAACAAGCAGTGTTTGTAGAACCACTAGCTGCTGCATTTGAGATTACTGAACAAATTGATCTAAAGCCTGATTGGCATGTTGCAATTGTTGGTGATGGAAGACTGGCACATCTTATTGCAAGTGTTTTGAAACTGTATTGCTCAGACATTACGTGTTTTGGAAGACATGAAAACAAGTTATCTTCATTGAAAAAACTAGGATTACAAACAAAGATTGGAATCAAAGACGATGATCATAATGTTTTTGATCTTGTAGTAGAGGCAACAGGAAACAATTCTGGATTTATAGATACTATGAAATTGGTAAAGCCAAGAGGAACTGTAATTTTAAAATCAACTATAGCATCTAAAGAAAACTTGGATTTGACTCCTACGGTAGTCAATGAAATTACTTTGGTTGGTTCAAGATGTGGGAAATTCAGACCTGCCATTGATGCGCTTGCTTCTCATAAAATTTCTGTAGATGATCTGATTGATACTACCTATCCCTTAGAAAAATTCGAAGAAGCAATAGAATATGCAAAAAAACCAAACACATTGAAGGTTTTTCTCAAACCCTAGACAGATTTGCGAACAAACCAAAAAATTTTAGATTTAAATTGGATTGAACGAAAATTGTACCAACCTTATGTCATCAATAACTCCAAAAAAAATTGCTGAAAATCAGTACCTAATTGAGGCTGACTCTAATCTTGGAATGAAGGTTCCTGTCAAAATCTATGCAAATGAGAGTCTGTTGCAAAAAATGCTTACTGATAGGACCATAATGCAGGCTCGAAACGTTGCATCAATTCCTGGTATTGTGAGCCATGGTGTGGTTTTGCCTGATGGTCATGAAGGATATGGTTTTCCAGTTGGCGGCGTTGCAGCAATGGATGCTGAAGAGGGCATGATTAGTCCTGGAGGAGTTGGATATGACATCAATTGTGGTGTAAGGCTACTTCGAAGCAATCTTAACGAAGATACTGTTCGCTCAAAACTAAAAGATATTGTAACTGATTTGTTTAGTTCTATTCCTTCCGGAGTTGGCTCCAAAGGCGCAGTAAAATTATCTCACTCTCAATTAGATGAAGTCTTGGTCAATGGCGTTAACTGGGCAATTGATAATGGATATGGTTCATCAAATGATGCAGATGTCTGTGAAGAAAACGGACAAATTGCAAATGCAGATCCTAACAAAGTTTCAGATAAGGCAAGAAAGCGAGGTGCCCCTCAACTTGGAAGTCTTGGATCTGGAAATCACTTTCTTGAAATTCAAAAGGTTGCAGAGATTCATGATGAAGAAGCTGCAAAAAGAATGGGAATAACTGAAGGAACAATTACAGTTTTGATTCATTGCGGTTCAAGAGGATTTGGCCACCAAGTCTGTAGTGACTACCTTAGAGTTTCAGAACAGGCCTTGGAAAAATATGATATTCATTTAGCAGATAGAGAACTGGCATGTGTTCCAAACAATTCTGATGAAGGTGATGCTTACAGAAAAGCAATGTTTGCTGCATTAAACTTTGCATGGAGTAACCGACAGATGATTACCCATTGGACAAGAAAATCATTTGAGAGAGTATTTGGCCAAAGTGAATCTGATCTTGATATGAAACTAGTTTATGATGTTGCACACAATATTGCCAAAGTTGAAAAACACAAAGTCGATGGAAAAGAACGAAATCTTGTGGTTCATAGAAAAGGTGCCACACGAGCATTTCCCGCAAACCGCGATGAGGTACCGACAAAATATCGTGACATTGGTCAACCCGTACTTATTCCAGGATCTATGGGAACTGCAAGCTGGATTCTACTTGGACAGCCAAATTCAATGGAACTTAGTTTTGGCTCTACTGCACATGGAGCAGGAAGGACCATGTCAAGATCCAAAGCAAGAAAGAATTACTCAGAAAGTGATGTCAAAAAGTCACTAAATGACAAGGGTATTTTCATCAAAGCATTAACTCGTGACGGTGTGGTAGAAGAGACTCCTCAGGCATACAAAGATGTAGATGCTGTAGTCAATGTATCACATAATTTAGGAATAGCCACAAAAGTAGCAAAATTAGTGCCTATAGGTGTGATAAAGGGTTGAGCGACGATTCAGAACTTGAAAGACTAAAGGCAAAACGCCTCGCTGAGATGCAAAAAAACATCTCATTTAAACAAAATACAGAAAAACAACCAGAACAAAAACCAAAAGAGACTAAAACTCCAAGAGAAATTCTAGTACCTAAACTTGGATATCGTGGTCTTGAGGTCTTACAAAACGCAGAATCTCAATTCCCAAACGAAACAAAAATTATTGTTGAAAAACTAGCTGAATTAATCAAAAGCGGAGAAATTGATGAAACACTTGATGGTGGAAAATTATTGCTATTGTTTAGATCAGTTGGACTAAACATTCGCATGGAAACAAAAATCAACATTGAACAAGACGGAAAATTTGTTTCACTGTCTGACAAACTAAGTAAACAATCCCTTGATGATGGTGAAGGTTAATGGATGTGGTGTTAGAAATCAGCACAAAAAATTACACCGATGATCTGCTTAATCTAAAAAAAGCAATGTCGCACATGGAAAGTCTTCTTGGTTGCTACAACGGTTATGTGTTAAGTGAACCTACGACAAACTTTGGCTGGACTTTTTTCAAAATAGCATTCAAACCTGATTTACAACATGGAATTGAAACAAAATTTGCAGACATGATTGGTAAATATGGTTGGGGTAAACCCGAAGAAAAGTTTGGAAAATTTATGTCTGATTATCTTAACACTAAAGGTTGCAACGTTAAGGTAAAATCTACTTCCTAGACTCTTCTTCCTCTCTTTCCACCTTTCTTTCTAGTGGTGTCATGAGGGATTGGAGTAACATCATCGATTCTTCCGATTTTAAATCCGCCTCTTGCCAAAGCTCTAATTGCAGCTTGTGCACCTGGACCTGGAACTCTAGAACCAACTCCGCCAACTGCTCTTACTCTGATATGAAAACCTGTGAATCCTTTTGTTCTTGCAGATTCAACAACTGCATTTGCAGCTTTCATTGCAGCAAATGGCGATGACTCGTATCTGTCAGCGTTGACATGAATTCCGCCAGAACTGATTGCAACTGTCTCTCCGCCTGTAAGATCAGTCATGTGGATAATTGTATTGTTATAACTGCTGTAAATGTGGGCAATTCCCCATTTTTCAGGCCCTTCTTTTTTTGCTTCTGGCTGTGATTGTTGAGTATCTTGAACCTCTTTTTCAGGCTCAGTCTCCTCTACTGGAGTCTCTACCTCTTCAATCTTGGCTTCAGTTTCTGACAATGTCTACTCACACCTTAAAGGGTTTAAAAAACATTGATTTTCAAATCTGTTCGTATTTTGACACCTTGCTGAAAAATCCATTTTACTCAAATACTATAGAAAAGAGATTTTTTGTATGGGATCTGTACTTTTACCCGCTATAGGAATTGCAGTAGCTGCTGCCCTTTTTGGCTCTCTTGTTTTTCAGTATACAACTCCCCAAAATGAAATATCTCCATTTCTTGAAACAGAAAAAAAATGCGAAAAGATTGCACTTGAAGGATACAAAATGCATTTGAAATACCCTGATTCCTCACCTGATGAGCTTCCAGAATATGACCGAAACACCTTGCTGTCTCTTGATGAACTTTGGATAAATGACTGTGTGAACAGACTGCCTGCCGCAACTGTCTTTGATATTATACAAAGAGTAGAGCTAGACTATTTTTCAGGTGAATAGTTATTTTTTGAAATGACGCCACCCAGAATCTTTTATCTGGACTAACTTGTCTCCTTTAAGATACACACCTTTTCCTTTAGTGACATATCCAATTTGCACAACTGGGGTTTTTAGTTTGGATGCCAGTTTATGAATATGGTCTCTGTATTTTTTTGGCGCTGTAAAAACAAACTCGTATTCCTCACCTGTATTGAAAATCAAATCCATTGAATCAATTTTGTTTTGTTCTGCAAACTCATAAACGCTTTTTGGTGTTGGGATTTTATCTATGACAAACTTTTGCTTGCTCTGCTTTGCCATTTCATTTAGCGTAGTTGAAAGACCGTCACTCGAATCCATTGCAGCTGAAAAATATTTTCTGCCTTTTAGACCAAACTCCAGTCTTGGCTTTGGCTTTAGAACTGCTTTTTGACATTTTTGGACAAACTCCTTTCTGCCTTTTTTCTTGTAAATGAGAGATTTCAATCCTACTCCTGTTAACCCAAATAGGCCTGTTGCAAACACGATATCTCCTGATTTTGCACCTTTTCTTGGAACAATTCTGTCAGATTCACCAAAAACACAAACATGAAAAACAATCTCTTGTCCCTCATTGGTGTCTCCTCCTAGGATTTTGATCTGAAATTCATCAGATGCTCTTTTGATTCCCCTTGAAATCTCAACGATTTTTGAGTGTGAAATTGTCTTTGGAAGGTTTAGAGATATTATTCCAAATTGTGGCTTTACTCCCTTTGCTGCAAAGTCACTAATGCATGCTACAATGCTTTTTCTTGCGGCCTCTGCCAATGTCATTTTTGGGGGAATGTCTGTACTTTGAACTAGTGTGTCTACTTTAACGATGATGTTTCTTTTACCTATGTTGAATTGCTCTACGTCTTCAGAAACAAAATTTTTGTTTCCAATTCCATTCTGAATGATTTTGATAATGTCTGATTCATCTAACCCTTTCATAGCACTCTCTTACTAATTTCAGATTGTCTTGAGTAATTTTCATGCTCTTTTCTTTGTTGTTTGATTCAGCAGAAACTCTAATGATGTCTTCAGTGTTTGATTTTCTAATTAACACCCAACTATCTTCATCTATAATCCCTTTAATTCCATCTAGGGTGATTACTTCTGAATAATTTTTGGACATTTCTTTTGCAATGTTTTCGATCACTTTATCATGAAATTGAGAATCAACGTTTGTTTTTTCTCTTGTCTGATGATAACTTTGCATAAAGTTTAGAATTTCTTGATAGTTTGAATCTCTTAGCATTGATGCTATGAGACCGCTAGTTAGAATTCCTTCTCTACAATAATTAAATTCTGGCAAAATAAAACCTGCACTGCTTCCTTCTCCCCCAGCTTGTGCATTTGATTTTAACATTAAATCAATTACATTAGCTTCTCCAACTTTGGATCTTTGAACACTTCCGCCTCTCTCTTTGATGAACTTTTCAATTGAAACACTTGTATCAATACTTAGCACAAAATTTTTGTAACCAAGATCTAGTGCCTTTGCCACTCCGAGGCCCAAAGTCACATCCGGTGTCTGTTTTTTTCCATCTTTTACAACAACTAGACGATCTCCGTCTAGATCAAATGCAAAACCAATATCTTTTGATGAAGATGCCGTGACAAGATCAGATAAACTATCTGCTGTGGGATCAGGTCCTCTGGTACAGTTTGATAGTTCACCGTTTATCACATGAATGTTGCAGCCTGTCTCTGATAGTAGTTTGGGTGCATAGTCTCTTGTTGCTCCTCCGCCTATGTCTATGACTATTTCTGGGTTGTTTTGGATACTTCCTATCAGTTTTTTTGCATCCTCGATATATGATGATGAGATTTTTTCTTCAGAACCAATTTTTGTTTTTGATATTTTTTGATTTTCTAAAATCTTTGGCAGTTCTTCTTCATTGATGCCTCTTCCATCAATAATGAACTTTAATCCATTCCATTCTAGAGGGTTGTGCGATGATGTTACAATTACTCCTGCACCGTACTTTCTTGACTCCCTAAACACAACAGGTGTCGGCGCAGTTCCCAAATCAAATACATCAATTCCATTTTTTAGCAGCGCAGCTGATGCAGTTTCCTTTACCATTTGTCCTGATGGCCTTGTGTCTTTACCAATGACGCATTTTTGAGACTGTATGAGTGATGAAAAGTTGTTGCAAAACTGTAATGTCTCTTTTAGAGTGAAATCTTCTCCAAATATACCACGAATTCCGGAAATTGTTTTTTTCATTTGATCAAAATCGGAAAGGCTTTTTATTAACTCTGATGGCTTCACCAAAAAGTGCCTCGATAGCTCAGCCTGGTAGAGCGAACGCCTCGTAAGCGTTAGGTCGCGGGTTCAGATCCCGTTCGAGGCTTAAAAAATTATTTTTTTAAAATTACTAGAAAAATCTTAAGAGCTTGTCTCAGTGAAGGTCTCAATGTCAACTTCTAATTCTTTTCCTAAACCTTCCCACCAGTTTTTACTATTTTCTGTCATGCTCCCCTCAAAAATTATCTCTGATCCTCCTTTATAGATCTGTCGGTCGATTAACCATTGATCAATTATGACACAAAATCTCATTTGTTGTTTTCTTCTTGTTTTCTTTTTATCTTTCTATAGAAAATGATCATCAATGCACCACCTGCACATGCCCAAAACACTGGGGATAATCCTGGTTCTACTTGAGGTATTACGCCAACAAATGCCAAAGACATTATGCCAATCAACACCAGTCCGATTAACTCTAACATTTTTGCCATTTTGCTCTATATCCCAAGTCATTTCAAAAAGATATATGGTTTTGTAAACCACGTAAATTATGGACAAGTATCTTACAGTAATTTTGATTTTCATGATTGTGACTATCATCATTGCATTTGTAGATCCTGCTACAGGAGAAGGTCGATTTATTGTTCCATTATTTTATGGTGGGATTGCAGGGATAGCACTTATTGTCATTTACAGCTCCTACAAACAAAGAAAAGAGCGCCAAAGAGAAAATGCTGAACGAAAAAGAAAATCTAAAAAATAGATTCTAGAGTTCCAGACCGAAAGATTCTGCAATGCTGGAGAACTTTGAATAAGACTCCAAATACTGTCTTCCTTTTTCAGTAATGACAAATGTATTTCTTCCATCAAATTCTATTCTGTTGATCAGTCCAGAACCTGTCAAGTTCTCAAGGAATTTTGATAATCTTGAATGTGATAAGTTTGCCTTTGTAAGCAAAGATGTCGTTTTAATTCCCTGCTGGCCTGACTCTTCAGTAGCAGTCAAAAGATCTGCAACTATTTGCATGCTAGTTCGATAGGAAACCATACGAATGGTACTGTAAAACCAAGATATAAGGGTATTACCATCAATTCAGATCAGATAAATAGGCTCTAGCCTGATTTCTGTGAGATTGTCTTCTCAGTCTCCTGTACCGTGGTTTGATGCTTTTCTTGGAGTGGCATACCGGTATTATGATCTTAGAATGAATGTCGTTCCTTTATTTTCAGACAGAAAAGAGGCAACAAACCTGTGGACTGAAAAAATCCATTGGTGGACAGATCCATCAATCAAGATTCGATTCGTCGAGATTGATGATGACTACTGGTTTATCATGGGAGCAGAGTCGCAAAAACCTGATTCTAACATGTCTTTTTTCAAAACTCTTCCAAAGTCTGAAAATTATGAGAGATTCAAAAAGGGTCATGGCGGCGAGGCGTATCTACGATTGGGAGTATACAGTGAACAGACTTTGAATGATGTAAAAAAAGATGCACTATGTAGTTGTGGGCATGCAGCAGAAGACCATGATGAAGGTGACAATGATGCATGTTTGTATAAGGTGTGTATCTGCAAAAAGTTTTCTAGTTTTCAAGTAAATTTACTTAAACGAAAAAAAACTGTTACTGATATCTCATTTGTTGATGAAAAAGATGCCAAAGATGATCCTCTTGTTTGGAATTGTCTTTATGTAAACAAGTATTCAAAATCTGAATAATTATTCTTCTTTGTTTACTCTAGTATGATCTCCGGGATAATACTCGTCTAGCTTTTTTGAATAGCAATCTCCACATAATGGTCCGTTGATCTTCCATTCTTCCATTGGGTTGAATTGCATTTCTATTTTATCCCCGCAAATGGTGCATTTTAGTTTTAAACCCAAAGTATCATTGCTCACTTTAATCAATATAAAAAACATTCTGGGTTTGAACCAAAAAAATCATGTTAAATAATACTGGTTTCTAAGAATTTTAGGTAGCTAGTCTGACCAGTGTAAACCTCCTGCAAGATTTTTACTTGGTTAGACTACTGCCTATGGGTTTACAGCAAATTACTGACTAGCTTTTTGATTGCTAAAATCTCATCTTCTTCTTGTCTGATTTTTTTATCAACAACTCTGAGCATAGAGTCATTCCAGACATGCTGTGAAAAGAAATTGTGTTTTGTGTTGGCAAGCTCTATCTCATCATCTACAACAGTATCTTCTAGAAATTTGGTGACAATCACGTCTGTGAGCTTTAGTATTCTAGAGTTTAACTTAAAACTGCGAAAAATTGGCTCTAGTTTTCTAATGTCTCCTTTGAAATCCCCCTTTGTCTCTAGAATTTTCTTGTGTAGTATTCTAAAGTATACTCCGACATAAAACAAAGTTGCATATCTTTTTGTCTTGTGTCCACCTTGCTTGCCATATTTTAGAGACTTTTTTGCAAATTCCTTTACAAGATAAGGATACAACAAAATCCTGTAATCGTCTTTAAGGTTGTCATTGAAAATATCATCATACTTGCTTCCTCTTGGAAGAAATTGTGCAGGAGAACTATATGCTTCAGTGGGTCGTTGTTCAATTCCTGCAACAAGTGACTGTATTGCATCCTTTGCAACGATTACTTTTTTGTGATTGTCTGGCAAGTAATTATTGTAAGTAGAATCACCTTCATACTCACATTGTTTTGATTTTGTTTTTGTATCAAAAGATCCTGCCTGAATTTCATAAAAATAACCACAGTTTCTTAATTGTGATTTTATTGATTTGTGAAAGTCCATTAATGAAACAAGATCTTTTCCTCTTACTGAGTTCTGTGAGTTTCTGTACTTTGTGATGTTGTTTTGCTCTTGCTCATCATCTGCTTTTATGATGGTAACTGTCATAGAACCATCCATGTTCTTTGTCCGTTTAGAATGATCTAAAATTGAATTAGATGTCTGAGCTCCGTTGACTATTTGTGGCGCATGCAGCTTGATCATGTTCTCCCCTAATTCCTCAAAGTCACTTACTACAATTGTAATTCCGTTGTTGTAATAGAAAAATTTCCCTGGATTGGTTTGAAGTGTTTCTCGCAATCCCTTGTTTACAGTTGTCTTAAACTGCATCCACTGTCTAATGTTTGATTCAAAAACATAATCTCTGTTCTTGCTTACAAAGTCTGTAAGTTCTCTTAGTTTCAAAATTCCCAGTATTGTGTTCTCATGCCTAAGCATTCTTTCTAGTTTTATTGATGATTTCTTTCCTGCTGCTGGTTTTTTGATTCTGTCCCACAACTTTTGAATGATTTTTTCAATATCAATTACCTCGACAACGTCATCGCTGTAATCTACTTCCTGATCTGTGACATAGCAGCATTTGATTTTCAGGTTTTTTTCTTTAATTTTTGTTACAAGCTGTGCAAGCTCTGGTCTCATCTTTGTAACATCTTTTGCAAGCAATCTTTTTGCATCTTCTTTGAATTTGGCAATTGCTTCCAGAGAATGTGATGTTCCGTATTTTGATTGGAATAGTCTAATGGTATTATCAGAAAAATCAACAGGGAGATAAGCGTCTATTCCTAAGTCATTTGCACCATCAACAATTGCATCAGCTGCATCATCTTCTGTTGCCTCAAACACTCTTGTTAAAACCCACTGGAGAAAATTATTTCCCTTTTCAACGTCACTCTTTGAATCATCTGCGTATTCTTTTATGCTCTCTTTGACGTTTTCAGAAAACCCCTCTAATGGCGGTGTGGAGTTTTTCTGAACTAGCAGGGTTTTTGATCCTGGGATGTATTCAAGTAATCCGTTACCATTTTGAGCCAAGCAGTCTTTCTAATATCCTATATATTTAGAGAATTTGGTAATTACATAATAACTAGGACTGTGTTGTGGTTTGATTTGAAGAAAAAAATTCTTGTTTTTGGTGTTGTAATTGCAATTGCATTGACGATAGCAGTGTTTGCAAGCAATGAAAGCGTTCAAACAAATGAACCTGAACCACAACCAGAACAAAAACAAAACAAAACATCTGAACTAAAAACAGAACCAGAAACTCATTTTACTGAGGCCGATATTGTCATGCCAAACAAAGTTTCAAGACCTGGTTGCGAAGAAGACAATCGATGTTATGTCCCAACAACATTTTCTGCTGCCAAAGGACAAACAGTGATTTGGTCAAATGAGGATGTTGCGTTTCATAGTGTGACTTCTGGATTTTATGGTTCACCATCTGGATTGTTTGACAGTGGCCATTTAGATCCATACGAGTCATTTTCCTATACTTTTGAAGAAACTGGAACTTATGATTACTATTGTACGCTCCACCCTTGGATGGCAGGACAGATTATAGTAGAATAAAGGTACCCGAGGGAGTCGAACCCCCTTGTATAGGCTTTGCAGGCCCACGCATAACCGTTCTGCCAGAGTACCGTTTTGAAAAACACAAAATGAACAATTAAACTCTTTAGATTAGAATTTTGTAAATGGTTTTGAAGCAAGCTTGATGTCTTCGCCCTTTACCGTCTTTCTACCTGCATGTGATGCCATATCTACGGCACTTTTTGCAATACCGTCTGCCAACTCCTCGATGATTCTTCTTAGTTCGTCTGCAGACTCGTCACTTACTCTTTCTGCACCTGCTTTTTTCAATATTCTATACATTGCTGAAAGTCCTAACTCTGATGATTTCATTAATCTAATTTTCCATTATTATGATAAAAGATTTTGAGTGAAAAAATATCACCAAGGAATCGATTTATACAGACTATTTCAAAATATGTTTGAATGACTTGGTATTATGACTCACACATCCATCTGTCTGATCCCTCCTACCGTCAAGACATGAAAAATATTGTTTCTGTGATGGAAAATATGAATCTAAAAGCATGTTGTGTTTCCATGAATCCAAATGATGCTAAAGATACATTAGAACTTGCAAAATCATCCGAACTGATTTTACCCTTTATTGGAATTCATCCAGAATGTGCAAAAGATGATCTGGATTTGATGGTGGATATGATTGAGCAAAACCATCAATTGTTAAGTGGTATAGGTGAAATTGGATTGGATCCTACTTATTGCCAATCAGACGAAGATACCAAAAGACAAGTTCATGTCTTTGAAACTCTTTTATCTGTGGCAGAAAAATACCATAAACCCATCTCAATTCATTCAAGAAAAAGCCTTGATGATGTTCTACAAATTATGACATCCTATGATACTAAACATGCTTTACTTCATTGGTTTGATGGCAGCAAAAAACAATTGAGACATGCAATGGATATGGGCTTTTTTGTCTCATATGGCCCTGTAATGATCTATGCAAATGATAAACAAACGCTTTTGTCAAATACTGAAGAATCAAAAATTCTAGTAGAAACTGATGGCCCTGTAAGATTTTCAAGATGTTTTGAGATGAAATCTGCCCATGTTGTCTTTATCCCCAGTGTGATTTTTGCCGCTTCCAAAATTCTCTCAAAATCCTTTGACGATATGTCTTTGTTACTAGAAAAGAATTCTGAATCATATCTTGGAATATAGGTATAAAAAACCCTAATTCACTAGTCGAGGAGTGGATAGAATAAAGCGTCTCTCTTATGAAGTACTAGACAAACACCAATCAAAATTTGGTGAAGATTTCGCTGATAACAAAAAAATTCTAGATCAAATATCCATTATTCGCTCTAAAGGACTGAAAAATGAGGTTGCTGGCTATATCACAAAATATGTTAAAAAACAAATTCGTGAAGAGAAGATAAAACAAGCACAAAGAGAGGAAGCTATCAAACAAGAGACTGCATATGAAGTAGAACCTGAAGTTGAGGAAACTAACATAACTAAATCTGAAGATGTTGTTGAATCAACTGAGGCAGCAGCAGAACCAGAACCTTCAGAGTCTGAAGAAAAATCCGAATAAACAAGAAATTAATTCTAATTGAATTTTCTATTAGTTGATGATTACTGTAAAATTTCTAGGTGGAGCAAAAAAATCATTTTCAACTGATCATATGGAGATTCAAAAATCTAATATATCTATAGATGATCTTTTAGGCCATCTGACATCTATCAAGCCCCAAACTACATTGGAGCTTGATACTGATAACATTCTCATTGCTGTAAATGGAATTGATTCTTCTGCAATGGATGGAAAAATGACTATCATTAAGGATGGTGACACAGTAAGCATTATTCCCGTAATTCATGGCGGCTCGCCAAAAAGAGTGATTTTTTCCTCCTCAAAAAAAAATGTACAGCTATTAGAAATCAAAGGTGATAAAAAAATTGATGTGTCATTTCTTGATGGATTAAGAAAACGCTTTCCTAAGTTAATTATTCAAGCAGTTTCGAGTGAATTTATTCTAAATACCTCTCATGCCAAAAAAATAATCTCATTGTCCTTAATTTGTCAAAAAAATGATAATCTACTTTCAAAAAAATTAGAAACAGACATCCTGATGCGATTTGGTTTGACATCACAAATTTCTGATGCAATAAAGATTGCAGGAATAAAGCCAAAAAAAAATTTTTTTGTTGTATCAATTGGACCAAAAAAAGAATTAGACAGTTTGTACTTATCGTTAAAACCCTCTCTGAGTGAAATTTTCTCAAAAAACCACTCTTTTAGTATCAAAAAACAATTCAGAATTAATAAAAGACAAATTGATTGTGTTCTGACAAAAACCCCTTTAGAGGATATACTAGTGGAGCGAGCTTCTGTTTTACTCTGAAATACTGCGTTTGGTTTTCTCGACGCTTAAAACATCTGATTTTTTCAAAATGGCAACGCCTGTTGTATTTCCTAAAATCTCAATTAGGATTATTTTGTCTGGAAATTCTAATGACACTTTATTTTTGAATTTTTTTGCAATTCTTGAAATTAGTTCTTGGCCTGAAACATCTGAATTTCTTTTTTCAATGGATATTCTATAAGTTTCATCATCGGAAATTTGATCTGATAATTCCTGTACTTGATTCTCAATACTATCAAGATTTGTCTCTGCAACTTTTTGAATTGGAATTATTCTAAGACAATACCTGATAGACCATGGCTCATCAATTAGTTGTTCTTTGATTTTTTTTACCACTTCTATTGGATTTAATGATGTTTGGGCAGTCAAAATACCTGACATTTTTGTTATTGTTATAGACGGCTCTGAATCTCCCATTTCGCCTAGAATTTTTGTTATCTCTTCTTCTGTTTCTGGTTCTAAATGACGTGCACAGGTAACGATTAGATTCAAAGTATTTCCATCAACTCCTTTTTAGTTAAAACCCCTTCTCTGAGAATCTTTAATTTCCCATCCTCAACTTCTGCTATTGTTGATGGCACTCCTCCTGAAATCTTACCTCCATCTAAAAACAGATCAAATCCTTTGATACTTTGATAGCACTTTTCTGGATCTGTAAACGACTCTTGTCCTGAAATATTTGCACTAGTTCCAATCAAAAAATGACATTTTTTTAACAACTGCAACACACAATTATTTTTTGGAACTCTGATTGCAATCTTGTTGTTAATTTTTAGAGGTTTTTTCAGTCTATCGTCTTTTAATTTTAATACCAAAGTTAGTGGTCCTGGCCAAAACTTTTCAGCTAATTTCATTGAGACATCATCAAATTCTACAATTAATGCTGTTGTTTCTTTCGAGTATGATAAAATTGGTAAAAATTTTGTTTCTTCCCTTGATTTGATCTCATAGATCTTTTTTACTGAATTTTCGTTGTATGGGTTACAACCAATACCGTAAACTGTGTCTGTGGGAAAAATCACGACTCCTCCTTTTTTTATCTCTTCGTTGGCTTTTTCTATTCCTTGAGGATCGCAATTGACTTTCAATGCTTTAATGGTGCCTTCGTTCTTTAATTATTCATTTTCATTTGAATAAGTTTTTAACACTTAAAAAATTCAAACCGAAGATATGTCCCAACCATCTGATTATGAAGATACTGATTTTGAAGATGATTTTGATGATGAATTAGATGAATTTGAAGAAATAGAAGATTAGATGGTTAATCCAAAGTTGTCTGCAAAGGAACTGAATGTCTTGTATGCTTGCAGAAACTCTCTTCCTGATTGACTAATTCTGTACTTGTTGGAATTATCTGATTCTACCTGTTCTAACAAACCTTGTGTTACTAGCGTTTTTAGAATTCTAGAAATTCTAGAATGGGATATGTTTGCCTTTCTAATCAGGTAAGTTACTGTTGCACCATCTTCGTCTTGAAGATCATCCCTAGTTGTGGATAGGATATCCCCAATAATTTTCATATGAGTTCTATATTCTGCCATTTTATTCTCTATGATTTTATTTTCAAATTTCTATGAGAGTGGCTTGATATTTTCCAATATACTAAAAAGATAAAAGATTTTGACAAATAGATTCTATCTCAAAATTTTGAGCCTGAATGAATCATTCTTCAAAATTATCATCAAATTTTATCTTGGTTAGGGGGACTTTGCTAACTGGAATGAACAATGCAATTAACCCTCCAATCTTTATGGTCATAGAAACTGTATAGAGTATTGATTCTGGAAATACAAAAGAATACCATCCTAGAAATTCACCCAGAGCCAAAAGCGCCAATCCTATTGCAACTGAAATAGCACCCTTGTTTTTGTTTTCAAAATATGAAAGCATTGTTTCAATTGCTCCATATGCTAATAGTATAAACGACACAGATCTGAAAATATGTTCTATTTGTACCGATGAAACTAGAAACAATGGGAAAATTCCAACTGATCTAAAGTATCTTGACTTTGGAAAAAATGATTTTATACTGTGCGAGAATGCAATAAAGAAATATCCTACGGTTTGAATGACAATTCCTAAAGTTTGAATCCATCTTTCTATATTTCCAGATTTTATTACAAAATCCTCTACCATGTAACCTGCCCAAATCACAAAAAATCCTAAACTGATTGACAAAAATGCGATTGTTAATCTGAATAATGTTGGACTGCCAGTATTTCTAAATCCAATCAGTGACATTATTCCAATTCCAAGTCCTACTAAAAATCCAACTAGATTGAGAATGTTTTCTAATAGAAATTCCAATGATGTTTAGAAATTTCTTTTACTAATTATTTTAATCTGATGAATGATTTAACTATCTTGTTTAATCCCACTCGTCTAAGGAGCCTGATGATTGTCCCTCAGTACTTCCTGCATAATCTCCTAAAATGTCAGAATATTTCTTTTCATTATGTGCAACAAATTTTACGTATTCTCCATAACTCATATCTAGATCACAATTGTCACATTTTACAAAAGAATAATCCATTGCAAGTTCTGCATTTTCTTTGCATTTTGGACATTTGATCTTCACAAGATATTTTGTTTGTGTTATCTATTATTGCTTTACATTCAATAAAAGATAAAAGGAGTTTTGATATGGATTCTTTATGGGTCGTACTTGTACAAAATGTAAGAATCCTATACCTGATAACGAACAATTGGACATGGTTGCAGAAAAATACCCTACATGCAACAAATGTTGGGCTGAATGGAAGGAATATCGTGTAATGGTGATGAATGAAATGAGACTAGATATGTCCATGCCTGATCATAGAAAATTATTGAAAAAACATGAAAAAGTATTCGTTGGTGTTCTTTCCCCTGAGGGAGAAATTATAGATTACAGTAACGAGGATAATAGAAAACCTGATGAACCTAATGCCTAAAGACCAAGTAGTTTTTTTGCATTATCTGGAATCACAAGAAACGTTCTTTTCTTTTTAGTATCTTCTAGACCGTCCAATATTCTCTTTATTGTATGAGCAAGTATTGCTTTTTTCTCATTATCTAGTGTTAGATAGATTTCTAAAATTCCATCAAGATTAAATGTGATTAATTTTTGTGGATTGTTTGATACTTCATCAATATATGCAAAAAACAATCCTTCCCTTTCTTCTTCTGTTAGTGTAGTTAGAATTTCTAACCATGTCTTGAAAAGTTTTGAAAAATTTGGAAATGGTATTGTTGGTCCAGCTTCTAATGCATTGTTAATGATCTCTTTTTTTTCTTCATCTGATAAAGTAAAAAATTCCATCATTCTCTTTTTCAAGATTGGTTTCCTGAGAAAATCTGGCAGATTTGCCAAGTTTACAATAATATTTCCAGCATAGTTTGGTCCGGCCATCGATCAAAATTTGTATTTGTGAGATATTAAATCCTGTGACGCCACTTTAGCTTAAATAAACCAAATTTTTGCTCATAATTATGACATCTACTGTTGTTGTTGGTGGTTTTTTTGGTGATGAAGGGAAAGGCAAGATAATTTCCTACTTGGCAATTAAGGACAATCCTTCAATAATAGTTCGTGGTGGGGCAGGACCAAATGCTGGTCATACGATTAGAGATGGAGATAGAGTCTACAAGGTTCGAATGCTCCCAAGTGGTTTTCTAAACAAAAACGCCAAAGTAATGATTGGGCCTGGAGTTGTAATTAACCCTGATGTGTTGCTAAAAGAAATACGTGATTTTGATGCGTCTGGTCGTTCATTTATTGACAAACATTGTGGTATTATTGAAGAGACTCACTTAACTCGTGATTCAAAAGGCGATTTAAAAGAAAAAATTGGTAGTACTGGATCTGGTACTGGTCCTGCAAATGCTGATAGAGCCATGAGGGTTTTGAAACTTGCAAAAGATTTTGATTCTTTATCGTCTCTTATTGTAGACGTACCTGAAGAAATTAATTCGGCTATTTCTAAAAACGAGAATGTTCTAATTGAGGGAACTCAAGGGACATTTCTTTCATTATGGCATGGGACATATCCATTTGTAACTTCAAAAGATGTTACTGCATCTGGAATTTGTGCTGATATTGGTCTTGGACCAAAGAATGTTGATGAAGTAATTGTTGTCTTCAAATCTTATGTTACGCGTGTAGGCACGGGGCCTCTTGCAAATGAGCTTACGCTTGAACAAGCCCAAAGTAAAGGTTGGTCTGAGTTTGGAACAGTAACTGGAAGACAAAGACGTGCAGCAGATTTTGATTTTGATTTAGCTAGGCGTGCAATCATGCTCAACAGTGCAACACAAATTTCTATTACAAAACTAGATGTGATCTTTCCAAGTTGTGCAGGCATGACATCTTATGATAATTTGCCTGAAGAAGCAAAATCATTCATACAAAATATTGAGCGTGAACTAAATATCCCTGTCACAATTATTGGAACAGGCCCAGCTATCGATGATGTAATTGATAGAAGAAGTTAGCCTGAAAATTTTTGGATAAGTTTAATTTGAATATGATTAATTATCTCTCGTGGATAAATTACCTCGTTACATTCAAGTTTCTTCCTCATTAGAATTTTCACGCTTGGTTTGTGCACTTGAGCGTGCGCCACGAGTATCTTTCCTTCATGAGCATGATGGCAAGAAAGTTTTGTCTGTTCAAATGGATATTCTAAAAGAAAAACCGATTGTTTACTATACACCGTTAGAGAATAATGGCCATTACATTTGCTATGGATTAAAGGGTGGAAAAGAAGAGTCTGCAATTGTAGATACTACTTCTGACTCCAGCAAACTATATTCTCCCATAGTGCGAATAAAATCACTTCCTGAAACTTTGAGGCCCGGTAATGGTACACTTGATAGATATCAACCAATTGAATTAGAAGATTTATCTAGCCTTGCAAAACTAACATGGGGGTTTGAAGAAATTCCATTCCCTTTGTTTTTATTCCCACATAATCAAAATTGGCTTGTTGGAGTTTTTATGAACTTTAATGAAGAAGGAACCTCTTATTTTTGTCATGTCGTGCTTGATGACGAACCTAAAAAACCCTTTTTGAAATTTTCTACAAACAACGGATCTGAACCAACATTTGTGGATAGTCCATCTGAACATGGATATTCGTATGTCAAAATAATAAAATTAAAAGACACCCACCCTCTTGTAGATTATGGTCACCTTCAAAACTAGATTATCCAAGATCTCAAAAACTAACGGCAAAGTGGTTCTTGCCAATGATTATGACACTTCCACTTCTAATATTGAAGCCAAAACTATTCAAAATATCAAAAAATTACATCCATTTCTGTGTGGAATCAAACTAAATTTTCATTTACTCTTGCCTCTTGGTTCTAAGCAGATTTCTAGAATAAACAAGACTGCACACCGATATGGGTTACAAACAATTGCTGACATTAAACTAAATGACATTGGAAATACAAACCGTGTTACGTCTGAGCACTTGTGGAATTTAGGATTTGATGCAGTAATTGCAAATCCGATTATGGGGCTGGAAAGTCTTAAGAATTTGGTAAAATCTGCTCACAAAAATGATCGGGGTGTTATTACATTGTGCCACATGAGTGCACCTGAGGCAAAACTATCATATGATATGGAAGTAAAAATGAAAAAAAAGCAGCAATTGTATCAACTGTTTTTGGATTGGGCTGTTGATTCCAAAGTTGATGGAATTGTGGTTGGTGCAACATTTCCCAAAATTATTGAATATTGTAACAAAAAAGCTGGCAAAAAACTAAGCATATTCTCGCCTGGAGTTGGAACTCAAGGAGGTAGTGCAGAAACAGTACTGTCTGCAGGGACTGACTTTCTGATAGTTGGTCGAACTATTC
This sequence comes from Nitrosopumilus sp. K4, assembly GCF_018128925.1. NCBI lineage: Archaea > Thermoproteati > Nitrososphaerota > Nitrososphaeria > Nitrosopumilales > Nitrosopumilaceae > Nitrosopumilus > Nitrosopumilus sp. K4. The sequence continues at coordinate 204,412 of NZ_CP067007.1, forward strand.
TAAATGACAAAAACCCTACCTCTATTGCAAAAGCACTGCATCTAGAGACTCTGAAGTAACGAATAGGATTTTGTTAGTACTGTTTTTGCATTATCAAATGTTGTCTTGTCCATTGCTGTAAGATAATCCATCCAAACAAAATCCAAATGCTCATGAGAAATGGAAATATCTTTAGTTTTAGTTTCTCCTAGGAAAAAAACCACTTTTTTATGAACTAATTCTCCTTGAAACTGAAAATTATACTCAATCCATTCCTCAAATCCTTCTATGAATGAAATATCTGTAATTCCTGTTTCCTCTTTTGTTTCTCTAATTGCAGTTTCATGCGTTGTTTCTCCTTTTTCCATTTTACCTTTAACAAAATCCCAGTGTCCAGAAGGATAATGCAATAACAAAAATAAAATTTTTGAATCTTCTTTTCTGAATATTACTACTCCTGCTGATGTTTCTTCTATCATTATTTCCCTAACCTTCTTTTTCTTTCTTGAAATGTTCTAATTGCTCTCATCAAATCTATTTTCCTAAATTCAGGCCAAAAGATATCCATAAAAACTAATTCACTATATGCACTTTGCCACATTAAAAATCCGCTTAGTCTTTTTTCCCCTGATGTTCGAAGTATCATGTCTGGTGATGATTGTGGTAGATGTGATGTGTATAGGTTTGATTCAATGACTTTTTTGTTAATATCTTCGATATTTAATGCACCGTCTTGAATTTTTTCACCAATTTTTTTTACTGCATCGACTAGTTCATACTGTCCTCCATATGCTAAGGCAATATTTAGAAAATGATTATCATAATCCTTCGTAGCATCGTCTAATCGTCTTAAAACTTCTTTAATTGAATCTGGTAAAAGCTCAATTCTACCAATTCCTTTGACTCTCATTTTATTTTTATGAATTCTGGGATCATTGTAGAGTTTTTCTAATCTCTTTCGAATCAATTCAAACAGATATTGTAACTCATCATCATTTCTATCTAGATTCTCAGCTGATAATGCATACAATGTAATTATTTTGATATCAAACTCCTCACACCAATCAAGCAGGTTTTCTACTGCGTCTGCTCCCTTCCAATGCCCTTCCTTCTTCATGGTTAGGTGCCTTTTTGCCCATCGTCTGTTTCCATCTAAAATTAATGCAACATGATTTGGTATGGAACCACTCCGTACCTCATTTTCAAGCCTTCTTGAATAAATTTTGTATAATCCTGATACTTGAAAAATTGTATCTAAAATCTTGCTTATGTCTAGTCACCTGTGTAAATTATTACTAACTGAAGATATCAGTGTTTTTCAGGATTTCTATTTGTATCTAATCTGAGACCATTTCTTGGTGCTTATGTTTTCTGTATTTTTTAAACAAAATTGTGGCTGAAACCAAAGTTGTAGCAAGTCCTGCCAAAAGTGGTGGAATTAGAGTGAATGAACTCTCATCATACATCATAATGTTGGTAAATTGGGAAACCGTTGGATAAAGCGCCCCTAAAACAATTATGCGTAAAATATCGCTGATTTGTCTTGGTATTCCTCCAATCCAATTACTTAGCAAAACTCCTGCAAAGATTGCACCTAGTCCAATCCATAAGATAGGGAGTGCTCCTGAAACAAACTGACCTATAATCACTTTGTCAGTAATTTTTGAAATCAATTCTGTATCGCTTTGTAATAATCCTGATTCAACTGAACTAATTCCAGCTGGAACTGATGATAGTATTAACAAAATTCCTGCAACAACTGTGAACATTCTGATGAATCCCATTGGTGTAGGTTTTGCCCAATTTGACCAAGCTCTGTCTACATCAAAAGCTCTGATTAAAAATGCGCCCCCTAAAATACTAATTAAAACAGCAAAAATTTCAGCCGTATATCCAAATACAGTACCAATACCTCCAATTAATAACAAAATTCCTGGAACACCTAAGAAAAATTTTGAATATTTTGAATCATATGCAACCATCTTAAGATATTTTCCGAAAACAGCGTAAGAATATTCAACACTTCTGCTTACTTTCATGACTACTCTCTGTACAGATACTACTGGCAATACATTTTGAATTACTGGAATTACACTTTCATCATCTTCTCCATCTGAAACAATTACTGCACCATTTGCTGAAAATCTTTCTAAAACAATTTTTGCTTCAGATAAAATTTTTTCATCAGCTTGTACACCTCTATCTTTAACACCAGCTATTGTTGCAACTTCGACTTGGTATCCCTTACTTATCAAATCTTCATATGTTTTAATTGCGGCAAAAATTGAATTTGAATCTGCATCTTCAGGATCTTCTAAAGCCAATCGTTGTGCAGCCTCAATACATGCATCTCTTCCTATGACTGGAGTGATTATGCCTGTTTTTTCACCTACGTCGTTGTCTCTGTCTACACAAATTACCACTAATTTATTGGCAGTAGACGCATTAACGTCCTTTTCTATCTTCTTAGAACTTTGAGACATTCTCTTTTATTCACACAATTAGTTTTTAACAATTTCCAACTTTTGAAAATATTATAGTTAGGTTTTGAGGCTGTTTATGGTCTCTGGGAGTCGGATGTTTTTATCATTTCTATAGATTCTGCCTTAAGCGTTTCAATTTTCTTCAAAACTTCTGACATCTCCTCTTGGCTACTTCCGTCCTTAATCATATTTGCATATACTTTAGTTTCTACGATGTATGAATTGAATTTTTTTAATGCATCCATATAGCTAATATAACTTTCTTGCCAAGGTTCAGATGGTTTTGATGTAACAAATTCACTGATTTTTGCAGTAACTTGACTGGTTGTTACATCTGTTATTGAAATATACTCATCTGGAGTAATATTTCCGTCTCTCATATTTTGAAACTCTGTGTCAATTGATTCTTGTAAAACTTCATGAATTTTTTTTACTCCGTCTAAATAATTTCCATAATCAGATACCACAAAAGTTGATTCTGTTTCTTGTGGTATTGTCCAAAAAATAAAACTTCCACCTGTAATTGCAGCTAAAATTATAACAGTTACGATAATTCCCTTTTTTGATGCCATTTGATTTACATTGTCAATTAGGAGCTTATAACTGGTGAACTTTCATAAATTATCTTCTAATTCACTAAAAATTAAAAAAAATCTGTTGTAATGGATTTCTTTTTGGAAATATTGAAGAAATCTGTATGTTCGTTGCTTTTTTCTAATTCATATTTAATGTTGACTCAAAAAATTTACACACATCTAGTCTATAGTTAAATAATTTTCACAGGCTCTGGCTAAATAGAACCAAGTTTGACATTTTTTAGAATGGTTGAAGCATATTGCGTAAAATGCAGAGCAAAAAGGGAAATCAAAGATCCCAAAGAAACTAAACTAAAAAACGGACGTCCTGCAGTAAAAGGCACATGTCCAAAATGTGGAACTAATGTTTTCCGTATAGGAAAGATGGATTAAATCACTAACAAAAGTCCACGATTTCTCTTTTTCAAAAACCCATATAGGGTATTCTATACACTAAAAATTAGTGACCAAATCAGAATATGAAAATTTACTAAAAAGAATTCAGGATAAGATTGGTAATGTCCAAAAAGAATCTGAATCTAGATTTGAACTTCCAGTTGTAGATGTAATGTGGGAAGGGCAAAAAACTTTCCTGCGTAATTTTTCAGATTTTCCCAAAGTTCTCAGAAGGGATCCGGATAAGGTATTACAATATCTCTCAAAAGAATTTGCGGTTCCTGCAGAAAGGATCGGTGATCAAGCCATGTTTATTGGAAAGAGAGCTCCTGATGATTTTACGCGTTTATTTCAAATCTATGTTAAAGACTATCTTGAATGTCCTACATGTAAAAGTCCTGACACAAAAATTGTTAAAGAAAATAGAATTTCATTTTTAATCTGCGAGGCATGTGGAGCAAAATCTACTCTCAAAGGTAAATATGCATAATGCAATTCTCAGTCAAAGTATCAAACTACCAAAAAAATTTGATGTTAAATATTTGTGATTCTGATTTACTTGGTAAAGATATCATTCAAGATAAATTAACAATGAGTATTAGCAAGAGCTATTATGGAGAAAAGATTGTTGGTAAACAAGAAGCAGAAGAACTCCTAAAAAAATCCTCTATTATCAACATGGTAGGTGATCAAACAGTTTCATTGTCTATTGAGCTTGGTATTGGTTCTGAAAATGGTGTAAAAAGAATTTCAGGTGTTCCATTTCTGATTGTTTTCAAAATGTAAGTGGATAAAAAAGAAATCCATTTTATCTAGTGATTGCTAAAATTGTATAGTGTCCGATGATCTCAGTAGAAAATTAGAATCTAAATTAGATAAAAAACTAATTTCAAAATTAAAAAAGAAACAACTTGATGATGGTTTTAAAAAAGGTAAAACTATCAATGAAGTTTTAGACAAACCTACTGTGATGACTCTTTACAAAATGATTAAAGATCATATTATTTCATATGTTAATGGTTCTGTTAGTGCAGGAAAAGAATCTCTGTTGTTTTGGGCAGTTGATGAAAACAAAGTTGACGTTGCTTTGAAAATCTATCTGGTGTCTACATCTAATTTTAAAAAACGAGAGCCATATATTACTGGAGATCCACGATTCTCGAAATTAAAAAAGGGTACAAAAAACCTTGTTCATTTATGGGCAAAAAAAGAATTTAGAAATTTATCACAAAGTCATGAAGCAGGAATTCCTGTACCCCGACCACTATATGTAACAAATAACGTACTAGCAATGGAGTTTATAGGCGATAATGGTTCTCCTGCAAAACTATTGTTAGAATCTGAAGTAGATGAAAATGACTATCACCAATCTATTTTAATTATAAAACAATTTTATCAAAACGCAAAACTTGTTCATGGGGATTATTCTGAGTATAATATATTCAAAACAAAAAATGGATTGATTGTTTTTGATCTTGGTTCTGCAGTAGATCTAAGACATCCTAATTCCCAAGAATTTCTTAAAAGAGATATTAATAACATTACACGTTTCTTTTCTAAAAGGAGAATTTCTGTTGATGATCCATCTAAAATATTTGAGGACATTGTAAAATGAGCTTTGAAAAATTACTACGAATTCCAAATGATAGAATAGCAGTATTGATTGGTAAATCTGGAAATGTAAAATCAAAAATTGAACAATTATGTAGTGTAACTCTTGATATTGATGGTGATACTGGAGAAGTTTTGATAAAGTCTACTGGTGATATTGAAAAAATGCAGCCGTTTAAAGCAATGGAAATTGTAACTGCAATAGGCAGAGGTTTTTCTCCTGAAAATGCAATGACATTGCTAAAAGGTGAGAATGCATTACATGTGATTGATCTAAGAGAATTTGGCAAATCTAATTCTAATATTGAAAGGATTAAAGGTAGAATTATTGGAGAAGGTGGTAAGGCAAGAAGAAATATGGAAAATCTAAGTGGCACTCATATCTCAGTCTATGGTAAAACAGTTTCAATTATTGGTGATGCATCAAAACTACGATTAGCTGTTGATGCAATATCTTCTATTTCAAATGGAAGCATGCATGGAGCAGTATACAATAAACTTGAAGCTGCAAATCGTAAAGAAAAACAAGAAAAAATGAAATTGTGGGAAGATCAAGATGTCTTCTATTAAAGAACAATTTAATCAGATATCTCCTAGTGAGTTCTTTTACAGTAATCGTGATTTAGCTGGTTTTAGCAATCCTACCCGTTCTCTTTATACTGCTGTTAGAGAATTTGTTGAAAATGCATTAGACGCATGTGATCAAAAAGGAATCTTGCCTGATGTCCATCTGACCATCAAAGCCGTAGATCCTGATAAATCTGACCCAAAACCATACATTTTGACTGTAAAAGATAATGGCCCTGGTGTTGATGCTGAGCATATCCCTTTGGCATTTGGGACTGTCTTGTATGGTTCAAAATTTGGATTAAAACAAGCAAGAGGAATGTTTGGGTTGGGTGCAACTATGGCAATTCTTTATGGCCAAATTACAACAAACAAGCCTGTTATTGTAAAAAGCTCTACTGATGGAGAAATACAAAATGAATTTGAGATTTTACTTGATATCCAAAAAAACAAACCTATAATTCAAAAACACACTACCAAAGAAGTTTCTAAAAAAGGTCTATCTGTCAGTATTTGTTTAGAAGGGGATTATTCTAAAGCTGGTTCAAAAATTAGAGATTATGTTTATGAAACATCTCTTATCACTCCCTACGCAACAATTACTTTTGATGATCCTAAAGGAGAAAAATACCATCACCCGAGATTTGTTAAAGAGATACCTCCTCCTCCAACTATAATCAGACCTCATCCTCATGGAATTGATGTAGAGCGTATTCGTAGGATGATAGTTGAATCACAATTTGAACTTCCAAACATAGATGATACTATGATAGAAAAAGTGAGAAAGGATTTAGGACTATCAAAAAAGAATTTGAGCTTTACAGCAATAATGGATAAGGCAAAAAAGAAATGGAAAAATCTTTCACGTCAGGTTAGAGTTGTAATTGCGTTAATGTCATTTCTAAAAATGGATTTTGAAAAACTCCAAAAAATTAGAATTGAAGATCTTGATGTACCTAATAAAAAATTACATTATTGGGATTTTGGAGACTCTCAATCAAAAGAAGTTGAAATTGATCCTGAGAGCCCATATTACAAGCAATTGACAAATACTGTTCAAGGAGAACCTTTGACTACTTTTCTGACAAAGAGATTTCAACGTGTTGGTCCTACAACTGCTGTAAAATTTGCAGAATTTGCAGGATTCAAACCTGAAAAAAGAATGGGTACTATGACAAATCAAGAACTAGTAACACTTAGTGATTCACTACAAAAATTTGATGACTTTCTTTCTCCTGATCCAAGTTGTCTTGCACCTCTTGGGGAAGAACCTCTTGAAAAGGGAATAAAGAAATTTTTCAATCCTGATTTTGCTGCAGTTGTTCAACGACCTGCTTCAGCATACTCTGGATTTCCATTTATAGTTGAAATGGGGATAGCATATGGGGGGGATATCAAACCTGGTGGCCCTCACGTTTATCGATATGCAAATAGAATTCCACTACTTTATGATGAAGGAAGTGATGTTGTTCTTAAAGTTGTTAATGATACTGACTGGGGACGTTACAAAGTAAAAGGTGAACCTCCATTCATCATAGTCTCTCACATCTGTTCTACCAGAATTCCTTACAAAACTGCTGGTAAAGAAAATGTTGCAGACAGACCAGAAATTGAACGTGAATTAAGACTAGCCCTACAATTTCTATCTAGAAAACTGGCTGCATACATGTCAAAGAAAGGACAAGCTGAGATGGCAAAGAAACGTGCAAATCTCTATGCTAAATATATTCCAATGATAGCTCAATTTTGTACAGAGCTTGCAGGAAAGAAAAAAGAACCCAATTATAAGAAAATTTTAGAAGAGGAGACAATAGATGGCAACCAGTAAAAAATCAAACAGACTCAAAAAAGCTGAAAAAAAACAAAAAGACATTCTTGAAATCTTAAAATCTCATGGTGCAAAAATCTATGAAGATCTAGACAATGGCCAATTTCCAAAATTCTCTATTCCAAGCCGTTCAGTAAGTAATATTGTATATGATAAAAAACTTAGGCAATACATTTTAGGTAATTCAGCAGCTGTGAGAAACTCTAGAAATTCTTCTCAATTAAGATCATTTACTCAATTAATGTGGCTTGCTTTTTTTGCAAATAGGCTTTCCAAAGAAAAGAAATCATCTACATTGAGAGATGTTTATTATTCTTCTCAAGCATTTGCAATAGAATTTGAAGATCAATCTGAGTCTGACAATATAATTGTGGATCTTGAAGCAGTTCTATCAAAACCCAGAGAAGACTTTCACATATTTCCTGAAGAGAGAAGTTCTATTTTTGGCGATTTGAATGTAGAGTATACTATTCCGGGCTATGAGGGGAAAACTATGAATCTTTCAAACCATCCTGATGGATATTCTATTGGACCCAGCTTAACTACTGCTGAATTATTAGACACTAGTGCAGAAATTGTGATAGCAATTGAAAAAGGTGGTTTGTTTACCAGATTCGTTGAAGAACAAGTTGATAAAAAATTCAAATCTATAATTATAAACACTGGTGGGCAGGCCCCTCGTTCTACAAGAACTCTTCTAAAAAGACTTCATGATGAAATGGGTCTTCCTGTAATTGTGCTGACTGATGGTGATGTGTATGGAGAACATATTGCAATGGTAATAAAATCTGGTTCTGCAAATGCTGCACACTTAAGGGAGCTTACTGTTCCTGATGCAAAATGGGTTGGTGTGTGGGCTACTGATATTGAAAAATACAAACTTCCAACAATTCCAATGACTGAGTCTGACATTAAGCGCTGTTATGATCTTCAAAAAGATCCAAGATATGAAGAAGGAATTTGGAAAAAAGAACTTGATGTGTTTTTAAAAATAAAGAGAAAGGCTGAATTAGAAGCATTCTCAAAGTATGGTCTTACAAACATCACAGACAAGTACCTTCCACAGAAATTAGAACTAGCAAAAAGTCTTTGACTATTTTATTCTTAAAGTTAAAACACCGTTTCTGTATTTGAAATCAAAAATCTGCATTGCGTTGGAACCTTCAATTGGAACTTCTTTTGAAAATCCTCCAGAACCTCTAATGTATAAAATTCCATCAATCAATCTAACTGCAATTTTATCTTCTGGACCTGGAACCTCTGATACAAAAACAAATTCTCCTTCCCCTTTGATAAGATCATACACCCAATTTTTTGACTCTTGTTCCCTTGGAGCATAGATTGGTTTTTGCTCTTTGGTCATTTTCTTTAGAACTCGAACCCAATAAAACATGGTGATGGCAGCTGCTCCAATTAAAATAAAACTCACAAATCCTGAACCGGATCTCTGAGTCATAACATAGATAATTCCTAAAAACAAAATTATCATTATTGGGATAACAAAATTTACAGATTGTTCATTTGAATATGTACCCTTATAACTTGCCAAACATCCAAAATTCATTCTTACCAAATATAAAGTATCTTTGGTTTTTATTACCATTTTTTGGGATTTGTCATATTGACAGATGAAAAAAAAATTGGTAAATTAACTATGAAAGAAATTATTCTAAAGGGTTCGATTATAGCTATAATTGTAACGGTTCCATCAATCGTTGCATTTCTTGCAAGTTGGAATATTTTGAATGATCTAATTCAGGCGGCTATAATTGGTGCTGTAGTTCATTTCATTGCAATGGGTTTTTCACTTAAAATCTCAAAAAAGATATTGGTAAAACATGACTGATTTAAAAAAACTGGAAAATGATCTGATTTCTGAAATAAAATTAGATCCTATTCAAGCAAAAATCTATCTTTTAGTTACTTGTTCTGGAAAAATGTCTCCAAAACAAATATCTAAAAAATTAAACATATCTGAATCTGAAGCCTTGAAAAATTCTAAAGGTCTTATAGAATTGGGTGCATTTATTGACATTACTGAAACTGAGTTTGAAGCAATGCATCCGAGATTTACAGCTGTTAACATGTATCGTAGGTATTGTGAAAGAGAAAATATTGAGTTTAAAAGAAACAAAATAGTTGATAACATTGGGGTAGTTTTAGAAAGACACTATGATGATGCAAGAACTAAATAATACTAATGAATGGTGAACATCGTTGACAATCGATACTGAATCATGTAAACATCAACCCGTGTATTTTGGTGTAGTTAACATCAACATTAATGAGCGTACTATAGGTTCCGTTGATGTTTGGCGTTGTGGCATGTGCAAAAAAAGATTTTGTGAAGAAAAACAGTTAGGTATTGAAGAATTAGCTGATTTGGTAGGGATGCCAAAAATTGATCCTGATGCAAAATGGGGTGTAACTGTTTGCAAACTACAAGAAGGAAAATACCGGTGGAAATTAGTTAGATTGAAAGAAAATGGTGAAATTAAACATGAATGTGTTGATGAGCAAATCATTCCACTCAAAGTAAATAATTTCAAAGTTGAAGATGATAAGCATTGGAGCTTTTTGATTGATGATAATATCAACAAGGCAGTTGAAATCTAATTTCTAAAATGAATCTCAAAGTTCACATTAACAACATACATGGGAGTCAAATGGCTGCAAAAATTACAGGAAAATTCACCCTTGATGATCATACGTTTAGATTCAATGCAATTGCATTTGGCAGAATAGGTGGACAAAATGTGGGTGCAAAACTCTCAAAAACAACTGAAAAAGAATTAGAAAAACTAGGCTATGATGTAGAGGAAGTAATTTTATCTCTTCAATCCAATTTGTTACAAGGTGATCTTACATTGCCTGAGGGACTAAAACGAGAATCTTTTGTAGATGATTAGAATTCTGCTTCTTCTAGTGCCTTAGCACAAGAACAACTTCTTGTTTTGGGAATTTTATCTATTAATTCCGTCAAAACTTGTTTTGTGCTTTCAACATTTTTTGATAATGTTTCTAAAACCTCTTTTGCTGTAACTGGTTTTTCAGCCCATACATCATAATCTGTAACTGTTGAAATTGATGCATAACACATCTGTGCTTCTCTTGCAAGTTGACATTCTGGAACAAGTGTCATGCCAATAATTTCTGCACCTGTTGTTCGATAAAATTTTGATTCTGCTTTTGTTGAAAACCTTGGTCCTTCTATGCATACATAAGTACAGTCCTTATGGATTTTCAAATTTTGCTTGTTTACTACATCTAAAATTGATGATTGTAATTCTGGACAAAATGGATCTGCTACCGAAATGTGAATCACACGTCCATCCTCAGAAAATGAACCGTCTCTTGATTTTGTAAAATCTAAAAATTGTGTTGGTAGAGCAAAATGACCTGGTTCGACTTCTTCTTTTAAACTGCCAACTGCAGATGGTGCAATAATTCTTGAAACTCCTAATTCCTTAAATGCCCAAATGTTTGCTTTGTAGTTTATCATGTGAGGTGGGATTGAATGTTTTTTTCCATGTCTAGGCAAAAATGCAATTTTTCTTCCTTTGAAAACACCAACTGTAATTTTATCTGAAGGCTTGCCAAACGGTGTATTGATATCTATTTCCTGAGGATTTTCCAATAATCCTGAATCATAAATTCCAGTACCTCCAAAAATTCCAATTTCTACATCTTTATCCATTAATATTTCACCAATGATTTGCAATTGTATTTGCTAATCCCATTCATTCCGTTTAATTCGGTGAGTTCTATGATAAATGCAAAACCTGTGATGTTTCCTCCTACTTTTTCAATCAATTTGGCTGATGCCTTTGCTGTTCCACCTGTCGCTAAAAGGTCATCACAAATGATAACTTTTTGACCTTCCTCAATTATGCCCTTTTGAATTTCAATTGTATCTTGACCATATTCTATCTTGTAAGATAGTTTTGTAGTCTTTCCGGGAAGTTTTCCTGCCTTTCTTATCATTATCATGCCCTTGTTGTATCTTGTAGCCAAAATACAGGCTAGAATAAATCCTCTTGATTCGATTCCAGCAAATACATCTACATCCTTAGGGTGAAAATACTTGGCAAATTCATCTGCAATATATGATAATGATGATGGATCCTTTAGAATTGGACTAAAATCACGAAATAATATCCCTTTCTTAGGGAAGTTTGGAAATTCAGCAATTTTGTCTTTAAGATTCATAAAAAAAATTCAACGAGGTGAAATAAAATTGTTTGAAATCACTCTACTATGTATGTGGTTTCAGCTGAATCAAAAGCATCTTCTGCAGAAATAGTATATTTTCCAGGCACTGTGTCTTTGGGAATTATCCATGTCATGTTGATCTCTCCTTGAGATGATGCAGGGAATTCTAAACTCTCAATTTCAGTTCCATTTTCATCAGTTATCTTGATCTCTACCGTTCCTTTAGCTCCTATGACTTTAATTTCAATACTATTTCCAACAGTTGGCACCTCTATTCCTTCTTTGACGCTAATTACCATTCCTTCTTGATGAATTGCTGAGACTTCGATTTCTATTTCCGCAAAGTTTGAACCACTGACTGCTTTAATTTTCCATTTTCCAGGTTCTGCTCCTGATGGGATTCTAAATCCATCCTCAGATATTTTCCCGTTTTTGTTGGAAAATGTTTCTTTTACTTTAACTTCTTTTCCACTAGGATCAAAAAGTGTAACTGTCAGGAGAACATTTGGGTTTGTATCTCCTAAAATCAAAATTGAATCCCCTGGTGAATATTCTAGTTTTGTAGTAGAGATGTGTATGTCTCCAGAACCAACTTGTAATCCTACTGTGAATATCTCACTATTTTTTGTTGCTCCCTTGCTTACTACTGCAGTATACACGCCTGATGCATATCCATCAAGTTCTAATTCATAAGTAGTTCTTCCATCTGGTTTTAGTTTTATTGGGATGGTTTCGCCTTTTGGTTTATCAGAAGGATCTATAATTAACATGCTGAGTAATTCTGAAGGTTTTCCAGTAAGTGTGATTATAGCTGTTTCAGATGATTTGTAATTTAGCTTGTCAAATTCCAAATTAACTGGGATTGTTGGGAGTTGACCTAATCCTGCAAAAATAAATTCTTTATTTTTGCCCTGGGTTGCAATTAACGTCCATGTTCCTTCTTTGTCAACATTTGCAATTGTTGGATACTCTAACTCAACAAATCCTGTTTCATCCACTTCTATAATGTTTGAAAACCTTTCATCTCCTAATGGATCCTCTAGAATTAATTCAATTGGTTCGTTTGGCAGTGCTGTTCCATTAAATCTCATTGGGGAGCCAGGTTCGAATTTCAAACTCTCTGGAGATATGATGATTACTTTGTCAGATTCAACACTCCAGTTTTTCAAAAGTTTACTTCTTCCATCTGTAATCTCTGCACTATATTTCCCAAATGGTGTGTCTAATGGTACAAGAATTGGTTCATCAAGTTTCCAATTTCCTTTAGAATCAACTTCTGCTGTTCTTGTATTGATGATTTCTCCTTCTGGATTGGATATTTTAGCTGTGATGGCACTTCCTGGTTGCCCTGTACCTGAAATTTCCAACATGTCTCCTCTATGCATTACATTTGGAAGACCTTTGATTGTAAGTCTGATGTTATCTGATTCAGGAACTCTGTCTTCTAATCCTCCTAATCTTAAACTAATTTTCTTTTCTCCACCTTGTTTGTCTTTGACTTTGAAATCTACTCTATCTGCATCAATGTTCTTTGGAATTTTCATTGTTGTCATAAAATGTCCTGCATCATTTGTAACAAAACTGCCAATCTTTTTTGAGTCTACATAAAAGTCAAATTCTTCTGTCTCTCCAAAATTATCTCCTGTTACTCTGATTGTTCCGCCCACATTTGGTTTTTCAGGAATTATTCTAAAAATAGAATCTGTTAGCACTCCTTTTTCTGAAGTTGTTTTTGCTATTGGTTTTGTACTTGCATCAGGTTTTTTTAATTCTCCTGCTATTGATTTTCCTATTTCAATTTCTTTATTGGTCTTGTCCAGTGCTTTCCAATTTATTCCCGAAGATATTTTGTCTGTTTTTACTCCAAACTTTATGGATTCTCCTGGCTTTACTGGTTCTGATGAGGTGAATATGATGACGCCTTGGGGTGTTTTTTCACCTTTCCATCCTTCTTCTGTTTTAAATGACTTGAAACTAAAATCAGAACCTAGCCAAATTCTAAACGTACTGACATCTTTGGTTCCTTCATTTGTAAATTCAATAATTGTAGTTTCTTCAAAAGCAACACTTTTTGCACTGACTGATTCTGCGTATACACTTGGAATTACTGCAAATCCTATTGAAAATACTAGAACTGAAAGGAAAACTCCTCTCATAGAGGACATGTTCATTAGTTCAGTCTGTCTCATCTCTCACTTAAACCTTAAAGAATTTTTTTCATTTTTGTATTTCATGATTGAGTACTTTTTATCAGAAACCTTCTTTAATCTCAAGCTTTGGCACGCTGATATTTGTCTAAATCTTGTTTTGTGGCAGTATTTTGATATTGTCGTATTCTTTCTGCAATCATTCTATAAAGCGTTCTGAATTGATCTTTTGTTTTATCTGACAAGAAATCTGTCTCTTCTAATGCAATTTTTTCACAAATGTATCTTGTTATTTCTTCATTATCAAATTTGCCCCAGTCGTCATCTCTATGATCTTCCCAGATGCTTCTTAGACTGTCTAAAATTCCCTTTTTGCTCTTTTCTAGTATGTCTTCTGGTGTAAGATTAGAAAATCCTTCATGTCTTAATTTAATTTCATAAGTCTGATTTACTGCGTGCAGATAATCTTCTAAAACGATATAATCTTCAATTGATTCTAGTTTCTTTGCCTCTCTTTCAAAGAAAATTGTTTGGATTGGAGAGAATTCATTTGATATGAGTTGGGCTGAAATTTGTTTTGATTCATCCGTGTTGTCTAGTAGAATAAATGTCCTGTAACCGTGATTTCTGTAGAAAATTGCCAATGGCAACACTGAATTCTTGTTATATGCTGCAACAATGTTAAGTGGATTCATTGAGATATTTGGATCTTGCAAAAATTTGTCAAATGAGTTTAGATACATTGCGTCAGACATTGTTTCAACAATGATAACAGGTCTTGAATTGGTTCCTATTTCTCTATCTACAATTGATTCTACTAACCCTCTTGACAGTCCATATAGTATTGGAGTTAGAGTTTTGTCATCTGCATTCCAATAATCATAAAAGATCCTACTAAGATGTTTTTTTCTATCTAACTCAACTACAAGAAGATTTCCTGGAGTATAATCAAATATCATAAATGGTGAGTGTGTTGCGTAAAGAACTTGGTTTGAACCTGCTAAATTCTTTAGAAGATCTGATATTCCCATTTGTTGGGTTGGGTGTAAATTCCTGGCTGGCTCATCTAAAAGAAGAATTGCTTCTTTTAATTCTGCACGCTGTGTTTCTGCTGCAAAGTTTACAATAAAAGAAAATGTCCATTTGAAACCTTCTGCTCTTCTGTTAAGTAATCCTGTATTTGTTACCGTTCCATCTTTGTGAACATCTGAAATTACAACACTCATTATGTTTCCTGGATTGTATCTCAAATCAACATGAATAGGATCTCCCTTCCAAGCTGGATTCAACTTGCTTGTTAGTCTATTACTTGCAGCATTGAGAATCTTTATGCATTTTGATGGGGTTTCTTTTACTTCGTCTAGTTCTTTAATGTCCAATTCCGCAAGATAAAATAGATTTCTAACAGTTTCTGCTTTATCAAATTCTTCGATATATTCTATTGATTCTCCCCTGTCTCCTCTTTCTTCTCTAAGATACTCGTTTAGATTGATGTTACCGTAAATTTTTTTGTAATCTGAAAAGTAGACAAACCGTGGATGTAGGTTGGATGAAAGGAAGTTTTCTAGTGCCGTTTTTTCACTTTCTCCAGAAAGAAGATTTGAGAACTGGCTTTCAGGATCCTCGTAAATTTTTTCCCACTCCTCGATGACTTTTGGCTCTTGAATTGCAATCACGTGAAATTGGTTACTAAATTCAGCCATTCCACTATCAAATGACTCTTGATTTTTTGGCGGACCTCCCTCAAAGAATTTTGTGTCGATCTGAATTCTTAGGTGATTTGGAATTGTATCTAGAAATCCAATTATTCTTTTTGTAAAATTTTCCCAAGAGTTTACGCCTCTATTTTCCTGATTACTTAGTTGAATGTCTTCAAACTCATATTGAACTTGAGGTCTTTTGTTACTTCTGTATAATCTGATTTTTTTTATTTCAGGTAGATTTGGAAATCTTTCTTTTATCATTCTTGTTTCGTTTGTATTTAGTTCAAATTCCCCTTCTGCAAGTCTAATCTCATCTTTGAGTTCTTCTGACATCTCATCACAAAGATCGAGTTCAGAAACTTCTTCCTCTTTGTTTAAGAGCGTTAAAGCTTGCAAAATTGTGGTTTTTCCACTCTCATTCCTACCAACAAATGCTGCTAAATCACCAACGTTGATTTCACCAGAATCATGAATGCAACGATATGCTCTAACTCGAAATTTTCTAAGTCGCATCTAGCGATATTTAGTTGGCTACGATTTAACTCATTCGTCACATTCATCACAAATTTCTGAATTTGCTAAATAGATATAAGGGAATTTGGAAAACCAAACCAAATGGCAACTAGAGGAATTCTATATGCTGTATTTGTTTTACCTGTTATATTTTCAATTGTATTTGGTTCAGCTGTCATGGCCGATATCTTACAAGAACCTGACCGTGAACTAAACATGTGGAGAATTGGAAGTGTTTCTTCTCATGACAAGTCAATTCAGATAATTGGTCTTGCACAACAATACTCTACATCTAGTCCTGTTAAAGTACTCGTATCTGTAGATGATCATTCCTATGATTGTGGCGATCTATACCTTACAATCTATTCTGGAAATAATGTTGTTACCCAAAGCGGATTCTTGGAACAATGCTTTGTAAAAGATAACTCTCAATTACCCATAGATGATGAATTTTCTGAAATTCTTGATACTCCAGGTCAGTATGAATTAGTGGCAGAAATTAAAGACAAATCACAAAAACACACAATATCTGCAAGCGGAAAATTTACCGTTAAATAGGAATATCCTATTGTATAATAAATAGGAATTTTATGTTAAAAACAAGGGTGAACTGATGGCTAAAAAAGACAAACTAACTGAAGAGGCAGAAAAGATCAAAGCAGAACTTGCTGAACTAAAAGAAAAAACAAAAATTTTAGAATCAAAACCAGCAAAGAAGACCGCAAAGAAAGCTGAAAAACCAGCAAAGACCGCAAAGAAAGCTGAAAAACCAGCAAAGAAGACCGCAAAGAAATCTGAAAAACCAGCAAAGACCGCAAAGAAAGCTGAAAAACCAGCAAAGAAGACCGCAAAGAAATCTGAAAAACCAGCAAAGAAGACCGCAAAGAAATCTGAAAAACCAGCAAAGACCGCAAAGAAAGCTGAAAAACCAGCAAAGACCGCAAAGAAAGCTGAAAAACCAGCAAAGAAGACCGCAAAGAAAGCTGAAAAACCAATCAAGGAAAAGAAATTAACTAAAAAAGAATTAGCAGAACAAAAAAAGGAAGCTGAACGTACCCTTGAAGAAGAGTTAGAAGAACAACTTACTGATGAAGAAATTGAGAATTTCCAAATCGAAAAAGTGGATATGGAAAGATTGACAAATAGGGTTTATGATATTTTAGCTGAGAAAGAATCTGAAGGAATGTTCCAAAGTGATCTTTGGAAAAAACTCAAACTTTCTAGTAGAGATGGGTCTCGTCTTGCGCTGAAATTAGAAAGAATGGGAACTATTACTAGAGAAAAAATTCTTGAAAAAGGAAGATGGACTTACAAATTAATTCTAAAGAAAACCCCGATAAGCACTTTGTCAATAGAAAATGCACCGTGTCTTGTTTGCCCTGTGGAACAAAAGTGTTCATTAGAAGGTGAGATTAGTCCTAGAAACTGTCAGTTTATTGAAGACTGGGTTATTGCAGAAATGAAAAAACCAAAGAAAGCCAAATGAGACTAATTGACGCAAGAAAAGATCATTATAGAAAACTAGCTCATGAACAAGGATATAGAAGTAGAGCTGCATACAAACTAAAAGAACTAAACCAATCTTACAGGATTATTGGTCCTGGTTTTTACGTACTTGATTTAGGATGTGCTCCTGGTGGCTGGACTCAGATGGCAGTAAAACTTTCAGGAAATAAAGGCAAAGTTATGGGTATTGATCTTTCCTATGTTGAAGAAATTCCTGGTGCATGCTTACTGCGAGAAAATATTGAAGATGAATCTATAATTGATGAGATTATGTCTTATTTTGAAAGAAAGGTCAATGCAGTAATTTGTGATCTTTCTCCACAAGTAACAGGTAATTGGTCAGTTGATCATGCAAAGCAAATTTCTCTAAACTATGATTGTGTAAAAATTATGGATAAGGTTTTAGCACACAAAGGAAATGCAGTTTTCAAAGTATTTGATGGAGAATACTCGATGGAATTCAAAGACTTTGTTAAGAAGAAATTCTCTAGAATTAATTTGACAAAACCTAAAGCCAGTAGAAAACAAAGTAGTGAGTTATATCTTGTTTGCCTTGGTTACACGGGTTAATTGGAAAAAATTTCAATTATCTGTTTGATGTTTGCATTTGTTCTAAATCCAGTCGGGCAAAAAACAGTAGGACTTGCTAAAAACCCCATTTCTTTCAAATTTGATATTATGCCCTCTAATTTGGGTGGTGATGTCTTTAGGCTTGATGCAATCTCATCTAATGTGTGATAAGTTGCAGGCATATCTGACTCTGTAAGACACTTTGTAATGATCTTCTCACAATTCTTTTCCACTGAAAAATTTGGGATCTGATTTAACATTTCTTGGACAAATTCCTTTTCAAATATTTTTCCAATCCATAATGGCCCTGCAATTTTATTTTCTGAACCGCACAAATCACAATTTTTTACATTTTCCAGTGCTGTTTTCCTATTTGAACAATTTTTACAATGAAGAATATACCCGAGATTTTCTTCCTGATCTGGACGATTCAAAATTCTAACAAATGTTCTGTAATAATGCATATCACTTTCTACAAAAAGTGGTTTCATTTCAACCCCTAATCTGCCTGTTACCATTCTAAGACATCCTAAAACTAGTCTTATTGCAATTTCATTACCATATTCTACTCTGATTGGAATTCCTCCGTACTTTCTTTTACATGCATTTTGGAATAATCCATTTAACACCTGTAGATCTGTTGCGGTGGTTGATAGTATTCCTCCGTGCATTGTTGCTCTAATCCCGCAATCAAAAAATGGTGCAGGTGAACCAAATGGATCTATGTCGACAATTGAGCCTCTTTCTCCTTTCTTAGAATAATTGCTAAAGAATCTACACACTTCTTTTTCAGAAAATTTTACATTTTCTAAATTGTTTATCTTGGCAGAGTGTTCTGCCAATTTTAATGCAGTTGGATTGAGATCATTTATTATAACATTGTCAACTTGTAATTCATTTGCAACACGTAATCCCCTTGAACCTAAACCTGATAACCCCTCAAGAAAAATTTTTGGACCTTCAAATTTTTTTAAAAATGATGCATAAGCAATAATTGACAAATCTCTATTCAATTTTGCCTTTGGATTGAAAAATGCCGGTTCTTTTGGTGGTACCTTGTCTGTTATTGACTTTATTGGTACAAGTAGTTTTGTTGTCCCTTCTACAATCTCTTCAAATAATTCATCTGGAATTTGCAATTATTTTTCTATTTTTTTCAAACCTATAATGGTTTAATACTTGTACTAGAAGAAAAAATCCGTGCAAGTTTGTGGAGTTGATGATGCTGGAAGAGGTTCTATGCTTGGACCTCTTGTTATTGCTGGAATCTCAATTAATAAAACAAAACTAAGAAAACTAAAGGCACTTGGAGTAAAGGACTCAAAACAGATTCCTCCAAAATTGCGTGAGGAATTATCCAAAAAAATAATTTCACTGGTGGATGATTATCATATAGTTCGAATCCTCCCAAAATCAATTGATGCTAGTGTAAAATATCATAATCTGAATCAACTAGAAGCAAAATATATGGCCAAAGTGATCTCAAAACTAAATCCTGATACTTCCTATGTTGATTCATGTGATGTGAATCCCAAAAGATTTGGTAAGGAGATATCGAAATTGTCTAACAACAAAAAAATCAAGTCTTATCATCATGCCGATAGTAGGTTTGTAGTGGTTTCTGCCGCTTCAATTATTGCCAAAGTTTCAAGAGACAAATCTATTGCTAGGCTCAGAAAAAGACATGATCTGGGAAGTGGATACCCATCTGATAAAATCACTGTAAATTTTGTAAAATCATATTATGCTGAAAACAAAATTTTACCTACATTTGTCAGAAAAAGCTGGAAACCTACTATGAAAATCCTAAATTCAAAATCATTTCTTTGATCTTGCAATAACTATTGCATGATCTTTATCATATGGATGAAGATCAATTGTCTGTAAAATTTCAAATTCTGATTTTAACTTTTCAACTTCTTCTTGTACTATTTGTTTAGGTGATTTTGTCACATCAATGCTTCTTGTTTTTATAACTAAGAAAAAATACCCATGTTTTTTCAGATACATTCTACAATTATCAATTGCAATCTTTGTTTGGTCTGGTTGTGCAATGTCTACATAAACAACATCAACTTTTCCAAACACAGAAAAATACTCTTTTGGTTTTCTTGCATCTTGTAATATTGGAATTATATTTTTTCTGTATGTTGCAACTCTGTCTAGAAAATCTCTAGCTACTCTGCTTGCATGTTCTACTCCAAAGATGATTCCACTAGGGCCTACAATGTCTGAAATATGACTAACTGTGGTTCCTGTAGATACACCAAGATACAAAACTGATGATTTGTTTTTGAATGGAAATTCTTCTAACCCATTCATTATTGCAGCTGCAAGTTTACTCCTAAAAGGATCCCATAATCTGTATTCTGTTCCCTTTTTTATGATTAATTTTTCTTTGTAAACTTGATTCCCTACAACCAAATTTTCGGTGGCAAGTTTTTTTTCACCTTCTGATTTAATCCAAAAAAATACTTGATTATCTTCTTCCAAACTTCTTTCTCTTCTTATTTTTATTTCTAGAACCTTCATTCTTTCTAGAACCATCTCGTCTTCCAGAATCTCTTCTAGAACCATCTCGTCTTCCAGAATCTCTTCTTCTGCCAAAGCTATTCCTGTCTCGTTTAAATGACTCTGGCTTTCTGATATCCTTTTCAGAAGGTTCTTCATACTTTTTACCTATCTCGTCTACTCTTACGTTGAGTTTTTCAAGTAAGGTCTTGTTTAATCCTTCACCATACACATCCACTCTTGCAGCAATTACAGCTTTTGCAGCAATTGCTCGTGCAATTTTCCCTCTTTGCCATCTAGGTGCTGCATGTACCATTGCATGCTGAAATAACAATCCGTGTTTCGGTGGTTGAGCTCCTGTTTTTAGTGCTCTAAACAATGCTTTTTCTGCACCTAATACTTGGATAGTGCTTGCTGGCATTGATGCTAACCTTTTGATACTTCCAGCTCTTGCTAAAACTCTTGCACCTACAGCAGTACCTAAAATTGCAGAAACATTTGGTGCCACTCTTTGCATTTCAGATTCTATGTGATCTTCTAATTTCTTTCGTAACTCATGAAAATCTAAAATTTGTTTTGCAATATCTTGAACAATTGTAAGATTTACATCTGAAATATCACCGCCCCTGCTTTTTGATGCAATCAATGAAAGCATTTCGACTTTTGAATCAGGAAAACCTGCATCTTCATAAACTTGATTTGATAATGAATCTCGTTTTCCTGCTAATACAATTTGTGCATATCCGTTAATGCTGTCAATGATGTTGTCTAATTCAGGAAAATGTAATCCATACCATTCACGCAATCTTGAACTAAGTGCATTTGCAATCTTGTCAATTTCATCAAGTGAATTAATTGCTTGAATAATGTGGAGATCTGGACTCTCTGAAACTTCCGTTACTTTAGATGATGACAACCCCATGGCAAACTCTCTTAGTTTTCCAAGTGCATCTTGAACATTTTCTGCAAAACCAGAATCTACAATTATTTGTGGTTTTGTAGATTGAATGTTCTCAATTTCAAATTCTTCCATTAATTGTGAATCGATAGAGTTTTTTTTCAAAATTGCAAGTAATGCCTCATCGCTAACTGTTACTCCTCGGTTTAGTGATTCCAGATATCTCAAAAGTTCAGACAATCTTGCTTCTTTTTTCTTTATTCCCAAATACTCTTTAGTTGAATTTGAAAATGGAAACGATTTTTCCAGTTTGTTGTCTTTGAAAACTGATATTCCCAATTCTGTTAAAATTACAGAATACATAACTAGCTCATTTTATGTCTCCTTTAAAAAAGGTACAGAAATACTGAATCAACTGTTATATTCGAAACTAGGTCAATGATTCAAAGTGGAACCCAGTCTGGCTACTTCTGTAGGTAAAATTCAACTAGAGCGACCAGTTATGCTGGCTTCTGGCATTCTGGGAATTTCTCTTGATGTCTTTAATCGTCTTTATCGTTCTGGTGCAGGAGCAGTAGTAACAAAGTCTCTTAGCAAGGAACCTTGGGAAGGATATCCTAACCCTACAATCTTTAGTGTAAAAGGTGGGGGATGGATTAATGCCGTAGGGCTTTCAAACCCTGGTGCTGAGTACTTTGCAAAAATGATTGAATCAAATAAAGACATTCCAATCATTGTTAGCCTTGTTGGTTCTATTCCTGAAGATTTTGAATTCATGATAAACCAATTTAAAAATTGCAATGTTACTGCGTATGAGCTGAATCTTTCATGTCCTCACGTTGCTAAGGTTGGACTTGAAGTAGGTGATGATCCTGATCTTGTAAAGAAAATTGTAAACACTGTGAAAAATTCAACTGATGTTCCAGCAATTGCAAAAGTTGGATTGGGAACAACGCATTATTTGAAAACAGTTGGTACTGCAATAGAATCTGGAATTGACGCAATTACTGCAATTAATACAATTAGGGCTATGGCAATTGATGTGTCTACAAAGAGGCCGATTCTTAGCAACAAATTTGGTGGATTGTCTGGAACCCCCATCAAGCCTGTTGCTTTGAGATGCGTATATGAGATTTCTTCAAAGTATGATATCCCGATAATTGGATGTGGTGGGATTTCTACTTGGGAAGATGCCGTAGAGTTCTTCTTAGCAGGTGCTTCTTCTATTCAGCTTGGAAGTGCAATAGGTGATAACTGGATAAATGTGTTTGACGACATTAACAACGGGATAAAAAAATACATGAATGAACATGGATTTTCAAAAATTGAGGAGATGGTAGGTCTTGCAAAGAAATCATAACCATCCAAAAATTTGTACTATTGAAAAAGTTATTGATGAGACACCTACTGTTAGAACTTTAGTGTTCTCTGATGATGTTTTGTCAGATGTTTTTCCTGGACAATTTGCAATGGTTTGGATTCCTGGCGTTAATGAGTTACCAATGAGTGTGATGATTACAAATGAAACAGGAAAGGCTGCATTCACTGTAAGAAAACATGGTCCTGCATCAACAGGACTATTCAATGTCAAAGTAGGTCAACAAATTGGAATTAGAGGGCCATATGGAAATTCATTTGATTTGAAACAAGGAAATCTATTGCTTGTTGGCGGGGGAACTGGATTGGTACCGATGATGCGTCTTTTGACATTTGTACAACCTGATGATGATGTTACTGTCCTCATTGGCGCAAAATCCAAAGAAGAAGTATTCTTTGAGGATTTGGCAAACAAACTCTTGGAGAAAAATCCACATAGGGTTATCGTAACTACTGATGATGGAAGTTATGGAGAAAAGGGATTTGTTACTGATATTGTAGAAAAACTAGTTGCTGAAAACAAGTATGATGGTGTTTATACCTGTGGTCCTGAAATTATGATGTTTAAGACAGTGCAATTAGCTCATTCAAAGGGTCTTTTTGTACAAGCAAGTCTTGAACGTATGATGAAATGTGGTGTAGGAATATGTGGAAGTTGTTGCGTGGGAGAAGACTTGGTTTGCAGAGATGGGACTGTTTTTGATGGTGATCACCTGATGTCAAACAAGGAATTTGGGCGTTTTCATAGAAACAAGGCTGGAATTTTAGAAAATTACTAGTATCTACCAGCAAGGTTTAAAATAAATCATGAAATTATTGCGTTGAAGGGCATGGGTACTCCAAAAATTGTATTGACTGCAGATCGTACTTTGATGTCGCCATATAGGGGACTCTCATTAGCTACGTTTTTTGGATGTGCTCCGGCAATTGATCCACATAGGGACAAAAACAGTTTTTGGTACAAAATTCTTGGAAACCAAGTAACCCCAAAAATTCTGTTTGATTTTATTTGTAATTATATTCCTCATACTAACGGCGTTGCAAAATTTGCTCCATATGGACTCAGAAAACTTGAGGCTGGTTTGCTACGAGATGGATTTAGACGTGATGAAGTAGTTGTTGCACATCCTGATCATATTGAAAAATTCATTGGGCCTGAAACTCAAGTTGTTGGAACATATGAGATGGACCCTCTGGGAATGGGTCCTGTAACTATGACATTTACTTATGGTAGAAAACAAATCTCATATGACGAATTATACAATACTGAACTCCATCATAGAATCAAAACTGCTAAAGAAAAAACTGGGAGTAAAGCCAAAGTAATCTCTGGAGCTTCTGGAACCTGGCAATACAATTATGATCCAGAAAAAATTGAAGAGTTTGGAATTTATGCAATTTTAGAAGGTGAACTTGGTGGTATTGCACCAGAAATTGATGGGCATGCTGGTAGGTTCTTTAACTATTTGATTAATGGTGACTTTGAAAATATGGATCCTTTCAGAAAAAGAAGTGATTTCAAAGTAAACATCAAAGAGTTTGAAAGAAATGGAAAAAAACTTCATGGACGATTTGTTAATTTCTGGGATAGGCCTGACTTGGAAGAAATTCCTGACATTGTTGAACCGAGTATGCATGGAATGGTTGAAGTTATGAGAGGATGTGGTAGAGGATGTAAATTCTGTGATGTTACACTAAGAGCATTAAGATACTATCCTCCAGAAAAAGTCAAAAAAGAAATTGAAATTAACATGAAAAAAGGTGGTTCCAAATCTGCTTGGATTCACAGTGATGATATTTTTGTTTACGGAATGGATCCAAGAACTGCAAAAGGAATGGAACCAAACAGAGAAGCACTAGAGGAACTTTTCACAGCAATCATGTCTACAGGTGTTGAACATACAAACCCAACACACGGTACACTTGCAGGAGCAATTGCCGATGAAAAACTAATTCCAAATCTTTCAAAAATCATCAAGTCTGGACCTGACAACATGATTGGTGTTCAGGCTGGTTTTGAAACAGGTAGTCTTAGATTGATTGGAAAATATGCCGATAGAAAACTCGCACCATATTCACCAGAAGAATGGCATTGGGTTGTAAAAGAAGGTGTCAAGACCCTGAATAAGGATTATTGGATTCCTGCATTTACTCTTATTATGGGACTGGATAATGATGAACAACCAGAAGATTCCTGGGAAACTATTCGTTTAATCAGTGAATTAGAACGTGAACAACCAGGTTCAATGTTTACTGCAACTGCATTAACATTTGTTCCAATTGGTTTGCTTGAAAAATCTGATTTCTTTAATATTGGAAATGAAATGACTCCTGCACAACTGGGTGTATTGTACAAAACTTGGCAGCACAATTTCAAATATGGAATCCAAAAATTCATGACCAAAACTGGTGCAAAAGGCCCTCAAAGATACTTTTTCAATGCTATTGCAAGGTCTCTGGGTGGTGTTCCATTAGGCGCTATGGAAAGATATGCACGCAAAAAAAGCCGTGAACATGAACATGTCATTGAAACTGTAAAGGCCAAGTACTGGTAGTATACAAATACATAAATTCACTATTTTTGCATTATATTACATGGCAACTCACGGTTCGCTTACTAAAGCAGGCAAAGTAAGAGGTCAAACACCAAAAGTTGAAGGAAGAAAAATTGTTGGTACTAACTCTAGCCTTAGAAATAAAAGCAATTTCAAAAAGAGATTCGTTCTTGGCAGAGTTCCAGGACAAAACAAGCCTGGACAACGTAGAAAGAGACGATAGTCAAATTCTGTTGTAATAAATTATCTGTTTGCGATCAATCTCCAAAACAATATCCTTATAAAGTACTGGTACCGTACCATACGGTATGGTTGAAGATTTAAGATTAGATAGTTTAGAGGGCGTAGGTCCTGTAACTACTAGGAAGTTATCTGATGCAGGTGTCCACAACGTAATGGATCTCATAGTTAGAGGTCCTGTTGAAATTGCAGAAATAACTGGAATGGAAAAAGACACCGCAGAAAAAATTGTCAATAAAGCCCGACAGCATCTAGTTGATGGAGGATTGCTTGCAAAGAATTTTGTTAATGCAAGTGAGATTTACAAACATAGACAATCCATTGGTAAGATTACAACTGGTACCAATTGTCTTGATACTCTATTTGATGGTGGTCTTGAAACACAAGCCCTTACAGAAGTTTACGGTGAGTTTGGTTGTGGAAAAACACAATTTGCTCATACGATGTCAGTAATGGTTCAAAAACCAAAAGAAGAAGGTGGGTTAGAAGGCTCTGTGTTATACATTGATACTGAAAATACTTTCAGACCTGAAAGAATTGTATCTATTGCACAAGCACATGGAATGGATCCTGAAAAAGTTTTAGATAATATCATTGTTGCACGAGCATACAACAGTGCACACCAAACATTGATCCTTGAGGAATCTGGACCTGTAATAGAAGAAAACAACGTAAAACTGATTGTTGCAGACTCTGCAGTTGGACTTTTCCGTTCTGAATATCTTGGAAGAGGAACACTATCTAACAGACAACAAAAACTAAATCACTTTGTTCATCTGTTATCTAGAATTGCAGAAACATACAACTGTGCTGCAATTGCTACAAACCAAGTTATGGCATCTCCTGACGTCTTCTTTGGTGATCCTACACGTCCAATTGGTGGAAATGTTGTTGCACACACAAGTACATACCGAATCTACTTTAAGAAATCAGGCAAGAAAAGAATTGCAAGAATGGTTGATAGCCCTCATCATCCTGAAGAGGAGGTCATTTTTGCATTAGGTGAGGCTGGAGTAATGGATCCAGAAGAAGCTGAAAAGAAGACCAAAAAGATAACCAAAAAGGCAACTACAAAGAAGACAAAAGAACCTGAACTAGAAACTGAAGTTGAAGTACCATCAGAGACTGATACTGAAACCAAAGTTGAAACAAAAACAGAAACAGCTGACTCTGATACTACAGTTGAATCTACACCCGAAGAACCTGTAGATGAGTCAGAACCTGTAGAAGAATAACTCTTCTTTTTTTCCTTTTTGTAATCTATGAATATAGCTTTGAACTTTTTTTATCAATGTCTGAGATAAAATGTATCTTGTTTGATATTGGTGGCGTTTTAGTTGATTGGCACATGTCCTGGATCACTTCAGAGGTATCAAAGCGATTTAAAATTAAAGAATCTCTGATTAATGAAGGCTTTACAAATTATCTTCATGAATTGGATTCTGGATATATTGATGAAAATACCTTTTGGAGAAAAATTGCAGATTACATCGGATCTGAATCACTTAGAAACAATACTGAATCCTTGTGGAGTACCTACTTTAGCAAAAACGCAAAACCAAATCATAGTATCATAAACATTGCAAAAGATCTTCAGACAAACTCTTACACTATGGGAATTATCTCAAACATTGAAAAGATAACACACAAAATTGTTAATGACTGGAATGTTTTGGAACCTTTTGAACACTATTTCATGTCTTATCAAATTGGATTCTCAAAACCAAATCCAAAAATCTACGAACATGTGTTAGAGAGACTTCCGTTTAAGCCCAATGAGGTGTTTTTCATTGATGATAAGCAATCAAATGTTGACGCTGCAAGAAAATTTGGATTAAAATCTGTGCTTTTTGAAGATGATGTCCTATTGAAAAAATCCCTCGATGAATATGGAATCAAAGTGTAATGGATACAAGAAACCCTACATGTTTTTTGGAGTGTGTTGATTAAATTATAATATTTGAAAATTTGCTTATACATGATGACTGACCTTTATGGCCTCCTACCCGAAGAAATGGAGAAATTGGTGATGGATATGGGTTATCAAAGATATAGAGCAGATCAAATACTGCTCCCGTTATACTACAAATTTCCAAAGGATATATCAGAAATTAAACAACTCCCAAAAACAATGAGAGAAGAATTGATTAAAGCAGGATACACAATAGGTTCAACTAAAGAGATTCACCAAGTAGTTAGCAAAGATGGTGAAACAATGAAATTACTTCTCGGCCTTCCTGATGATAATTCTGTTGAAACTGTTCTAATGCAATATCCCTCAACAAAACTTTTTGGAATTCCACGTTCGACAATTTGTGTATCGACTCAAATTGGTTGTGCAATGGGATGTGTTTTTTGTGCAACAGGACAAATGGGATTTGAAACCAATCTTAGAGCTGAGCATATTGTATCTCAGGTAATTCACTTTGCAGAAATTTTACAAAAACGCAATCAGCATGTCACTAATATTGTATTTATGGGAATGGGTGAACCGATGGCAAATTATGATGAGATGATTAAAGCAATTCGCATACTCACACACCCAAGAGGTTTTGGAATTGGTCAACGACATATTACAATATCTACGATTGGTATAACATCGGGAATCGACAAACTTGCTGAAGAAGATCTACAAATCGGTCTTGCAATATCGTTACATGCTCCAAACGATAAACTACGAAAAAAACTTGTTCCAACAGCAGGGCCAAACTCTGTACAGGAAATCATTGATGCTGGAAGACGTTATTTCAAAAAAACAGGACGTCGTGTAACATTTGAGTATGCTTTGATGGAAGGTGTAAATGATTCAATTGAAACTGCAATGGAATTAGCTAATCTTTTGAAAGGAAATGGCTCTCATGTTAATCTGATTCCAATAAATCCTACTGCAGGTGATTTTAAACGACCTTCAACTGGACGTGTTTTAAAATTTGAGCAAATTTTAGTGGATGCTGGAATAAATTGTACTGTTAGGGTCGAAAAGGGTACTGAGATCTCTGCTGCATGTGGTCAATTGCGAACAGATATGATGAACTAATTTTCTAAAATTCTTTTAAAATTCCACAAATTTAATGCCAAATCTGCCTACCTTTGGTAACTGTTAAAATAGGGTCTTTGGGAGTTCTACTCAGATATGGCAACTAAGAAGACCTCTGGTCGCTCACATGGATTTAAGCATAAATCAAGGTCTGTGATGAAGAAAAAATCCCCAAGAGGAGTATCATTCCTACTTAGAGAGTATCAGGAAGGTCAGCAAGCACTTGTCATTATTGATCCTAGACAGCACAAAGGATTGCCACATAGACGATATCATGGCAAAGTTGGTATTGTGACAAATGTAGGTAGACGTGCAGTAACACTAGATGTGAAATTAGGAAATAAAACGAAAACCTTAATCACTAGAATGGATCATATCAAACCGTTCGGTGTATAGAAATGGAAGAGGTAAAAAAGAAACAAAGCATTTCTCTTTCTGAAGTTAAAGAGATTTTAGGAAAAGTTGACGCTGAAGAAATGGATCAAATTCAGCGATGGACCTATGATTATGTTTCAAAATTTGCAAAAATTGATCCTAAAGATGCTAAAGAGATGAAAAAGAAACTCATCAAAGAATGTGAATTAACAGAAGAGGAAGCTGTTGAAATTGTAAACATTAGACCATCTAGCTTGGCAGAACTACGTTCATTCACATTTGGATGGAAGAAACTTATTCTTGCAGAAACTCTAGAAAAAATGCTCAAGATAATCAAGGAGCATTCTTAATCTTTCAGGAGTAGTTTATCTTGCATAGGGCACATTCCCCACCTAGAAAGTATGAAGAGTATGCATATGTTTTAGATTTTAATCCACGAGGAAAATCATCTACTGTTCGTGGACGTGAAGGAATTATCATCACTGCGATTGGCGAAGATCGTTTAACATTACTTGAAATTCTCGGTGTTCCCAACTCTGCTTTTGAAGTGGGAGAACGAATTTACATTGGAAAGGAAGGAAGAACAAAAGTTCTTTCTGTTCTTGGAAAAATGGAATATGATAACATATCTTCTTCTGCTCAGAGTGAATTGCCTGGAGTAGTTGAAAAAATTGTAACTCAAAACGAATCTAGATTTGTAGATTATCTAAACAATGCACAACCCCTTACTCCAAGAATACATGCACTTGAATTAATTCCCGGTATTGGAAAAACATACATGAAAACGATGCTAGAAGAACGAGATAAGAAAAAATTTGAAAATTATCAGGATCTACAAGATAGAGTAGGATTCAAAGATCCAATCAAACACATCTCTGATAGGATAATGGATGAGATTACTGGTGAGAGTAGAATGAATCTCTTCGTCAAGAGATGATTAAGAGAAAAAGACTCGGGCAACACTTTCTAAATTCAAATTCAATTGCACAATCTATCGTTTCTGAGGCTAAAATTACTAAAAATGATGTTGTATTTGAGATTGGAACTGGATTTGGAATTCTTACGCCTTTGTTATGCGCTAAAGCAAAAAAGGTAATTTCAATTGATGCTGACAGTAAACTTTACCAAAATGCCAAGAACCAATTTGATAAAATTGAAAACCTTGAATTGAAGTTAGGTGATGGCTTCAAAACCAAAGATAAATTTACAATATTTGTTTCAAATTTGCCTTACTCTAAAAGCAAAGACGCCATTGAATGGCTTGCACAAAAAAACTTCTCTCATGGGATAGTCATGGTTCAGAAGGAATTTGCTGACAAATTATTTGTTAAAACAAAAGATAGGCGAGCAGTGAACATCATAGCAAACTATGCCTTGGATTTTGAAAAAGTCAGAAATATAGGTAAAAACAACTTTGATCCTCCTCCAAAAGTGGATTCTGTAATACTTAGAGTGACAAAAAAGAAAATTGTTGACAAAAAACTAATCCAGACCATCAACAAGATCTTTTCTTATAGGAGAAAAACACTTCAAAATATTTACAAACAGTTTGGAAAAGAGACAAAGTCTGACAAACGCTTAGATGATCTTTCAGGAGATGAAATAGTTGCCATTGCAAAAGAAATACTTTGAAAATGATGAATATCCTCCATCTGAGGATACTTTCTTCATTGCCTCAAACATAGAAAATGAGAAAGGTGACTCCGCATTAGATGTTGGAAGTGGTTCAGGTTATCTTACCAAACTCTTGTCTGAAAATTTCTTAAATGTGATTGGAACTGACATTAATTTTTCTGTTTTAAAAAACCAGACATACAAAACAGACAATATTGTGTGTTGTAATGGTGCAGATGCATTATTGTTTGAATTTGACTTGATAGTGTGTAATCTGCCTTATCTTGCAACTGATGAAATTCTAGATGTTGCTACTGACGGTGGAAAAGATGGATTTGAAATACCAAAAAAAATATTTGATTCTGTAATTGATAAAATAAGAAAGGGAGGAAAATTCATCTTTGTTACTTCGTCCCTGTCTGATTACCAAAAACTCATTGATTATGTCCAAAAAATAGGCTTGAATCCAAAAATCATTGCAAAAAAGAAACTTTTCTTTGAGGAATTAATTCTTGTTGAAGCAAAACGATATTGATTATTTTCTTAGCTTTTCTTTGGCATAGCCAATGATTGCATCGGTCATTTGAGTGGTGCCTGCACTCCCTCCGATATCCCATGTGACTGCCTTTCCTTCATTGATTACTTTGTCAGTTGCATAGAATATTGCATCTCTGACTTCTTTTTCACCAAGATAATCTGCCATCCAAGCTCCCGATAGAACTGTTGCAGTTGGATTTACTTTATTTTGCCCTGCAAACTGTGGTGCACTTCCATGTGCTGCCTCAAACATTGCATAATTATCCCCGATGTTTGCAGAATAAATTAATCCAATTGAACCTACAAGGGCTGATGCAAGCTCTGAAATGATGTCCATGAACAAATTGGTGCTTACTAGCACAGAACCATTAAACTGATCTGTTGCAATAACCATTTGTTGAGCCATGTTATCAATGTAGATTTCAGATAATTCAATCCCTGTTCCCTCAACTGCTTTTTGTGCTTCATCCCAAAATATTCCGTCAGTTTGTTTTAGGATATTTCTTTTTGTAACTGCGACCATCTTTTTCATATTGTACTTGTTTGCCCAGTCTACTGCTGAATCCAGCAATCTTCTACTACCTTGTCTTGTAATCTTCCTAATTGCAATTGCAGCATCTTCGGTAATTTTTGCTTCTATCCCTGTATAGAGTCCCTCAGTTGCCTCTCTAAAACAAACACAATCTAATTTTCTGTCAGGTGTTAATCTATCATAAGTTTTAGTAGGTCTGATGTTTGCATAAAGATCAAATTTCTGTCTTAATGTGACTGCGACACTTCTAGGTGCTCCGGGAACTGGGATGGTTGTTGTTGGTCCCTTAAAACAACAGTCTGATTCTTCTAAAATCTTCATAGTTGCATCTGGAATGTATGATGCATCTTTTCTGCCATTTTTGTCCCACTGTTCAGAGCCTGCCTCACATAGAACTAATTCTGATTGGAAATTACATTCCTTTAAAACGCGTAACATGGAGTCAACTACTTCAGGACCTATGCCGTCTCCTCTCATTACAGCAGCTTTTTTGCTCAAAACTGCCAAAATTTAATGTGATTATTATTTAATTCTACCTTGAGATGTTTATTTTCCAGAGATATGATTTATAGAGTTGATCTTTTTAAAAATGTAAAATGATTATCGTACAAATATCTGATCTTCATGTAGGTTCTCAATTCTTGCAAGAGAAGTTTGATATTTTGGTTGATGAAATTAACGAACTCAATCCAGACGCTATAATAATTACTGGTGATCTGACAAATGAAGGCTTGATGAAAGAATATAAAAAATGCAGGACTCTATTGACTAAATTTAACACAAAAAAAATTTTTACAGTTAGTGGAAATCACGATTATAGAAACACTGGTTACTTGCTTTTCAAAAAATTTTTCCCTTTTGAAGCAATCAACGAATTAGATGAAAAAATTGTATTGGTTACTCTTGGTACTGCAAGACCTGATAGGAATGAGGGCGAAGTAGGTTATAGACAGAATCTCTGGCTTGAACGAACTATGAAAAAATACAAAGACCGAATTAAAATTCTAGCAATGCACCATCATCTTGTTGCAATACCTGATACTGGTTCTGATCAATTAACCGTAGTTGATGCTGGTGATGTTTTGCGAACCATTATGGATACGAATGTTGATCTTGTTTTATGTGGTCATAAACACAGGCCTTGGATTTGGAATTTTGGAAAGCCAATGGTTGTAAATGCTGGAACTGCTGCATCTGAAAGAGTAAGAGGCATGTTTGAGAATACGTACAACATAATTTCGATTCAGGACAAGAACATTCAAGTTGATCTAAAAATTGTTGGAGGAAAAAGACTACCTCTTGATGAAATAGTGAGTAACTATAGTCAATATGGTGAAGAATGAATTTATTTACAGACTAATTCAATGCATCACAGTGCGGGGATCGCCTAGCCTGGTAGGGCGTGGGATTGCTAATCCCATGTCAGCAATGACACGGGGGTTCAAATCCCCCTCCCCGCGCCATTAAAAATTAAACTTAATAGTCCGCTTTGGACATCTATACTATGGGACGAAGAAAAACACAAAAAATTATTCGCACTGGTCCAAAAAATGCAACAACCGGAATGTGTCCCGTTTGTAAAACTATTGGTAAGGTTTTCCTTCTTGGTCCACCAGGACAAGAGCGTGGAAAATGTGAAAAATGCCGCCAAGAATTTGAAATTTAGTGCAAAAAACTAACGAGCCTATCAACAAATTTACCCATAACTTTTTAAGACAATTTTTTGATGATACATAATCATGAGTTCCGAAGCTGAAACAATCTATGAAAGAGTAGCAAAGCTTGAAGATGAAATCGCTTTACTAAGAAGCGAAGTTGATGTTCTCAAAAGAGCACTTAGAAACAAAATTGCTCGACATGAGATTTCAATGATCAAGAAAGGACAAGATATTAGTTCTATTATTGATTAATTCTTTGTCTTTATACTTCTAATTAGTTCTAAAATAAAATCCACATCTTCTGCATTTGGATTTATTTCTAAATACTTGTTCAGATATTTCAAAGCAATATCTGAATGCAATATTCTTTCTTCTAAGATACCTTTGTCTCTAATATCTTCTGCCGCATCTGGTTCTATTGCTAAAATCATGTCTACACATCTTAGTGCCTTGTCATAAACAAACGATTGAATGTATGAATTTTTTAGATTTCTTGCCATTCTAACAAG
Source organism: Nitrosopumilus sp. K4 (assembly GCF_018128925.1). Taxonomy (NCBI): domain Archaea; kingdom Thermoproteati; phylum Nitrososphaerota; class Nitrososphaeria; order Nitrosopumilales; family Nitrosopumilaceae; genus Nitrosopumilus; species Nitrosopumilus sp. K4. The sequence goes on from NZ_CP067007.1 coordinate 238,345, forward strand.
CACTTGCTCTGGTGTTATTTCGTCTAGAAACTCTGGCTCAAACTCTAACTGTCCACCAAAATTTGTATCCAGAATTTCTTGTAATTCGTCAATATCTAATAACCTCCCATCATTGAATGGATCTAAAATCATCTCTTCGTTGTATTTTACTAAAACATGTCTTGGAAATCCTACTATCTTTAATTCCAATCCTACAAACTTTGCTATCTCTACATACAAAATTGAAATTGTAATTGGTAATCCTGATTTTTTATCAATTACTTCATTTAGAAAATTATTTTTTGGATTGTAGTAATCATCGTTATCTCCTTGGAATCCAAGATTTTCAAATAGATGTTCATTTAGCATTGATATTAGATATGTTGGATTTTTCACATCGTTAATTGACTCTTTTAATGACATTCCGATAATATTGATTTTATTGATGTATTCATCTATGTTAAGATCAGGATATTCTAATAATTGCGCAAACTTTAGACATTTTTCAACTAGGTTGAAGTTTGGGTTTTTTACAAATGAAACCCATTCTGCAACATAAGGATCAAATTTCTCTTCCAATTATTTCTGGTTAATCCTTTTGAGATATAGGTCTGGTTCCTTGATTTCCCTAGTGTTTGGTGGGATTTCGATCATCTTTCTGAATGCATCCTTGCCTAATTTTTCATAAATTTTCTTTGTAAATTCCTTACCCATACTCTTTCTAACTTGATATGATGAAAAATCCGTGCCCATGTATGTTGTAAGATAGTTTTGAAAGTCAGAATCATCTTTGAGGATATTTTCAATGGCAAATGCTGCCATTCCCTCCATTGCAGTAAAGGCTGCATGGTGCTTTTGAATTGGACCTAACCATCTCTTGTATATGTCCAATAATTGCGGAATTGATTCAGAAATCTTTGGATCAATTTCAACATGTGTGAATGTCATGACATCTGGTCCAATCTGTTCAATAAGAAAATGGTCTGGATTTAAAAAGAAAAATAAGTTTGCCTTCTTAGCAAATGGAAAATCATCAGGCACTGCCTGCAGTTGAAGATATTCGGATAATTTGTTTATTGTTTCTGTATCTAATGAAAGAATAATTCCTGCAAGCTCTTCATTTATTTTATTTACCTGAGTTGCAGATTCCCTGTTAATTTGTTGCAAGTTTTGTTGAGCAGAATGGATTATTTCCTCTAAAACCGTCATTTTTACTGCACCCAGATATCCTGAATTCACTTGCTTAAATTTTGAATCATATGGTTCCCCTTGTTTATGCAAAATTATTTGTGGATATCTTGACAGAATGAATTTGTTTAGATAAATTATATTGTCTAAATAATCTCCATATGTTGTAGTGATTTTTGAAATATATTGAATTGCATATGTTGAATATACTAAATACTTTGCAGTATCATTTTTCATTAACTCTGCAATCTTCTTTAAATTCTCGTCTGCAACTGCCATAAATAATTCATTTACGAATTCTTTTGAATTCTCATCAGAGAACACCTTATCCCCTTTGATTTTTTTAAGCTCTTTTAATTCTGGATATTTGATCTTTATATCTGGAATTTGAATTTCTAGAAATTCTTCAACTTTTTGTTTTAGTGATGGAAAAACATCTTGAGAAATTTTTTCCAATTCTTCAAACTTTACTTTTCCTTCAAGATCCTCATTTGCCTTTTGAGCAAGTTGGGTGATCTCTTTTTCTTCATTTAGCTCTACTGATAATTGACCAAATAATGCCTCTGCAAACTCATCAAACTCGCTCATTTTGAATAAATCCGTGTTCTACTACATTTAATATTATCTTGTTTTGTACCTAAAACAAATTATTAACTCAAAACCTATCTTTTAATATTCAAAATGCATGAATTCAGCCTTCAATACCTTCGATGTGTAAGATGTGGTTCAAAATTAGACTGTGATGTTTTTTCTGAATATTCTGAAATCATTGAAGGACTTTTACAGTGTAAAAAATGTGACTTGCATTTTCCAATAATTGAAAAAATACCTGTTCTTTGGGATGATTTTTCAACATATCTATCTTCTAGAACTGTTCTTGCCGGAAAATTATATCGCACTATCAAAAATGAACGATTAAAACAATTTCTCAAAAAATCTCTCCTAAAAACAAAAAAAACTGATGATAGAACTACACTTGAGGAAAAATGGAGCAAGATATATCAGCAAAGTAGAAATTCTAAATTTTATTCTGTAATTAAACATGAATTAAAACAAATTCCTAGATCTGATCTTGTATTGGAGTATGGCTGTTCTGTAGGATTCATGACTCATTTTTTGGCTAATCGACACGAAGTGGTTTTTGGTGTAGATAGATCATTTAGTGCAATTTCTGTTGCAAAAAAATCCAACAAAAACAATTTGGATTATTTTGTCGCAGATTCTTTATCTGATGTATTTGGTAAAACAAACTTTGATTTGATTTTGGCTCTAAATGTTTTAGAGTTGATTGAACCTGTAAAATTACTGCAACATGCATCAAGACACATCAAGAGGGGCTTCTTTGTCATTTCTGATCCGTATGATTTTGATAGAGGAATAAACTCCGTAAAACATCCTCTGAATGAAACATCTCTTAGACAAAATCTTGAAAAACTTGGATTTTCTATTACTTTAAAAACAAAAAAGCCTTCTTTTCATTCTTGGAATCTTAAAATAAATCCCAGAACCACATTGAATTACAAGGTAGATGTCATTATAGGAAAAAAATAATCTCATATTTTGATAATATGAATTTCCTTTAAGTGGTGCTGTGTAAAATTATTTGCATGACATCTATGTACGATACTGGAATTGTTATTGTAATTGCCCTTGTATCTATTACTGTTAGTTTTACGGCAGATGGTTCGATGACTAAGTTGAAAATTTACATGCCTATTTTTAAAAAACTGATTTATTCTCTTACCTTTTAGAGTATTTGATGGATTTTGAAAAGTTTTGTTCAGACATTATGGCTTTGAACCCAAAAGTCCGTTTTGCAACAATTTATGATGATTGGGGCAAAAAATTAGCAGGAGGTATTAGGGAAGGAGTTGAAAACCTTCTTTCACCACACCAAGAAAAAGAGATGGTAAGCTTATCTGTAATGGACTGGAAGGCACGAAAAGAAATGTCAAAATGGCTAGGAAAAACCATCTATACGCTTGGTGAATATGAGAAAATCAAACGCTTTTCATTTTATCTAGGTCTTGATAATTTGCTTTTGGTTAGTACAGAAAAGGATGCTGATACTAATGAAATAGTAGATGGTGTAATCAAACTCTATTACAAAAATCTTGAATAATCAAATTAATTGATAGTTTCTAGTTAACTGTGTTTTTAATAACAAGTTATTTTTTCAAGATATTGATGCATTGTAACAATACCTGTATACAATACAAGGCAAAAGCCAACACGTATGAGGGAGGCAGATATGAACAGGGACAAAAACGATGCCATCAATGCGAGATTTACCTAAACTGGGATGGTTTATGGTGTCCATGCTGTGGTTATCTCTTGAGAACTAAACCTAGAAGCAAAAAAACAAAACGTAAGAGACACTGATTTTACTTTTTATAGTGATGTATGATGTAACTTTATTATGTTAAAATCTGTAATTGCAATTCTAATTGGAATTATTGTTTTTTTAGTTGGATTGGTGATCGTAATTACTGAAAATTTTGCAACAGAACTTTATGGGGTTGGAATTGGATTGATTGCTTTAGGTATTGCAATTTGTGGTATATCGATATTGGGCAAGATAAAAAATTGGTTTTAACTAAATAAGCTTATGTTGTGAAATTAAACTCAAGTCATGATGAATTGTTATAACAAATTATGGGCATTATATGCTATGTCTCATACAGCAGTTGTACTTGTAACATGTCATCAGAATCAAACTCTTTCTACAAAAAAATCTCTTGCTGAAATACCTGAAATTAAAACGATTAGTACTGTAAAAGGACCCTATGACATTGTAGCTAAAATAAAATCCTCATCTGTAGATGAACTAAAAGAAACCATAACCTCAAATATACGCAAATTGCCTACCGTACGCTCAACACTCACACTAAGAGTCCTTCAGCAATAATTTTACTTGTAACTCATCTGATCATGGTCTGAATTTTAAAAGAAATAACCTACAATTACTTCTATTATTTTTCAACAAACACTTATTTTTTTGAAACAAAAATCCAATGTTTAAAACTACAAAGGTGAAAGAACTTCCTTTTCAGATGTGAAGAAAAGAACTGGAATGAATTAATGACATGTATCCTTCTGTGAAAAATAATGGGAAAATCTAGTTTTGCATTGAAGCATCTGAAATTACCTCTATAGCACGAATCCTGTCCACTACGTTGGTTTTTACATATGACGGATCATTGGAATCAACTTGGGCCAGTACTTCGTTTTGGTTTTTTCGTTCCTGAATGTTTTTGATGTCTCTAAATTCTTTTAGTCTTTCTATTGCTTGATTTCTTTTACCTTCTTTGCATGAAATTAATACATCGAAGACCATGTACAATGTTTGTTATTTTTGGTATTTAATTTTCAATAAGCTAATTTGTTTATAATCCACTCATTAGCTTATTAACACCTATGTGGTATTGTATGTAAATTAATGTATGCAAACAAATCAATCAATGTCATGGAAAGAACTACAAGATCAATTTCAAAATAATCTTGAAAATTTTAACAAACATTTTGCTTTGATTCAAAATTCCGTAAATGAACTTAAAAATATCTATACTAATGTAATGGAAAAATCTAAGGATGACTCATATGAACTCAGAAAGGAATTTGCTAATTTATGGTTAAGTAAAATTGATGTATCTGATAATGATTCTCTTTTGGCAATACGTGATGAATATGATACTTTTCTAAATGGTCCGAAACCTGTTGTTTCTGATTTTAAAAATTTTGAGGCTGCATTAGAACAAAAATTATATCTAAAATCTATCAGTTCACTTAAAGCCTATGATGAATTTATGCATGAATTTTTTAGAACCTGGAAAACAATGTGGAAGAATAAGCGTAAATAATTTTTAAATTATGAACACCATGTTTGTTTTCAGTTTATTTTATGATCTCAATAATGCTGACTAATGTGTTAGAATTTATTTCTGATTTGAAATCTAGAATGCTATAATTTTGACTCTCCTATTGCTTAAAACACATCTAACATTCCCAAAAATTCGATGATGAAAAAAGTTGATGTCCTCTTAATTAATTTATAAATAAAACAAAAAATGAAGAAATTCTTGCTGCTATCCAAATAATCCGCTAGCAACAAGATATGCTCCAGCTCCCATTCCCATCATTGCACCTATTCCCATACAGATTAGATCAAACTTTATGATTTTTTTGAATGGGGCGTGGACTGTTTGTTCCAATGTATCTTGTGTTTTCATGATTGTGTTTAGTTTTCGTTCTTCATAGATTTTGGTAAGCTAAGATTATGACTAATCAATATGAGCATTAATCATACTGTGATTTCATGCGAGAACAAATATTTTCTAGATCCGAACAATCTTGTGATTTTTTGTAATCATAATGTTCTCGCATTTATCTAAAAATAAAATTATGGCACTATTTTGTGAGGTATGGTTTGTGTTGTTATTCGTACTCTTAAGTTATGGAATTAAGGGCTAGTTTTTAGTTTCAAACATGTGGTAAAGAAAATTTTCAAATCTCTATTAGAGATTGGGGCATAAACTGGAAAATTCGTTTAATACTTTTTTCAGATATTCTTTGTAATGAACAAATTCATAATCACTACAATCATCGTAGTTGTTGCAGGCATATCTGTTGCTTTTGCAAGTCCTCTATTCTATAACACCGAAATCAATGAACCTCTTCCTGATTCTATGATGGAAGACACTATGATGGAAGACACTATGATGGAAGACACTATGATGGAAGACACTATGATGGAAGACACTATGATGGAAGACACTATGATGGAAGACACTATGATGGAAGACACTATGATGGAAGACACTATGAGAAAATCATATTCTGGAACCTTTGTAGGTGTAGGTGACGGCATTCATGATGTGAAAGGAGAATCTCGAGTACTTTTCTTAGATGATGGAAGAGACGTACTTAGGCTTGAAAATTTCAAATCCACAAATGGCCCTGATCTCTATGTGTATCTTTCAACTGATACTAAAGCCACAAACATTGTTAATCTTGGTGCATTAAAAGCCAACATAGGTAATCAAAACTATGAAATTCCTGATGGTACAGATTTGGAAAAATATAATCATGTCTTGATCTGGTGCAAGTCTTTTAGTGTCTTGTTTGGCAGTGCAGAACTTACTGCTACCTCTTAATTTTTTTAATATGAGTGTAAATCTGATTTCTTACAATATAGAAAAAATATCTAAAGATAAACTGGAAAATCAAAAGGAATCGTATTTGAAAGATTTATCTGCTTTATCTCAAAACTTTCATGATAGAATGTTTTCTTCTGTAATTTCTATGCTGCAACCTATGTCGATTTCCTCTTTTATATCTGGACTAATTTGCAGTTTTGATGATGGTTCATCACATATCAATTACAACGAATCAAGACAATTCAAACTGATTTTGTGGTCTATCATAGGTGCTACTCGTGGAGGACCAAACCGTGCAAGAATACTGAATATTTTGATAACTGATCCATTAAACTCACATCAAATTGCAAAAAAACTACACCTTGATCACAAAACTATAAGACATCATTTGAAAATACTTGTAAAAAATGATCTGATAAAAAAATCTTCTGAGGAATCATATGGTGCAACATATGTTCTGACAAGTATTATGCAAAAAAATGTGGAAATTTTAAAAGAGATTGTAACTAAGATGGGTGATAATTAATGACTGAAATGTTTGATTATACTTTTGCTGCTGTAATTTTTGCTTTTGTGAATATTGTTTTGCTTGGAATACTGATTACAACATATGCACAAAACCTTCGAGTAATTCGTTCTTACTTTACTGTAGGTATGGTCTTTGTTGCAGCTATGCTATTGATTCAGAATATCATGATTATTGGATTATGGTCTACTTTGTATATGGAAAGCTCTGAATTTATGAAAACGGTAGATATGATGTCTCATTACATGTTTGTGATAAATTTAGTCCAAACAATTGGTTTGAGTATTTTGGTTTGGATTACACGTAGATAATAAGTGATATTATGCTAGTTTGAATTTTATTCAAAAATAATTTGTGAATGCCGGGGGCGAGTTTCGAACTCGCGACCTCCAGATTATGAGTATTGCCTTAGTTGGAGAACCGCTAGAGTTTACCAAGTGAACTGGCACTCTAACCAGGCTGAGCTACCCCGGCATGACTAAAGGGGCAAAATTTGGGAAATTAAATGCTACGTATGGATTTTTTTAGTGATTTTCTACTCTAGCAATTTCAGACCAATTCACTTTTTCATTTTGAACCCATAGGAATTTTTTCTGCAATGCTGAAGTGTACAATTTTTCCCACTCTGCACCCATCTCGTCAGTCCATGCTTTGAACACACGAGGATCGATATAATTTCTCAATGAAGTTCCTAAATTGTAATCTCTTGTTTTTTCAGACAGGTCTATTTGCAACTTTAGTTTCTCAATTCTATCTTTGTGTTTTGCTTTTCTGCTTTTGATTTGTTCATTTAATGTCTTGATTCTCTTTGTCTTTGTCTTCTTTTGAGCATCTGTTTTAGGCTCAGAACTTTCAACTTTCTTTAGAGTTTCTTCAGCTTTCTCCCAAGGTTTTTCTTTGCTGATTTTTTTGAGAGTGTCTTTTTTCTTTTGTAATGACTGTTCAAAGGTTTTAGGTATGGTTCTCTTATGATTACACATTATTGCTGCTTCTAAGTTTGCAATTTTAGCATGGTATAATTTTTCATTATCTGATTTCTTTTTTACATCTGTATGTTCTTTGAGGTAATTTTTTACTTTTGTTGTTGCTAAATATGTTCTAAAAACTTTGGCAGTTAATCCTTTTACAATTCCTGAGAAATATGCATTAACATGTCTTGATGTAATATCGTGGAAAATTTCATCTTTGGGTTTTTTCTTATCGATGAGTTTCTTGAGGTTTTCTTGGAATTGTTTATCATTTCCTTCAGCTTTTACTGTTTCTTGCCATCTGACACTATCTTTTCCCAAAAAGTCAAATTCTATAGCATCTGAAGTAATCTTGACATGTTCTTTTCTTAGGGTCGTAGCTCCTACAGTGTCTGCTTCATCAGGATCTTTTTCATCTCCTACTCTCATTGCAGTTCTGTAAATTAAATAACATGCAGTAGCAATTCTACTTATTTTCTCATCCTTACTTTTCATATCTTTAACCATTCTGTCTTTTATCTTCTCAATTTCTTTTGCAAGCTTTACTGCTTTTTCATACTTTGCTTTGTCTCTGTCTTGTTTTAATCCAGCCGTATCTGCAAGCCATACATACTTTCTTTTCTGTGTTAGAAAGTCCATCCAACTTGCAAGCCACATGGAATCTTTATCATGAATAATTTTACCCCAATCACCTTTGGGAACTTTTGCTTCCTTTCCAAGATTTAGCGTAACATCTTTTGCAGTAATTCTGGGTTTCCATCTTCCTCTAAGTGGATGCTCTCCTCTCCCAATGAATATTCCAGGAGGCTCTGCCATGTAGTTTGCAACTTCGACTTCTTTTCCATCCATTATTGCAACTCCGTATTTTGCTTTGAGCTCTTCTCGTAGTTCTTTTCTCTTCTTTGCTAATTCTTTTTTCTCATCCTTTGACATCATTTCTTTTAGATCTTTTTCTTTGTCAACAAGCTTGTAGGCATGAGAAAAATCAATGTCTTCATATGAAATATTCCTGAATTTTGATGGGAGTGTTTTTGCAAAATCTGCTGTAAAATTTTTCTGAAAAACTTTGTCTTGTACATATGGGGTGTCTTTCTTTTTTGCCCATTGGTAGATCATCTCTTCTTGGTCTATGTTGAGATTTACAGGCTCTCCTTTGATCTTTATCTTAATTCCTTGTGACTCGTATGCAGGAGGAAACAAGATTCCATTGTGTTGTAGCGTTTTCCATTTCGTCATTATTTTCACTTTAAAACTGCGGACTTTGACAAAAACTGTATTCTATGTGTATATCAATTTAACGAAGTACTTTATTCACTAGGAAAAAGCTCCTTACTCATGTATTTCTCAAATTCTATGTCTGTTTTCATCTTTTTTGCCTCCATGAACATTGCAGCATCTGTACCTACAATGTATCTTGGTTGGATCTCTTTGTCGTGAATTGCCTTAATTATTGCTTCAGCCACTTGGGATGGCGCAGTTCCCATCTCTGCCATCATTTTGATGCCTGTTAGGATATGGCTAGTCAATTCATTATATTTTGGATCAGACTTTGAATCTGGAATTTTCATAGATTCAAAAAAGTTGGTTTTTACAACTCCTGGTTCAATTAATGTAGTCTTAATTCCAAACATTCCAAGCTCATATCTTAAGCATTCAGTTAGACCTTCTAGGGCAAATTTTGAACTTATGTATGCTGGAGAACCAGGCAGCCCCATTCTTCCTGCAACTGAACTCACATTAACTATGATTCCAGAATTCTGTTTTCTCATAATTGGAGCAACCTCTTGAATTATTCTAACTATGCTGAAAAAATTTGTTTCAAATTGTTTTCGAAAATCATCAACTGATACATCTTCTGTACATCCGAATTGACCATATCCTGCATTATTTACAACAACATCTATCCTCCCACCTTCTGTTATGGTTTTTTTAATTGCAGATGTGATGGATTCTTCTTTATCTACGTCGAGTTCTATAATGTCTATTGGAATGTTTTCCTTTTCTGCAATTTCTCGCAATTTTCCCCCTTTGTTGACATCCCTCATACTTGCAAATGTATGGTACCCGTCTCTTGCAAGAGCAAGTGATGTTTCAAATCCTATTCCTGATGAACTGCCTGTTACAAGAGCTACTTTTTCCATAATGTTTCTAAATTCTTGTCATATTTATCCCATTTTGATTAAACAAGAGGCCTGTCTCCCTCTGTAGGATCAATTAGTTCTGTTTTTTCTCCGTCATTAATTCTTGATAATACTTCAAGTGCTGAATATTTGTGGAGAAATTCATTGTTGTTTCCACATCTATATGAAAATGTACATCGAGGACATCCTGATTCATTTTTGCATGGACATTCTTTTACAATAAACATGCTCCTTTCAATTGCTTTTTCAAATCTGTCGTAAAGTGCTTTACTTGCACCATTTCCTCCTATGGCACCATCGTATATGAAAATCAAACCTGATGTACCAAGCGAAATTCCTCCCAAATCTTGGGACACTCCACCAGTTATCATATTGCTTCCTTCAATAACTACGTGTTCAGTTGCATGGTATCCGCTAGCCTCTGTATAGTCCTCATCTTCTGCCTTTTGGATTTCCTTTAATGGTCTTGGGGCATGAAATACAATGCCTTTTGTTACAAAATCATACTCTAATGGATAATCAAGCAATATTTTTTCCCCCTGAGTGACCTCTTGACCTAGCTCAATGTTGACATAACCATAGACCTTTTTCTGAATGTGGAGTTTACAAAATGCAACTTCCACTCCAAATGCTTTTCTTCTATCATATACTGTTTCAATAGTTGGCCATTCTTCAGTAAGTGCTTTTGTATAGTATGGATAGTCTCTTGGAATTCTTTCTAATTTTGCATAATTTTTTTTTGGATATCCAAATTCCTTTACTTTGTATCTTGTTCCTGCAAGAAAATAAATTGCATCTTTGTGAAGTTCTTCTAGTGCAATTGGGAGGATTCTGTCACCTACCTTTTTGTCATTTAAGAAAATATCTATTGACTTTCCAATACCTCTGATGCTATAATCATTTAACATTGAACCAATTTTGTCAAAGTTTGGAATTATTCTATTATTGAATTCAACTACATTACCTTCATTGATGTGATAATTGATGACTTCTTGATGTTCTTTTAACTCATGTTTGGAAATTGGTTTGTCACATGCCATTGCTAACACTTGAAATTCTTCTACAAATGGATTCTTTGGATCAATGTATGTTCTTTCAACATCTTCAAAATAATCGTCTGGATGATTCTTATAGTATTGTGAAATTGGATCATTTCCAAGTGCTAAAAACGCATAACCCCTCTGACCTTTTCTTGCAGCTCTTCCAATCCTCTGAACTAATCTATTGACTGGGATTGTTGATGAAATAACACAATCTACATTTCCAATGTCTATGCCAAGTTCAAGTGTAGGTGTACATGATATAGCTGCGAGTTTGTCTTCTTTGAAATCTCTTTCAACTGATTTTCTGTAATTTACCATCAATCCTGCTCTGTGAACTTTGATGTTGACTTTTTGTTTTTTAGCTTGTATTGCTAAAAGTTCAGAGTTTAAATGAGAATTGTTAAAGACCATCGTCTTGTGATTTTCTTCAGTCATTCGTTTTGTCAAATCTACCATCAATGCTCTTTGTGTTCTAAGTGAAGGAAAAAGCATAACAAAATCTGTTTGTCCTTTTCTGCCAGAACCGTGAATTAGGCTCATTTTTTCTCCAAATAATTGCTGACAAAAGTCTTTTGCATCTTTAAGAGTAGCTGATGCTGCGACAAACTGAATCTTTTTTGAGCATATTCTCTTGAGCCTCTTTATGATATAGTGTATATTTGAGCCAAAAATTCCAGAATAAACATGTGTCTCATCAACTACTAGTATTTTGATTGTAGACAGAAGCGATGCAAACTTTGTTTGATGCCACAAGTGATAATGTATGACATCGAAATTTGTCACAATGATTTGTGGTGGGTTTTCAATTATTTCGCGCCTTTCAGATTGTTCTGTGTCTCCATCAAATACGCTTACTCTGATCCCTATCTTTTTTGCAAATTTCTGAATTTTTGGATATTGATCTCGTGACAAAGCCTTTGTGGGGTATACAAACACCGCAAAAACATTTGATGTTTGGTCTGCATTTTTTTTGATCTTTTGAATAACTGGAATCAAAAATGCCTCTGTTTTACCTGAAGCAGTAGGAGCTTCAATGATTATGTTTTCTCCAAATGATATTTCTTGAATTGCGTCTTCCTGAAATTTGTAAAACTGTTCTATTCCTATTTCCTTGAGATAACTTGTAATTGATTCATCCAGTCCAACCTCTTCTACTATAGAGCCCATTTCTGGCTCTGGATTTTTAAGAATCTTGTACTGAGATACATAATCTTTTTTTGAATAAAGAATTGACTCTGTTATTTTGTCTGGATTTTGCTTTCCGATCATCTCTTTGATCTCATTTTCTGCCCTTACAATTCCCTCTTCCTTTAGATCATCTGAGATTCCTTTTTCTGATACTGAACCTTCATCAAATCTTGCTAAAAATTCTAAATAAACTTCGTCGATATTTTTCTTAAATTCTAACAGATCTTCTATTCCACAACTGCATGAGATGTGCATTTTTTTGTTGAATGTTTTTTGAATCTCTAATTTTGCTTTGCATTTTGGACATGAAAATTTCAACTATATCACTTATGATGTGTGAAGTTCATGATTTATTGTTTGAGTGTATTTTTCAACTTTCACGACATTATTAAACGAGGATGTAGTCTTTTTGTTAAAAATGAAAAAAATCCAAATCAACAATATCTACAATTCTAATTGTATGGAGGGAATGCTGAGTATTCCAAAAAATAAGGTTGATTTGGTAATTACTGATCCTCCTTTTGCCATAAATTTCAAGGCTAAAAAAGCAAATTATAACCGGTTGTCCTCAAGAGTCATGTCTGGTTATAATGAAATTTTAGCCAAAGATTACTATGATTTTACTTATGAATGGATGAGTCAAGTATATCGAATTCTAAAAAATTCTGGAAGCATGTATGTGTTCTCAGGATGGAATAATCTCAAAGATATTCTTAGGGCTTTAGATGATGTGGGATTCACAACTGTGAATCATATTATTTGGAAATATCAGTTTGGAGTTGTGACAAGAAAAAAGTTTGTCACTTCTCACTATCACTGTCTTTATGTGTGTAAGGATGATAAGAAAAGAAAATTCTTTCCGTTTTCAAGATTCAAAAAAGATTCTAAAACCAAGGAAGGTCGTAGTTTACACTATAAAGACAAAGAAGATGTTTGGGAAATTAAAAGAGAATATTGGACTGGTGATGAAAAAACTCCAACAAAACTACCTGCAGAACTAATAGAAAAATTATTGCAATACTCTAGTCAAAAAAATGATATTGTCTTAGACCCATTTCTTGGATCTGGTCAAGTTGCTGTTGTAAGTAAATCCATGAATAGGAGATTTTTAGGTTTTGAAATTGTTCCTGAATATTACAAATTTGCAAAAAAAAGATTAGACATGAATCTCTACCGAATTAAATCTGATTAATTATTTGATTTATTTTTTGACTTATTCTCTGCTTCGTTTATCTTTTTCTGTCCTATTTTATTTGAGATAATTTTTCTCAGCTCATCATCTGATTTTTCTTCCACCCTTATCCCTAATGATTTTGCAATCATCTCAAGCTTTTGTCTTTCATTTTCTACAGGGCCTGAAACATCCACATTATGGTTTGTAATGTCTTTCATGTGGTTTTGAACATCGTTTTTTGCTTTGTTGTACTCATTGACTGCTTTTCCAATTTTCCTTGCAGCGCCTGGAAGCTGGTTTGTTCCTAAAATCAACACTAGGGCTACAAAAATTATGATTATCCATTCACTCCCTACTATGTTCAATGAATAATCAATCATATCCTAGAATACCTTGATTTGAAATTAAATCTAATGTTGGATTTTTGTGCCTATTTTTCAGTAAACCGCATTGTTGCTGAAAATCACACACGAGAATATCCGTATTTATTTAAAGAACATCTTCATAAATTCTAAACATGAAGAAAATCGAAGTGATAGTTCGACCTGAGCTCAGAGACAAAACTGTCGCTGCAATCAAGAAAAATGGGGTTGGAGGAGTTACCATTCATCATGTACAAGGTCAAGGTTCTGAGGATCCGCCACTTGTTGGTCAGTATTTCTCAAAAGACATGATAATCTGTGTAGTCGATGATCCTAAGTTAGATGATATACTTGATTCAATTGCAAAAGTAGCTTGTACCGGGGAAAAAGGAGACGGTAAAGTCTTTGTAATGGCTGTAGAAGATGCACTTGACATCTGTACTAAAAAACGTGGAACTACATCCATCTAATTTTCTTTTTGCTCTAGATATTTTGAATTCTTTTTGGCTCTAATTTTTTTCTGAATGTTATTGCAATGGCTGTAATTCCTATTCCTATAATTCCAAATACTATGTATGGGGACTGATCTCCAAATGATTGAGTAATCGGCCCCCCTATGGTTGGTCCTATGGCCCATCCTATTCCAAACACAGTTTCATATGCTCCAATAATTTTTCCCGATATTCCTTTTTTTGTTTTACTTAAAATTATTTCAAGTGTTAATGGGAAGAATATGCTAAATCCAAACCCCATCAATACTAATGCAATTCCATATGTTATGATAGACTCTGATACAACTGACAAACCTAATCCTAATGATACTGACATTGCAGCTGCAATCAAAGTATGGCTTGTTTTCCTTGAAAGTTTTCCTGCAAATGCAAGTGACACAACTCTTGATATTCCGAATACAAAATACAAATAGAGAATATCTCTATCTGACATACCATTGTCATTTAGAAATGCTGGATAGATTGTTAAGATAATTCCAAATGATGATGTGAAAAAAACCAATAATATGATGGCTATTGGAAATCTCTTCATTTCTTTGATTGATGCAATTGAAATTTTTTCATGATGGTTTGTAATGCTCTTTCTTGAGGCTAAAATGGCTGAAATTATTGCTGTAGATAAAATAAATCCTGTTATCTGAAATAGTATTCTATATGTGACATCTGCTCCTTCAAGAAATGCATTTCCAATCAATGGGCCTATCATAAAACCAATTACAAAAAACATGGTAAACCAAGAAATGTTCTTGACTCTGTCCTTTTCTTTACTGTGATTTGATATGATTGATTCACATGGTGGCCAGAAAAATGCATGAGCCACCCCTGTCATAATCCTAAACCCCATTATTTCTGGCACTGATTGTGCAATGGATAACAAGTAAATTGATACTGAATTTATTGTGGCACCTAATGCAAGTAGATATCCATTGTTGAATCGGTCTAAAAGAATTCCGACAAATATTGGGATGAACATGTATGGGATGAAATTTGCAAGCCCAATTAGTCCCAGTTCTGAATATGAAGCTCCGATGATATTTTTTGCAAATACTGGGAGGATTGGACCGTGTAATCCATATGAAATTCCTATGATTAATCCTGTAATATTGACAAGAATTAGTATTCTCTTCATTTGTATGCGGCAACCATTATTGCGCCACCCATAAGATCTTTCTCAAACTCTACTTTGGAAAATTTTTCAAGCAGTAATTCTTCAAGTTTTTTATTTTTTGGCCATCTTCTGTAAGTTCCATACAATGTACCAAATTTCAAACCTAGTTTACCTCCTGCAAAGAATGCAAGAATTGGCAAAATACATCTGAGGTAAAATGAAACTCCTAATCTAATAAAACCCTCATCTGGTTTACCTAAATCTACAATGACAAATCTTCCGTCTTTTTTTAGAACTCTATGAATTTCTGAAATTGCTATTCGTAAATTTATTGCATCTCTTAGTGAATACCCGCATAGTACTGCATCAAACTCTTCGTCTCTAAATGGAATGTGCTCAAAAACCCCATTTGCCATATCTGGAGTTTTCTCAAAAAATGTACTTGTATTTTTTAACATTGGTACAAGAGGATCATAAAGGGTGATTGATATTTTACCATCACAAATGTTTAGTGCCGTTTTTGACATATTTCCAAATCCGGATCCTGCATCAAGAATTTTGTTTCCTGGGAACACTCTTCCTGAAATTCCTCTGTTTCTATACTCTATATCTTTTCCAAGAGAAATGTATGAATTGACTTTGTCATAAATTGGGATAATTTCACGTAGTACTTCTATTACTTCACCCCAATAACTTCCTAAACCCATTGTTTATCGACTCTATGAACTAGTTTGAATAGTTTTCAAAATCTTGATTATGCTGTAGAAAATTTGGATACATTTTTTGCATAAGATTCCAACTCTGACTCTGAAATTTTTTCAAAGATTTTCTTTTCAGATGTCACCTTTGCCATTTTAACATGATTCAACCCTTCTTTTTGTTCTGCCTTTAGATTAATTGATGCAATTGCTAATGCTGCAGCATCTTCTAGACTCATTTCTGAATCATAATGTTTTTCCAAAAATGCATTAACTTCATCAGAACCTGCACCAATTGCAATTGCTGCATATTGAACAAAAGTTCCACTTGGATCAGTAACATAGATTTTTTCACCTTGTTGATCAACTCCTGCAATAATCAATGCAACACCGTTTGGACGAACTCCTGAATATTGAGTATATTGATGTGATTGATCTGCCAAGTGCTTTGCAACTGTTGCAACCTCAACTGATTCATCATAAGTCATTTTGTTACCTTGAGAGAATAATCTTGCATTGTCAACTTGTACTCTGGCATCTGGAATGTATCCTGCAGCTGCCACTCCGATATGGAAATCTACTTGGAATATTTTTTGAGTTATATTTGAAGTCTGTAATGCTCTTGGTTTTTCTTCTACTGCCATAATGACTCCCTGTTTTGTCTTGATTCCTAATGCTAGGGTTCCTCTTTTTACAGTCTCCATAGCATACTCTACTTGGTAAATTCTACCATCTGGCGAATACATTGTAGGTGTCATATCATAACCGCGTGATGCCATCATGTCATCACGAGTTCCTCCTCAGTCAATTTAAGGGTAATTATCTTGTCTCTGGATGTGAATTGGATAGGATCTGGAAATAATGTTTTAAGTGATTTCAGCAAATTATGCGTAAGAGCATGACTAATACTCAATTACTTGAATTCAAACAGATGTTAAATTGTAGATCTCAGCCTGAGCATAGAAAACCAGACAAACAGACTAGAAAATTATTGCTTTACTTATTTACAAGCACTAGAGGTGGTTTTACTAGGATGAGAATAATTATGAATTTACTAGAAAAGCCATACAACACACATCAACTTGCCCAAGAATTGGATTTAGATTACAAGGCTGTTCAGCACCATCTCAAAGTTTTAGAAAAAAACAACATGGTAACAAAAATTGGCGAAAAATATGGTGCCCTTTTTCATTTGTCCAACTTCCTTGAAATCAACATTCGTGCACTAGACGAGGCAATTGACAAACTAGACCGAAAAATGAATCACAAGAAAGTTTATCATTAATTCATAATTTATGCGATCTAACTTTCTGAACCAAACTTAAATATAATATGAACAATTCTGAAAAATATCTTGGTCAAGAACGATCCTTTTGAAAATGCAACAAAACAAGTAAATGATGCATGTGATGTTCTTGGCATAAAAGACAAAGGACTGCGTGAATATCTTGCAATGCCTAACAGACTTTTGAGAGTTAAAATTCCAGTTAAAATGGACAACGGAAAAATTAGAGTTTTCACAGGTTTTCGAAGTCAACATAACAATGACAGAGGTCCATACAAAGGTGGTATCAGGTACTTTGATCCAAAAGGTGGAGTTGAATACATGGAACGTGAAGTTATGGCACTTTCATCTTGGATGACTTGGAAATGTGCAATTGTCGATGTTCCTCTTGGAGGTGGAAAAGGTGGAATTTTTGTAAATCCAAAAACTGAAAAACTCAGCGACGGTGAAATGGAAAGACTCACCAGAGGTTTTGCTTACAAAATAGCTGAGGTTATTGGACCAAGAAAAGACATTCCAGCTCCGGATGTTTATACAACTGGAAGAGAAATGACCCAAATTATGGATACATTTAGCAAACTTAACGATAATCAATATTCACCAGGCGTAATTACTGGTAAACCTATCTCAATGGGCGGTTCACTTGCAAGAAAT
Source organism: Nitrosopumilus sp. K4 (assembly GCF_018128925.1). Lineage (NCBI taxonomy): Archaea > Thermoproteati > Nitrososphaerota > Nitrososphaeria > Nitrosopumilales > Nitrosopumilaceae > Nitrosopumilus > Nitrosopumilus sp. K4. The sequence continues at coordinate 256,327 of NZ_CP067007.1, forward strand.
GTTGCAACTGGATTGGGAACTGCTTATTGTGTAAGAGAGGCTGCAAAAGCTCTCAAGATTAAACTAAAAGGTGCCAAAGTTGTATTACAAGGATTTGGAAATGCATCCACCTTTGCAGGAATATATCTTGAGAAGATGGGCGCAAAAATAATTGGTGCAAGTGATTCTAAAGGCTCTATAATTGTCCCAAATGGATTCAAGACTGAAAAACTCATAGCCCATAAAGAAAAGACAGGTTCCGTTGTTAACTTCCCAGGGAGCAAAACAGTCTCTACTGAAGAATTGCTTACAACAAAATGTGATATTCTAATTCCAGGTGCTCTGGAAAATCAGATTGATGCAAAGATTGCAAAAAATCTGAAATGTAAAATTATTGGTGAGGCCGCAAATGGTCCAACTTTGCCAGAGGCAGATCCTATTCTATACAAGAATAAGATATTGGTAATTCCTGATATCTTGGCAAACTCTGGTGGTGTATGTATTTCTTACTTGGAGTGGGTACAAAATAACATGGGTTACTATTGGACCTTTGATGAAGTTGCAAACAAGATGGAAGCAAACATCACAAAAGGATTCAGAGATGCATATGAAATGTCAAAGAAACACAAGATTGACATGAGAAAGGCTGCAATGGCACTTGCAGTTCAAAGAGTTGTAGAAGCATTTGAACAAAAAGGCATTTGGCCATAACTAAAACAGATATGATTCATAACAAACCAGCTGTTCTACAAATACTATTTTTCCTTTAGTTATACTACGTAGCTTTCTTTTGAAAGAAAGATCAATTCTTGTTCTACGTTGTAACAACTGGATTGTTTTTCCTGTTAATGTTCTTCCTTTTCTATCTCTATCAAAAAGAATAATCAGTCTTTCATACTTTGCAACAGAGTCTGCAAAATTTACCATTCCGCCAAACTTGTGAAATTCTAAAATTTTTCCAGAAAAACCCATTTTTCTCAGAGCTCTTACATCTCTTTTTCCTTCAACAACAACTACACTTTCATTCATAGTGTTTAACTGTGATACAAAATCCTTTATTTCTTGAATTTCTTGCTCGGTTACAAGCACATGATATTTTTCACTTTAACATATTAAGCACTTTTGCTAAAAATTAACTGTGAGTGATGTCTTACTTGTTCAAAACACTCGAATTGAAGGTTCTGGATTTTTAGGCGAACTATTGCAACAAGACGGTTTTGAAATTCACTCCGTTCATGCAAAAACTGAAAAACTTCCTGATAGAAAATATTCTCTTGTTGTAATTTTAGGTGCACCTGAAAGCGCAAATGATGATCTTCCTTATCTTTTAGAAGAACAGAATCTTATCAAAAAAAGCGTTGATGCTAACATTCCTGTTTTAGGCATATGTTTAGGCTCACAATTAATTGCAAAAACTTTTGGAGCTAAAGTTTACAGTGGTCTAAAAAAAGAGATTGGATTTTACAGCGATTTAATTCCTGATGATCCCAAATTATTTTCAGGCTTTGAAAACCCTTTTACTGTTTTTCATTGGCATGGTGATACATTTGATTTACCTGAAGGTGCTACTAGGTTAGCACATTCAGAAATTTATCAAAATCAGGCATTTCAATACAAAAGTGCAGTTGGATTACAATTCCATATGGAAGTAAATGAGAATATGATAAATCTTTGGCTTGATAAAACCCAGGAAAAGTTGGAACAGATTCCTTACATTGACCCAGAAAAAATTAGATCGGATATTGATGAAAATATCTCACTTGTAAAAAACAATATGAAGAATTTTTACAAGAATTTCAAATCATCATTTGATCTTTGACCAAAGTTTAATATACTGAGTTTTGATTCCAACGATCGAACTATGGCTTCAGTGAAAAAAATCTTTGAAGAAACAATTCGCACCGATCACAAAGTCATCACTGAAGAATTATCAAAATCAATACTCAAAACTTATGGCGTTAAAGTACCGCCTTATGCACTTGTAACTTCTGCTGAAGAAGCTGCAAAACAAGCAAAGAAAATTGGTTTTCCTTTGGTAATGAAAGTTGTTTCGCCACAAATCTTACACAAAACTGATGTTGGTGGAGTTAAAGTTGGAATTGATAATGTCAATGATGTAAAAAAGACATTCAAAGACATGTATGGACGTCTTTCAAAAAAGAAAGGAGTTGATGTAAAAGGAATTCTTCTTGAAAAGATGGTTCCAAAAGGTGTTGAATTAATTGTTGGAATTCAAAATGATTCACAGTTTGGTCCTGTAATTATGGTTGGACTTGGCGGAATTATGACTGAAGTTATGAAAGATGTTGCATTTAGGATGCTACCTATTACAACTTCTGATGCAAAATCTATGCTTAACGAACTAAAGGGTTCAAAACTCCTCAAGGGATTCAGAGGAAGTGAGCCTATTGATACAAACATGGTTGCAAAAATGCTTGTACAAATTGGAAAACTAGGAGTAGAAAACGCAGATTACATTAACAGTATTGACTTTAACCCTGTAGTTGTATATCCAAAATCTCACTTTGTAGTTGATGCAAAGATTATCCTAAACAAAGAAATCAAAAAGAATTCTATCTCTAAATCTAAACCAAACATTACTGACATGGAGACGTTCTTTACTCCCAAGTCTGTTGCACTAGTTGGTGCATCTGCTAGTAAAGGAAAGATTGGAAACTCTATCTTAGATAGTTTAGTAAATTATGATTTCAAAGGTAAAGTCTATCCAATTAATCCAAAGGCCGATAAAATCTTTGATCAAAAATGCTACCCTTCAGTTGCAGATATTCCGGCAAATGTAGATTTAGTTGTAATATCTGTTGACTTGTCTATGACCCCTCCTGTTCTTGAAGATTGTGCAAAGAAAGGAGTGCACAGTGTTGTAATTGTTTCAGGTGGGGGAAAAGAACTTGGTGGAGAACGTGCAGCATATGAAGCTGAAGTAGCAAGATTGTCTAAAAAACACAAAATTAGAATCATTGGTCCTAACTGTATTGGAATGTTTAATGCTGCTAATCGTCTTGATTGTGCATTCCAAGGACAAGAAAGAATGGTTCGTTCCAAATTAGGTCCTGTAGCATTCTTTTCACAAAGTGGAACCATGGGAATCAGCATGTTAGAATCTGCTGATGTGTTTGGTCTGTCTAAGATGATTAGTTTTGGTAATCGTTCTGATGTTGATGAAGCAGATATGATATGGTATGCTGCAAATGATCCTCAAACTAAAGTAATAGGATTGTATGTTGAAGGATTTGGCGATGGACGAAAATTCATCAATACTGCCAAACGTGTAATGAAAGAAAAGAAAAAACCAATTATAATTTGGAAAAGTGGAAGAACTGCTGCAGGTGCAAAACAAGCTGCATCACATACAGGTTCTCTTGGTGGTTCAAATGCAATCATTATGGGTGCATTCAAGCAGGCAGGAATTATCTCCGTTGATAGTTATCAAGAATTAGCTGGCGTATTAAAGGCACTAGCATGGCAACCTCCTGCAAAAGGAAATCGTGTTGCTATGACCAGTAACGGTGCTGGTCCTATGATTGGTGGTATTGATCAGTTAGAAAAATTTGGACTTACAATAGGAAAATTATCTCCAAACCTTCTCAAAAAAATGAAGGATCGTTTCCCACCTGCTGTCCCAATCCATAATGGCAATCCTGCTGATGTAGGTGGCGGTGCAACTGCAGATGATTATAGATTTGTTATTCAACAATTCATGGATGAGAAAAATATTGACATTGCAATGCCATGGTTTGTTTTCCAAGATGATCCACTTGAAGAAACAATCGTTGAGTATTTAGCTGATTTCCAAAAGAAAGGAAAGAAACCACTTTTAGCTGGTGGTAATGGTGGTCCATATACTGAAAAAATGATTAAACTAATTGAGAAACACAATGTTCCAGTTTATCAGGATCTTAGAACTTGGGTTGCAGCCGCAGCTGCATTGTCTCAATGGGGCAAAGTACGCGGAAAATAGATAACATTTAAGTCTCGCATTACTTGGTCTGTATTCATGTCTCTAGTTACTACATCTACTTCTGACGGCATTTGTACTGTCAAGATTAACAGACCTGACAAACTAAATGCTATGAATACAGATGTTGCAAAAGAGCTCATCAAAACTTTTGAAACCCTCAACCAAGATGACAGCGTTAAAGTCATCATCTTAACAGGTGAAGGAGAAAAAGCATTCTCTGCAGGAGCTGATATTGAATACATGTCAAAAATCTCTGCAGATGAATCCGTTGAATATGCAAAGACAGGACAACTTGTTACTGCAACAGTTGAGCTTGTAAAACAACCCACAATTGCAGCTGTGAATGGTTTTGCATTAGGTGGGGGTTGTGAACTTGCAATGTCTTGCGATATTAGAATTGCAGCAGATACTGCAAAACTTGGTCAACCAGAAGTTACAATTGGTATTCCTCCTGGTTGGGGTGGAACACAAAGATTGATGAGAATTGTGGGAATAGCAAAAGCAAAAGAGCTGGTCTATACCGGCAAAATGATCAAAGCAGATGAGGCAAAAGAAATTGGTCTAGTGAACCAAGTAGTTCCTTTGGCCTCATTACAAGAAGAAGCTTTGAAAATGGCACAACAAATTGCCGCAAACTCTACAATGGGCGTACAAATGTCCAAGGTAGCAATTAACAAAGGAAGAAATGCTGATCTTGATACTGGACTTGCAGTTGAACTCCTTGCTTGGAGAAATTGCTTTACTCATCCTGACAGAGAAGAACGCATGACTGCTTTTGTCAACAAGTCAAAAAAATAAGCTATTCCTAATTTCCTTCTTATTTTCTTGAATTACTAGTATGTTGGGTGTGAAAAGCTTATTATAATTTGAAACGACTTTTTTTATCAATATGGCATCTGAACAAACACAAAAGATGATCACTGTTACTCCCAAGGCAGCTGAAAAAATCAAAGAATTCATGAAAGAAGAAGCCGAAAAACCAGAATACCTTAGAGTATATGTTCAAGGCGGAGGTTGCTCTGGTCTGTCATACGGAATGGGCTTTGAAAAAGCACCAGAAGAAGATGACTTGGTAATGGAGGAAAATGGTGTCAAACTATTAGTTGACAGCTATAGTGTAGACCATCTACAAGGTGCAAACGTAGACTATATTGAAAGCCTTATGGGCTCTGGATTTAAAATCAACAATCCTAATGTTGTGAAATCTTGTTCATGTGGTCACTCATTTAGCACTGAATAAACAACAATATTTTTTCATTTTTAGATGCTCTTCTAGTGTAAACTATGCTTTTCTGCTTGATATCTCATTTATTTCGATTCTGCGATACCCTCATATATCGAAACTAGAGAGTCAAAATATGATAATTAAGGAGATGAATAATTTATGCCTCAATCAGGAATTGTCAAATATCATGTTAAACTTTCCTTTGAAGTTGATGGGCTCGTTGAAAGAGCAGACATAATCGGAGCCATCTTTGGCCAAACAGAAGGACTGTTGGGCCCAGAGATGAATCTGAATGAACTGCAACGAGTATCAAAAGTAGGACGTATTGAAGTCAATTCAAAATCTACCGCAAATACAACTGCTGGAGATGCTCTGCTTCCGATGAGTACTGATATTGATACTTGTGCATTAATTGCAGCCGGAATTGAGAGCATTGACAAAGTCGGTCCTTTTGACTGTTCATTCAAACTAGAATCAATTGATGATGTTAGAGCAGCAAAGAAGGATGATATTGTAAAACGTGCCAAAGAAATCAAGCAACGTTGGGCTACGAAAACTGTTAGTGAAGGAGAAAGCATGTTGAAAGATGTACATGCTGGAGACTCTGGAAAACTCACAACTTATGGCCCATCCAAACTAACATGTAGTTCTGGAGTGTTTGATGCAAATTGGATTATTCTTGTTGAAGGAAGAGCTGATGTGATCAATCTTCTAAGATCAGGATACGATAATGCTCTTGCAATTGAAGGTGCAAAAATAGATGAATCAATTAAGGAATTATGTTCCTCAAAAGATACTATTGTTGCATTCACTGATGGTGACAGAGCAGGCGGATTTATCCTAAAAGAACTAAAATCAGTTGTGCCAATTGATTATGAACTTAGAGCTGATACAGGAATTGAAGTTGAAGAACTATCTCCTGAAAGAATTGATGAAATTCTTAGACCTATTGCTGATCAAATTAAATCTGGTGGCGAAGCTCCTGTTCTAAAAAGTGAAGACGATAAACCACTAGCTGATATGGCTGCAAAGGTTTTCCCAGATCTTAATGAAACACTTGAAGCAGTTGCATTAGATGCAGACCAAAAAGAGATTTTCAAAGTTCCAATCAGTGAAGTTGTTAGTAAACTATCAACACAGTCTGGAATAAAATATCTCTTCTTAGACGGAATTATTACACAGAGGCTCTTAGAGGGTGCCAAAAACGCTGGCATTGAATGTGTAATCGGTCACAGAGTTGCAAAATTAACAAACTCTGATGGAATGACTCTAAAAACATTCGGTGACCTAGGCGTAGCATAGGATTTCTAGATGACTGAACTAAAAATTCAGCACATCTTAACCCTCGCATATCTTTTATCTAAAGGAGCAAAACACAACTTTGTCACAATCACCACGTCCTCTCTTGGCAAGAACATAGACAAGTCTCAACAAGCAGCATCCAAACATTTACTGGAATTAGAAAATAACCAATTCATTGAGAGAATAATTAGCGGCAGAAATATTTCAGTCAAAATCACTCCAAAGGGATTCTCTGAAATGGTAAAACTCTCAACAATCTTGCAAAAAAGCCTGAATTCCTCACCCTCTCATGTAGAGCTCAAGGGGGTGCTGGTATCTGGGATGGGTGAAGGCGCATACTATATGTCGCTAAAAGGATACACAAAACAGTTCAAATCTAAAATTGGGTTTGTCCCATTTCCAGGAACTTTAAATGTTAGGTTGGACAAAAAAGTTCACCAAGAGGCAATCAAGCAATTTGAGACTCTTGATGGAATTAAGATTAAGAGTTTTTCAGATGGCAAAAGAACTTATGGTTGGGTAAAATGTTTTCCTGCCAAGCTAAACAACTCAATTGATTGCCAGCTAATTATTTTGGAAAGGACTCATCATGATGATTCTATTGTGGAATTAATTTCAAAGATATGCATTAGAAAATCTGGAAAACTAAAAGATGGATCTAAAGTCACTATAAAAATCCCCATAACCCCTTAACAAAATATTGATTAACTTACAATTACTAGTATTACTAATTGTTCAAACAAATCACTGTTGCGATAATTACGCCTACTCATGACAAAAAGTCTTTTGAATTAGGGCTACAATTGGCAAAGAAATTAGAATGTCCTTTGTCTATTATTGAATGCTTTTATCAAAAACCACCTATGTTTCATTTTTTTGAGACAAAAGCAGACAAGATAGCATTGCAAAAAAGAAAGGAGAAAATCAAGTCTGAATTGATAAAATGGGAAAAAATTGCTGAAAAAGAAAATATACCAATAAAAACAAAATTTGCTTTAACTGACTCTATTGCCCATTGGGTAATTGATTATGTAAAAGAAAACAAAGTCGGTCTGTTAATTGTTGACTATCCAAAATTGTCCATGACTGAATCTACTCATTATGACGATATCATCAACACAATTCATCACAAAGCAAAATGCTATGTCCTAACCGCTAAACAATAATTTTTTTAAATTCCGTGAATCGATTCACCATATTCTTTTTCAATCTTTGAACTTGAACTATCTGGAATGGGAGATTGAAGCCTTGCTACTTGTGCATCTAGGTTGATCCTTTTGCATCCTTCGGTGATGAATTTCTCTTGGTGGATTTGATCATATCCCAATGCGATAACTTGTGGCCTAACTAGATTGACTGTTTTGAAAATATCGTCTTCTTGACCAATCAAACAAAGATCTACCATTTTCAATGAATTTACTAACTCTTGACGTTGTTCCTGATTGTGAAGTGGTTTTCTTTTTTTCATTCTAATGGCTGTATTGTCTGTTGCAACAACTACTACCAAAACATCACCTAATGCACGTGCTGCATTTAGTGTGTAAATATGCCCTGGATGAATAATATCAAAAACCCCTCCTGCTAAAACAACTTTGAGTGATTCTCGTCCCAGTTCAGTTAATGTAGTTCTGTCTTCATTTACAATCTGATTTTTTATGAGTTCATCAATTTTTGAATTGATGAATCCTTTTGTTAATTTGCTGTTTTCCTGAATGATCTCTGTACCTGATTTTGCAATTATTTGACCAATGTACATTGCCCTCAAAATTGCTTTCTCAGTTATGTCCATCATAGTTTCTTCTCAAACCCCTCTCTTTAATTCATCTATTAACTACATCTTTGGATCCAGACCTTTTGCAAGTCTAAGTGCATCCACTAACCCATCAGCATATCCTATGCTAAGAATTGCCACTTCTTCTTGACCATCTTCTAGAAATTTCTCTGCGTCTTGAATGTATAACTCAGCGTTTTCTAAAATTACTTGGTATTCTTTTTTGCCCCTGTAATGAGGCTCTATTTCTTCAAGTGCTTCTCTTACCATCGGTACATATTTTTCCATCATTTGTTTTGAAATCTTTTTTGTTTTCTCTGAATTATCTATGGGCTCATCTAGGCATTGACCTAAAATCTTTAATGCATCTGACTCTGTGAAATGTAGTTTGCCCGTGATGATGATTGTGTGTGGTGGTTTTCCAAAATCTTTTTTCTTTAAACTTGAGATTTTCCCAGAAATGATTGCCTGATCTTTGAATCCTATTCTTGATGCTACAATCACATAGCTTGACTCGCTAATGACTTTTCTTTTTTGCCCCTTTTCTGTATCTATTAATCCTGCTAATGCGTCTTTTGGATCCAAGAAAAAATCTTTATCTTGATTATATTCTAAAAGTAAAACAGTATGGTTACCTTCAATGATATTTTTGTATATCACGTAGTAGGGAGTTGTTAGCGATTTCATTTCACTCATGATGGTTGCTATTCTTCCAACTTTGTAAAAATGGAGACCGCATTCACCTATCATTGATGTTAGAGACGATGATGCATGGATAGAAAATGTTTTAATTTTTTCCTCAATAGCTCTTGTTCTTAATTCAATATGAGTTGTTGCAATGTATGGATCTCCATAAGATAACAAGACAACTTTTTTCTTTTTTGCGTTTTGTAAAATTTCATTTCCGTCTTCAACAAGCCATCTCTTTGCAGGCTTGAATTCTCCTTTGGTCATTTTTTTGATTTTTATAAAATCTGATTTTGAAATTGGACTGGTAAATTGCTCAAGATATACAATGTCTGCTTTTGCTAAAACATCCATTGCTTCACTAGGAATGGATTTTGAACCCGAAATTCCTAGTCCTATAAACCAGAGCATTACTTCATCTTTCTATCATGGAGTCTTTTTAAATGCTGTAGAGTCTTTTTTAGAATTTCAATTCCTCTTAGATACTCATCAATTGAAACCTTTTCGTCGATTGTGTGTGCTTCATGAGGATCCCCTGGACCATATGTGACCACTGGGATATCCCATTGATTCCCAATAACATTCATGTCCCCTGTACCTGTTTTTCTAATTAGGGTGGGTCGTGAATGCTCTACTTCCATTACTCCCAAAGTAAATGCTCTTACAAGTGGAGAATTATGTGGTGCCTCAAATGGTTCTGTTTCATCAAGAATTGAGTAAAAAGCTTCAACTTTTCTTTCTTGGGCAATATCTTTGACAAGAGTTGCAATTTTTTGTTCCACTGATTTGCAATCCATGTCTACTGGAATTCTAATATCAAATGTGGTTTCACAGTCTTTTGGTGTAACATTATGACTAGTACCGCCCTTGATTTCAGTCATTGTTGCAGTAAGCATCATTCCTTTGGATTTTTCTTCTTGTCCATGCTCTAGCTTTTCTTTGAGTTCTCTTACAAAGATCATTGATTCATGAATGGCATTTTTTGAGAGCCATGGCGCACTTGCATGAGAACTATCTTCAACACTGATCTTTAGATTTATGGCTAGTCTTCCTTTGTATGCTATGGTAACTTGCTTAATCCCACTTGGTTCTCCAAAAATCGCATAATCGATATCCATGTTCTCTTTAACTAAATTCTTAATTCCTGTTGCATTTCCCTCTTCATCAACAGCTCCTACAAATGTTACTGTGCCATTGTTGTTTTGAATTGCAGCTGCTGCAAAAAGCATTGCCATTAGTGGTGCTTTTGCATCTGATGCACCTCTCCCATAAAGGGCATCTCCTTCTTTTCTGACCTTGACTTTTCCTGGAACAACATCCATATGTCCACACAATAAGATTTTTGGAGATCCTGAACCTTTCTTTGCAATAATGTTTCCAACCTCGTCTATGTGAATATCTTCAAATCCTAAATCATCACATTTGTCGGCAAGAAATTCTGCCATTGGCTTTTCGCTAAGAGATGGTGTGTAAAGTCTAAGTGCTTTCTCAAGCATCTTTACTGCAAATCTTGGTGTAACCGTAAATGTAGTGTCCAATTCTTACTTTGATTTTATTGCGTAATCTAGCATTAGAGATGGAATGTCAACCCCACAGACTCTTACTGTGTTTTTGTATTCCGTTGTATTGTTAACTTCATGAACTACTAGTCCTTTATCATCACTTTCCATCAAATCTACACCTACTATATCTCCATAAACTGCATTTTTTGCCTTAATACACATTTCTTCCATCTCTGGTGTTACTTTGCATTCTTCTGCAACGCCTCCCAATGCCATGTTTGTCTTCCAATTTCCATTACCTGATGTTCTATAGATTGCTGCAACAATTTTATCTCCCACCATAATTGCCCTGATATCTCTTGGTGGGCGTTTTACAAATTCTTCTAGATAATGAATTTGGTAAATGGGATACATGGTTTCTCTACTTTCGATAACCCCTTCTGCAGAATCTTTATCATTTAATTTTGAAATTAACCTTCCCCAACTTCCAACAGTTGGTTTGATTACTTTGGGAAATCCTTGTGTTTCAAGTGCTTGAAGAGCTGCATCTTTTGAAAATGCAACTGTTGCATCTGGTGTTGGTACTCCTGCTTTTTTCAAAAGCATATGGGTGAAAAGTTTGTTTCCTGCAAAAACTCCTGTATTGAGACAATTGATTACTTTGACACCTAATCCTTCAAGTGCAGCTGTAGAATGCAAGTTTCTGTAATAGCTTACGCATCTTTGAATCACTACTCCGTAATCATCTGGCTTTTTTTCTAAATCTATAGCTAATTTCTTACAATCTACCATCTGAATGTTGATATTTTTTTTCTTTCCAGCTTCTAAGAGAGCTTTTTCTTCCCAACGGATGGTATCGTAAAGAATTGTAACGTCTGGGCTCACTGTCCCCAATCCTCGCCAACCGTTTGGGCAGGCTTAAGATCGAAACCGTCTGAACCTTTTGCTAATTCAAAACTTGCGCCACATTCCGGACATGTTACGATTTCCCCTTCCAATGCATCGCTTGGAATCGAGATATCTGCATCACATTCTTCACATTTTGACATATTTTTTCCTCACATTCCTTCCTTATTTGTCATTAATTATCTTTTTTTCAAGTCTGTCCTCTAATGGGATTTCGATTAGATCTCCCATTCTGAGACCTTTTAGTCCTGCAGCTACTGCTTTTGCATGTTCATCGTCTTTTTCTAGTCCTAAAAGGGACATTAGATAGGCAGCCCCTGTTTTTCCTGCTAATTCTCCAAATACGATTCTTCTTCTATTTCCTACTGCACGAGGTGGAATTGGCTCATATGCTGCGGGATTTCTAAGAATTGCTGCAAGGTGAGTTCCTGCCTTGTGTTTGTATGCTGATGAACCTACGATGGGTTTTGAGTCATATGGCTTGATTGAAGTATATTCTTCAATCAATCTTGAGAGATCTAGAAGCATATCTAGTCTAAAATCATTTGGTGATTTGTACAAGTACGTTAATGCAACTGCAACTTCTGCAAGTGGTGGAATTCCTGTTCTTTCACCAATGCCGTCAATTGTTGTATGAATTTGATCTACCCCTGCATCACATGCAGAAAATGCATTTGCTACTGCAAGTCCTATGTCATTGTGAACATGTGCATCAAGTGGAACATCTACCACCTCTCTTACTTTTTTAACAAAATTGTACATGCCAATAGGACGCATAATTCCTACAGTGTCAGGTAGGCTAATTCTGTCAACCCCTGCATCTTCAATTGCCTTACACATTTTGAGTAAGAATTCAGGCTCTGCCCTGCTTCCATCTTCTACTGTGAATCTAATTTTTAATCCATGGGATTTTGCATATTCTACTGTTTCAACAGCTCTGTTCATTGCCTCCTCTCTTGAAATTCTTAATTTGTCTTTTAGATGAATATCTGAAATTCCTAGATAAGCAGCACACCATTTTGCATCACAACTAAGTGAAATATCGATGTCTTCTTTGAGTGCTCTACCATGTGCAACAATGTCTGCCTTCAAACCTTGCTTGATGATTGTCTTTGTTGCTTCTTTATGATCATTTGATACGACAGGAGAAATTTCAATTTGGTCTACTCCAAAATAATCTAACATCCATGCAATTTGGATTCTTTGTTTGTTTGTAAATGAAACACCTGGGTGTTGCTCACCTTCTCTTAGGGTGCTGTCTAACACTCTGATCTTTTTTGGATTCTTTTCATATGCATTGTACAAGTTTGCATAGTGATTCGGATCTTTCATTATAGAAATCGCTAGCCTTATTTGAGAATATAAAGATATTCGTACTAAGTTCGTTTGATTTTGTTAAAAGTGATCCTAACTTAGTTCGTATCGTTTTGTAAATGCACGAAAGTCGTTTTAGACTACTTTTCTTAAAATAATGACAGTGTTTGTGTCAATCACACCTGGAATTTTTCTCAAGGCATCGATGCTATTGTTTATCTCTGAAATATTTGATGCGCTAATGATTGTTGTAATGTCGTATTGGCCAGTAATTTCGTATACTGTTTTTACGCCATCTAGATTTTTGAGTTTGGTTGAAACTTTAGACGTGTCTGTTGCAGAATCTACAGAAACTAGTACAATTGCACTTGTTGCATTTTCTTCTCCTAATTCAAGTGTAAATCTTTTAATTGTTCCATTATCTACTAATTGCTTTACTCTTCGCCTAACAGCTGATTCAGAAAGCTTTAGTTTTTTTCCAATATCTACAAAAGATTCTCTAGAATCCTCCTTTAGATATTCTATAATCTTCTCATCAACTTTATCCTTGAACATTCAGATTTTCTTCCTCTTTGGTTAGTACTGTATCTAGAGTTTGTAAAACTTTTGCTATGTCTTCTTCGGTAATTACAAGTGGTGGCAAAATTCTTAGAATGTTTCTTCCCGAATACAACATCAATACACCTTCTTTTATTAGGTTCATGAGTATATTTCGTACTTCGAATTTCAACTCAACTCCTATCATCAATCCCTTGCCCCTGATCTCTCTGATGATGGTGTGCTTTTCTTTTAACTGCTCAAGCCCTTCTCTGAAAACCTTTCCCATTTTCTCGGAGTTTTCAATTAATCCATCTTCAGTAATTGCAGTAAGTGCTGCAATTCCTGCAGCACATGATAATGGATTTCCTCCAAATGTTGAAGAATGTTCTCCCTTGCTCATTGCAGATAAAATATCTTCTCTCACAAGTGTAGCTCCCATTGGAACTCCGCCTGCAATACCTTTTGCAAGACACAAAATATCTGGAGCAGTATTCCAATGATCACATGCCCATAATCGTCCTGTTCTCCCTAATCCTGCTTGAATTTCGTCAAATATTAGCAAAATTCCTTTTTCATCACATAGTTTTCTTACATCTTGCAAGAATCCATCTGGTGCAACATTAATTCCACTTTCTCCTTGAATTGGTTCTAAAATTATAAACGCAGTGTCTTCATCTACTACTGAGCGAAGATCATTGATATCTCCAAATGATGCATAAGATACTTTTTCTACAAGTGGTGCAAATGCTTTTTTGTATTTTGGATTAAATGTTAGTGATAATGCCCCAAATGATTTTCCATGATATGACCCTTTCATTGCAACCATTCCTTTCTTTCCTGTGAATTTCCTTGCAAATTTCATTGCAGCTTCAACTGCCTCTGCACCGCTGTTGTTGAGATGAACTTGTGTCAGTCCTTTTGGTGCAAGACCCATCAATTTTTTAAGAAACTCTTCTCTTGTTTTGTTGTACAATGAACTGTGAACTGTAATTATTTTGTTGATTTGTTCTTTGATTGCAGTGTTTACTCTTTGGTTTTGGTGTCCAACAAGTGCAACGCCATAACCGCCCATACAATCAATGTATTCTTTTCCATTAATGTCCCATACATGTGCCCCTTCTCCTTTTTCAATTGTTACTGGAAATCTTTGGTACAGACTTCCCATAAATTGATCTTCACTCATGCTCAATCACAGTACAGTTATCGTGAGCAATTGCTGATGATATAGGGTTTTCTTTTTTGCCGTTTGCAATTAGCGCTTCTTTTACTCCCATGTCTAGTGCCTCAGTCGAAGCTAGAATTTTTTTCTCCATGCCTGGACCTATCTTTGGCCTAATTTCTTTTGCTTCTGCCAAAGTAAGTTTTGGAACAAGTTTGTCATCCATAAGCAAGCCATCGACATTTGTGATGAATAGAACCTTATCTGTTCCTACCTTTCCTGCTACATAAGCTGCGGCTCTATCTCCGTCAACATTGAGGAAATCTGATTCTTCGCTAATTGCAATTGGTGATATTACTGGAACAAGTCCTTGGTCAAGTAGTGATTTGATGAAACTCGCATTAACATTGGTTATTTTACCTGTATATCCACCATCTATTGCCTGCTTTCGGCCTTTTTCGTTAACAATTAGTAATTTCTTTTTTCTATCTGCCTGAATGACTTTGGCATCTACTCCTGATAACCCTATTGCATTAATTCCATTTTTCTGAAGCATCTGAACAATCGTTTTGTTTATTCGTCCTGACATCACCATTGTAAAAATCTCTGCAGTTTCTTTGTCAGTGTATCTACTCTTTATTCCACTTGGTGATGTGACAAACTTTGGTTCTTTCCCTAATTGTTCACATACTTTGGTAACTTCTTTTCCTCCTCCATGAACAAGAATCAATCCTTCCGTCTCTGCAACTTTTTTGATATCTGAAATTATTGATGGATGTAAATTGTCTACTACACTTCCACCGATTTTGATTGTGATCATTTCTATACTGGTGTAAGTGGGGTGTATCTTAGACCATCCATTTCATCAAAGCCACACATTACATTCATGTTTTGAATGGCCGAACCAGCTGCACCTTTCATTAGGTTATCTGATGCAGAGATTGCAATCAATCTGTGATTGTCCTCATCAAGATCAAAACCAATATCACAAAAGTTTGAACCTACTAGGAATTTTGGATCTGGGAACTTGTAAAGACCTTTCTTGTCACGAATTAATCTTACAAATCTTTCTTCACCATAAGCTTGGCGATACAATTTCCACAATTCTTTTTCTTCTATGTCTTTTTTCATGAATGTGTGGTTTGTACATAAAATTCCACGAACTACATCTACTGCATGTGGACTCATTGATACGCGAATCTTTCTTCCTGCAATTTCGCTTAATTCTTGTTCGATCTCACCGGTATGTCTGTGCTTTGCTGGTTTGTATGGTCGAATGACACCTGCTCTCATTGCATGTGCTGTTCCTGAACCTGAACCAGCTCCTGATGAACCAATCTTTGAATCAACAACTATGTGATCTGTATCAATTAGATCATTTCTGATTAATGGTGCAAGTGCAAGCATTGATGTCACTGCCATGCATCCTGGACATGAAACTAGTTGTGCGTTTTTGATTTGCTCTCTGTGAAGTTCTGGCACTCCAAATACTGATTTTGAAAGATAATCTGGATGTGGGTGTTCCCATCCATACCATTTCCCATAATCTTCTGGATTATGTAATCTATAATCTGCACTCAAATCGATAATTTTGATTCCTCTATCATACAATGCTTTTACGATTTCAGTTGCTGTTCCGTGTGGAACTGCAGTAAATACTAGATCACATTTGTCAGAAATTTTATCATAATCTAGTTCAGAAAATGTCAGATCTGTAAAACCCTTCAAACTTGGTTGAACTCTGTGAAGATACTCTCCAACATGTTGCCTTGATGTAACCATTGAGATCTCTACATCTGGATGATTTACTAATAGACGGAGTGTTTCTCCACCAACATAACCTGATGCTCCTACAACACCTACTTTCATGATAAATCTCCTCGTAAAGGAGTATAATTTATTTCCTAACGTAGTTTAGGGCAAATTCTACCATTTCTTTTGGTATATTCTGGGTTGCAACTCTAGCTAATCCCTTGAATTCTACAGTATTGTTTACTTCGTGAACAACAAGACCGTTTTTCTCATCTTCCATCATGTCTACTCCTAATATTCCACCACCCATTGCTTTTGATGCCTTTACTGCCATATCTTCCATCTCTTTTGTGATCTCACAAAGCTCTGGATCTGCTCCTAATGCAATGTTTGTCTTAAAACCTCCACTTGACTTTCTGTACATTGCAGCAATTGGTCTGTCCCCTACTGTAATTACTCTGATGTCTCTTGGTGGTCTTTGAATCATTTCTTGAAGATAGTAAATTCTGTCATGAGGGCTGTCGGTAATCTCTCTTATCTCAAATACTGCATCAACTGTATCTCTGTCTTTTAGAGGCATAACTCCTCGTCCCCAACTTCCAATTACTGGCTTTATTACAAGTGGATATCCAACTTCTTCAATATTTTCTGCAGCACTTTGACTTGAAAATGAAAAATATGTTTTAGGTGTTGGAACATTGTGTTTTTTTAGTAACAAAGTCATGAACATTTTATTTCCGCATAAACTTGCAACATCGAATTTGTTGAGAACTGGAACATCCATGAATTCTAAACATGAAGTAAAATGAAGACCTCTGAAATAGCTGACACATCTTTCTAAAACAACATCCCCAAAGTCATAGTCTGTTCTTTTACTGTCTGTGTTGACTTGAGTGATCTTTGCATCTAGCATAACTGCATCATGTCCAAGATCTGATGCCTCCTTTTGGAGCATCTTTTCTTCCGCTCGTAAGCGGTCAAACACGATACAAACTTTTGACATTACTCTCCCCAGTCTTCGCCTACGCTTTCTGCTTGTTTTAGCTCAACATTTGATCCGTCTTTCTTTGCGATTTCAAAGTCAGCACCACAATCAGGACAGGAGATGATTTCTCCCACTGAGGCATCGTCTGGGATGTTTAGTGTTGCGTCACATTCTGGGCAGTTCATGTTTTTGATGACCTCTTCTTTTGTAATTTATTAGCTTCTGTTGTCTGAATTCCCCACAATTCGACAAATCCTTTGGCTAATCTCTGATCAAATGTGGATTCAGTACCATACGTGGCAATTTCATGACTGTACAGAGAATTCTTTGATTTTCTTCCAACTACCCTTATGCTTCCTTTGTACAGCTTGAGTTTTACTGTTCCTGAAACTGCATTTTGTGAATTTTCGATAAACCCATCAAGATTTTGTTTTAGTGGATCTTGCCATAACCCAGAATACACCAAATATGACCATTCATCATCGATAATTGATTTGAACTTGTTTTGGTGTTTTGTATGAACCATTTTTTCTAAATCCGTATGGGCCTCAATTAGGCATGTTGCAGCTGGGGTCTCATAAACTTCGCGAGATTTTATTCCAACTACTCTGTCTTCTATATGATCAACAATTCCTACTCCTGCATTTCCTGCTTTTTTGTTAAGATACTCGATTAATTTTACTGGTTCTAGTTTTTTTCCATCAACTTCTATTGGTATGCCTCTCTCAAATTTTATCTCAATGTATGTTGGTTTTTCTGGAAGATTTTTTGTTTTAACCCAAATGAATGCATCATCTGGTGGTTCGTTGTAAGGATCTTCTAGAACACCTCCTTCTATTGCACGACCCCACAAGTTTTGATCAATACTGAATCTTTTTGCAACATTATCAATTTCGATTCCATGTTTTTTTGCAAACTTTAATTCTGTAACCCTGTCTAGGTTTTTGTCACGTATTGGAGCAATGATTGGTAAGTTAGACCCTGAACGTAATGTAATGTCAAACCTTACTTGATCATTTCCTTTACCTGAACATCCATGAGCTAATGATGTAACTTTTTCTTTTTTTGCAATCTCTAAAACTTTTTCAGCAATTAATGGTCTTGCAAGTGCAGTAGCAAGACAATATTTTTTTTGATATAGTGCATTTGCTTTAATTGATGGGAAGATGTAGTCTTTGACAAATTCTTTTCTTGCATCAACATTGTAATGCTTTTTTACTCCGAGCTTTTTTGCTTTGGCTGCAATTTTTTTGTGATCATCTCCTTGCCCAACATCTACTGTTACTGTGATAACATCCATGTCATGCTCTTCTTGTAGATACTTTACAACAACTGATGTGTCTAATCCGCCAGAGAATGCAAGAATTCCTTTTTGAGTCATAAAACACAATTTGGGTCGTATTTTGGAATTTATCTTTTGTGATAGCCTGAAAAACTGTAAAAATTTTCTGACTAGCTTGAGCTAAAATTCGGTGATTATTTAAGCTGCCAATATAACGCTGTTTTATGAAAATTGGATCTGCAATTTTGGCTGGAATTGTGGTAATTGTCGTCATATCCATAACTGGAATTGTCGTTGATTCTGCCGAAAACACGCATGAAAACAAGATTAGGGTCGCATATTTTCCAAACATCGGACATGCGATTCCAATCATTGGAATGGAAAAAGGGATCTTTGAAAATAGTCTGGGCGAAACAAAAATTGAATCAAAGTTATTTGATAGTGGGCCTCAGGTAATTGAATCATTATTTGCAGGTTCTATTGATATTGCTTATGTTGGCCCTGGACCTGCAATCAATGGATTTTTAAAATCTGAAAATAAGAGTGTAAAGATTTTGTCAGGTGCTGCAAGCGGTGGTGCAAGTTTTGTTGTTCATCCAAACTCTGAAATAAATTCTGCCGGAGACTTTGAAGGAAAAAGAATTGCAGCACCTCAAATCGGAAACACACAAGACATTTCCTTGAGAACTTTTCTCTCTGAAAACGGACTAAAACCTGCTGAAAAAGGAGGTTCGGTAGTTGTGTTGAATATACCTAATCCTGACATTTACACACTATTTACAAAAGGTGAGATTGATGCAGCATGGGTTCCAGAACCTTGGGCATCCATTCTTGTTTTAGAACTTGAAGGAAAAAGACTCTTCTTTGAGGAAGATCTTTGGCCTGAAAAGAAATTTGCGTCCGTGTTGTTGATTGGACGTGCAGAATACATTGAAGAAAACCAACAAGTTATACGAAACTGGATTGAATCTCATAAACAATCAATCAAATGGATAAATGAAAATCCTCAGGAGACTAGAATTATCTTTAATCAATTCATGAAAAACACAATGGGACAATCCTTATCTGATGCTGTAATTGACGAGTCACTGTCTAATTTAGAAATCACATCTGATCCTGTTAAAGATTCGATTGCAACTATTGCACAAAGAGCAGATGCTTTAGGATATCTTGGAAGAAATGGATATGAACTAAATGGCATATTTCTTGACATAAATTCAAATGCCTTGACACAGGAGGTTTTGACAACACATGGCTAAATTAGAGGCAAAAGACATTGTGAAATACTTCAAGCATGACAGCCATAATCTAAAAGCACTTGGTGGTATTAATTTGCAAATCGAAGACGGTGAATTTGTCTGCCTTGTAGGTCCATCAGGATGTGGAAAATCTACTTTTTTGAGAATTGTGGCTGGCCTTGAAAGCCCTGATGGTGGACAAATTTTGTTTGATGGTAAGCCTGTTACCGCTACTGGTCCTGAAAGAATAATGGTATTTCAGGAAGGTGCCTTGTTTCCATGGCTTAAGGTACAAGATAATGTTGAATTTGGTCTAAAGATGGCTGGAATTCCAAAAGATGAGAGAGCACAAATCTCAAAGAGGTATCTTGACATGATGCAGCTTACAAAATTTGCCGATTCATATACTTACCAACTTTCAACTGGAATGAAGCAAAGAGTAGCTATAGCCAGAGCACTTGTGATGGATCCTGATGTGTTGTTGATGGATGAACCTTTTGCTGCCCTTGATGCACAGACAAGAGATTTACTTTTAGTTGAAATGCAACTAATTTGGGAAAAAACAAAGAAAACAATCTTGTTTGTAACACACAATGTTGCAGAAGCTGCTGTTCTTGGAACCAAGGTTGCAGTATTTAGCAACAGGCCTTCATCGATAAAAAAACTAATTCCTGTTGATTACAAAAGACCACGACTTGCAGAAGATGAAAACCTTTTGCCATTACAACAAGAGATTCTCTCAGAGCTACGACCAGAGGTAAAAAAGAGTTAGTGATATTATGAAGAAAAATATTTTCTTAAAGAAAATTACATTTTATCTTATCATTGTAGTTGTATGGCAACTTGTTTCAATGTCTAATGTATGGCCAAACAACATCTTTCCGTCTCCATATGAGGTTGGAGAGGATTTAGTTTACACTGCAGCTGATGGAAGTTTGTTCTTTGGAATTGGAACAAGTGTTTTGAGATTGCTAGTTGGTCTTGCAATTGCAATTGGTGGTGGTGTTGTACTTGGAATCTTTATGGCAAGAGTTGAAATTGTTAATCAGACGATTGGTTCTTTGGTTTTGGGTTTGCAGTCAATTCCATCTGTAGCTTGGGTTCCACTTGGGATTCTTTGGTTTGGGTTAACTGATGCTGGAATTATCTTTGTAACTGCCATTGGTGCAATATTTGCAGTAACCATCAATACATACACCGGTGTCAAAAACATCAATCCTCATTTTGTGGAGGCTGCTCGAAATATGGGTGCAAAGGGAACTCAACTGGTAACTGCTGTTTTGATTCCTGCAGCATTTCCATACATGATTACAGGTTTTAAGCAAGGATGGGCCTTTGCATGGAGGGGTGTAATAGGTGCTGAATTGCTATTTTCATTCCTAGGACTGGGGTTTTTGCTTAATGTTGGACGTCAGCTAAATGACGTGTCTCAAGTAATTGCGATCATGTTGGTGATTATGATTATTGGCGTAGTAATTGATGGTGTCATCTTCAAGAGGCTTGAAGACAAGGTAATGTCTCGCTGGGGCCTAAGATAAGAACTTCACCTTAGTGATAATCATATAAGTTTATGTTATTCTGATGTAATATTGCGATCATCATATTTTTGTATGAATTTCAGAATTACTTAAATTTCCCATGTTTTAGATTTGTACCAATAACTTGAAACGAACACAAATAACGTTACTAACAACTGTTATACTTTCAATTGCATTAACATCTGTTTTTGCAGTTGACTTTAACACAACACAAACAACATCTATCGATACTCAACTTCCATTTGAAGCACAGGCTGATGAACACACAATCCATAACATAGTGATGGAAGCAGTGGCAATGCCTGATGGAATGTATGCATACAGAATGGTCTCATACAACATTGATGGTGGTGATGATTTAGTTGGTACTCAGTATTCAGGCAAACCCTCAATCCCTGGTCCAACTATAATTATGACCGAAGGAGATGAAGCAAATGTCACTTTGATCAACAATGCATGTGATACCAACTTTGTTGACGGTCCTTCACACCCTCTAGGCGTTCCTACTTTTTCTGAAACTTCTATGTTAGGAATTCATGTACATGGTGTACATTATGATATCCATGATGATGCAACATATTCTAGAGTGAATATGGCAGAAAGTTCAGGAGCTACATGTGGTGATACAATTGAATACAATTGGGTTGCTGCACCAGGAACTGCAGGTGCATGGCCATACCATGATCATATGTTCTCTATCAACGAAGTTGGTGCTGAAGAACTTGGTCTATTTGGAACTGTAATTATCAATCCAGCTGATGGTGAAGTAAATGGCCTTGTTGACGATAACACTGGAGCAATTCAATCAGTTGGTGTAGAAGACATCGAAAAAGAATTTGTTCTATGGATGGTATCTTCTGAAACATTAGGAAGAAGTATTTTCTATGGAAATGAAATTGACTATTCTACAACTGATTATGATGGTGAAAGTGGAATTCGAGAAACAGCATTATGGACAAATCCTAATCTTGTTACCTCTGAGGGTGGAATCTACAGAATTCACGTCCTTGGTTTAGGTGATGAAGTACATGCATTCCACCTCCATGGTCATAGATGGACTGAAGATATTCATGAAACTGCTACATCTGAAGATGTCATTGATGTAAAGGAGATTTCTCCATTACAACGTCACACTTTTGTCATAAAGGCTAGTGACAATGTGGCAGCAGACAGCACTCATGATGATCCAGAAGGTTGGATGTATCATTGTCATGTAACTGACCATATGAAACAAGGAATGTCTGGTATGATGACTGTCTTGCCTGAATTTCAGGATGACGATCTACCTGTAATTGGCGCCACCTTTACTCTAAGTGACGAACCAGGTCTCTGGATGAAAACACTTGATGCAGGTGTAGCTGATGAATTAGATAACACTCTTGCTTCTTTAGGTTTGATTGATGCAAGAAATGGAACTGGATTCCCACTTTCATACATCAGTGATGCCTTAGAAGCAAGTCCTGCTCATGGTGGTACTGATTTCTCTAATTCACAGGGACGTTCATTGGCTGTGATAAATCCTGGTGAAACAGTTCTGTTTGGAATGAAAGATTCACAAACAAAACATACAATCACCACATTGATCTATCCAACAGATGCTGAACGTTTAGGTGGAAATGGAATTCTTTCTGCTGCTGATTCTGTCCTTGAAACTGACATGAGTCACTTTGATCATCAATTGGGAATAAGAGGATCTACTTTGTTGACTGACAAAGCTGGTGTTCCTGCAGGACTTGATACTCCAGGATTGTACGTCTTTGTTTGTAAGATACATCCTTACATGTTCAGTGCAGTAATTGTAGATGATCCTGAAACACATCTCCAATTGTTTGGAAACCCTGACTTGGATTTCCCACTATTGGATCTCTCTGATGATCTTACAGTTCTAACAAGAACTGGAAGTGATATTGGATTTGGTGATGCAGGAACTACATTCCCAACAACTATTCCACCTACTCATGATTTGGCAAAAACTCTTCTCACAACATTCTATGTCATAACTGATCCAAACAACTGGCGAGACTACCAAGAACCAACTTGGAATGTTAGCTTGCCTCCAGTATTGGTTACAACGAATACTGAAGATCTTGTTGCTGGATTAGCATATGATGATGCTACTACAAATGCTGCAGCTGTTGCTCTTGGATTGACAAACTCTACTTTGGGAACTCCTGCAACTATTACTGGTCTTGCAGTTGGCGTTTTCGATGCACCAAACCCAGAAATATCTAATCCAAGCACAGATGGAATTGGTGAGGTTTGGGTAAATACTCAATTTGAGAGAACTGTCAACAAGAATCATGATGGCACTCCATATGACAAACCTGGAACAATCACTGTTATTGACACAGACAAATGGAATATCGAACGAAAGATTGCACTTCCAGACATCAACTTGAACCACCCACACAACATGTGGACTGATACAAAGAACGAAGTAGTTTATCAGACTGAATGGTTTGGAAATGAAATGGCAATTATTGATAGGGAAAGCGGTGAACTAATCAAAGAAGTGTTCACTGGTCAATCTCCATCACATGTCATGACATCTCCTGCAACTGATAAAATTTACATCGCAGTAAATGGCGAAGAAACCGTAAATGAATTTGACCCTGTCACATATGAAATGACAAGACAACTTTCAACTGGTTTCCGTTCCCATCCTCATGGTCATTGGGTAAGCAGTTCTGGTCAATACATTGTCACGCCTGACTTTGTTGGACTAAAAGCATCAATTCTTGATCTTGACTCCAACACTGCAGATAATTCAGGTGTACTCTTTGGACCAATTGCAACTGGTATGAAAGGTGATGAATCTATCTTCTACACTGCAGACTTCTTAGGAAACTCTATGACTGCAATTGATCCATCAGATGGTTCAATTGTTGGTGGAATAAATTTCCTTGATGCAGGTTTGGTAGCAGAACATGGATTGTTAGGCCTTCCAATTCAAACACCAATCAGCCCAGATGACAAATGGATGGTTACAGCTTTGACACTTGGTGGCAAGGTTGCAGTCATTGATGTCACTTCGACACCTGGAACTATTGAGGCAATCTTGCCTTGTGATCCTGGATGCCATGGTGTACAATGGGGTGCAAAAGAAGGTGGCGGATACTATGCATATGTATCTAGCAAATTCTCAAATGTCATGACAATAGTTGATCCTGAAGGTGAAGATGGCCCTGAGATTGCTGGAAGAATTCTTCTTGCAGACAGAGATGCAGAAAATGATGACAGTATCATAGGATATGATGGATTTGGAGGACAAGGTGTTCTTGCAATTCCAAATGTCTATGAGGGCTGGATTCAAAATACTGTAGATGTGTGTGACAAGCCAGGCAAAGGAAATGGTCCTTGTGGTAAAGAAATCAAGGATTATGTCAAGAGTCTGACTGAAGAACAACAAGATCCTTTGGATTAGACATTAGTATAACAACAAATCTCTTTTTTCTTTTTTTATTTTCTAATCTTTAGTGATACTACAAACGCACATACAATAACTGCAATTGCAAAGTACATTACTGCAACATAGTCAAATGCAAATGCAATTCCTCCTGCAATAACTGGGCCTACTACTGTTGCAATTGAAATAGTTGAACTAAAGATCCCAGTAGATGTGGAACGTGGATTGTTTTCCATCAAATGGAAATTTCCTCCAATAAACAAAAATGCCCAAGTTCCTCCAACAAGTGACATAAATGGCATTGCCATCCACCACTCAGAAATAAATGACAATCCTACAAAAACAAATGCAGTACACCCTATGCCTATTTTGAATTTTGTGACATTTGATATGTTTATTCGAACTGCCATTAAATTCATCAGGACAAATGCCGTTAGTGTATTTGCAACATAAACAATTGAAACCTGGTAAAGCTCAGCACCCATCTGTTCCATTAGCATTATTGGAAGAATCGTCCAAACAGACGTTGCACCAATGTGTCTTAGAAGCAAAGACATGAAAAGAAATTTGTTTTTTGTAATGACTTTTTTTGTTGTTCCTACGCCTAATTCTTTTTCTTGTTCTGGATTTGGCATCTTCAAAGTGAACAAAAACCCTATAGCAAAAGATGCTGCACTAATTAAGAATATTAATTTCAAATCGTTTGCAAAACCAGCCGCTGCAATTCCTGCAAGCCATCCTAAGGCATGAAATGAGATTACTGTTGCTGCTCTCTTCTTCTCTACGTTTGCCTCATATGCATATGCTATCATTGCAGGAATCATGATCCCGCTTGCAATTCCTGCACCGATTCTTGCAAGAAACAACAATCCTATATCATCTGCAAAATAATGTAGACCAAAAGTAACTGCACATCCAATGAACCCTATTCTGATGAATTTGAGCCTAGTTCCTTTCTTATCTGAGTGCCTTCCAAAATAGATTTCAGATAAGATCTGCGCAAAGCTAAATGACGCAACAATCAATCCAATTTCAAAAATAGAATCTGTTACTCCTTTTGCAATAATGGGCATGAAAACAAATACTATGGAAATTCCTGCATGTTGAAAAAAGGTGGCACTACGAACTAGGTTGTTTACTTGTAATTTTTGCATAAATGTACCTAAGATTGGGCCTAACCTAATTTCAATATACGTTTAATCAATCTGGTTGAAATTGTGATCTTTCTCAAAAGAGTTAAACTGCCTAAGACATCTTCAAAAATTAATTGACTCAAAAAGAACCCTTCTTAGATGCTCTCAAAAACCGTGTTTTGCTTTTCGATGGAGCAATGGGAACTGAAATTCAAAAAAATAACCCAAAACCAGAAGACTTTCCAAATAATCAAGACGGATTTAACGATGGTCTTGTTTTGACACATCCTGAATGGATAAAACAAATTCACAGAAATTACCTTGATGCAGGTGCCGATTGTATTGAGACAAATTCTTTTGGCTCAAACAAAATCAAATTAGATGAATATGGGTTTGGGGATCAAACAGTAGAGTTTAACAAAAAAATTGCACAGATTGCAGTTGATGTTACATCAGAATACTCTGACAAGCCACGATATGTGATTGGTTCTATGGGGCCCTCTGGATTCCTTCCAAGCTCCAATGATCCTGATTTGGGACAAAAACCTCTAGATGAAATCAAAGAAGCATTTGAACTGCAAGCAGAAGGACTGATCCTTGGTGGTGTTGATGCCTTACTAATTGAAACAAGTCAGGATATTTTAGAAGTAAAGTTAGTTATTGAAGCATGTCATGATGCAATGAAAAAAACTGGAAAAAAAGTTCCTATCATTGCAAACACTACTCTTGACCAATATGGAAAAATGCTTCTTGGGACAAACATCCAGGCTGCATATACAACAGTATCTGATATGGGAATTGATGTTTTTGGATTGAATTGTTCTACTGGTCCTATTGAGATGACCCCAAGTGTAAGATGGCTTGATGAGCAAAATGAGCATAACCTTTTGGTAGTCCCAAATGCCGGAATGCCTGAAAATGAAGGTGGTCAAGCAGTTTACAAGATGACTCCTGAAAAAATGGGTGATGCATTACGTGATTTTCTTAATCAATACAAAAAAGTTCGAATTATTGGTGGCTGTTGCGGAACAAACCCACAACACATAGCAGCCCTACGCAAAGTAATTGACGAAAAAGACAACTCTCGAGGGTTAAGTATTTAGAAAAACTCTGGATATTTTATGACATTGACTATTCCTAGAGTAAGCTCTGCATTAAAGGCAGTTGAACTAAAACAACTTCCAGCTCCTCTGATTATTGGAGAGAGAATTAATACTCAAGGTTCTAGAAAAGCCAAGAAATTAGTTTTAGATGATGATTATGATGGTTTAGTAGATTTAGCTAGAACTCAAGTTGAAGATGGGGCCCATTGTCTTGATGTCTGCGTTGCAACAACTGAACGTTCTGATGAAAAAGAATTCATGTTAAATCTTGTAAAACGACTAAGTCTTGAAATTGATGCTCCTCTTGTAATTGACTCTACAGATCCTGATGTTATTGAGGCTGCAGTAAAACAAATTCCAGGAAAACCAATCATAAACTCTATCAACTTGGAAGGTGATGGGAGTAGATTTGAAAAACTTGCACCTTTGATGGCAAAATATGGATTACCTGCAATTGCATTGTGTATTGGACCAAAAGGAATGGCAAAAACCCCTCAGGAAAAATTAGAAACTGCTGAATTACTTTATGAAACTGGAAAAAAATATGGATTAAAAATTGAACAGTTTATTTTTGATGTTCTAACATTTACTCTTGCTACAGGTGAGGATGAATTCCTTGATGCTGGCAAAAACACTCTTGAAGGAATTAGATTGGTAAAAGAAAAATTTCCAAATTCCTTTACCACGTTAGGACTAAGTAACATTAGTTTTGGTCTTGTTCCATATGCTAGAAAAGTTCTCAACTCTGTGTTTTTGTATCATGCAGTAAAATCTGGATTGGACGCTGCAATTGTTAATGCAAAAGAGATTATCCCATATGGGGAAATAGATGAAAAGGAACGAAAACTTGCAGAAGATCTTATTTTCAACTCCCATCCAAACGCTCTCTCTGAACTTATCTCATACTTTGAAAAAGCTGGACCTCAGGGCACGACTGAAACTAAAAAAGTTGATGTTGACCCTTCATGGCCTCCTGGAAAAAGAGCAAACTTTAGAATTGTAAATCGACTCAAAGATGGGATTCAAAATGATGTTGTAGAATCAATTGCAGAAAAAATAAACAAAAAAGAAATAATTGTTGAAACTGACGGTGTGTTGTCACTAAATGCACCTCCAGAAGTAACTCATGATGGTGCAATTAGAACTCTAAACGAAGATCTTCTTCCTGCAATGAAAGAAGTTGGAGACAAGTTTGGTTCTGGAGAATTGATTCTTCCTTTTGTCTTAAAATCTGCTGAGTGTATGAAAGCTGCAGTAGGTGGGCTTGAAAAATACCTTGTAAAAGAAGAGGGCTCTAGTAAAGGAAAACTCGTTCTTGGAACCGTTTATGGGGATGTCCATGATATTGGAAAGAATCTGGTAAAGACAATTTTTCAAAATAATGGCTACACAGTCTATGATTTAGGAAAACAGGTCCCATTGCAGAAGTTTCTTGATAAAATCGATGAAGTACATCCTGACGCAATAGGCTTGTCTGCACTATTGGTATCTACATCAAAACAGATGCAGTTCTTTGTAGAGCATGCTAGAAAAAATAATTTGAGTATTCCTATTTTGTGTGGTGGGGCTGCCATCAATAGTAATTACATCAACCGCATTGCCAAAGAAGGTGGAATCTATGAGTCTGGTGTGTTTTATTGCAATACTATGTTTGAAGGATTAAAGACAATGGATGCATTGATTTCAGACAAGCCAAAACTATTGTCTCAATGGAAAGAAAAACTAGAAAACTGGAAAGAAAAATCTGCACCACAAATAGATACCGCAAATCTTCCAAAAAGTGATGTAAAGCCAGTTACACCTCCTCTTGCCACTTCGTTGGGTGAACCTATTAGATTGAGATCCAATCAAATCAAAATGGATGAAGTTTGGGAAATGATTGACAAAAAATCTCTTTTCAAATTGTCTTGGGGTTTGAGAGGTAAAGCAGGTTCGGAATCTGAGGCTGATCATGAAATACTGCTAAATGAGTGGAAGATTAGAATAATTCGTGAAAAACTCTTTGAGCCTGAAATTGTATATGGATACTTCAAATGCCACAATAAAAACGGAAAACTTGTAGTAGAAAATAGAACTGGTGACCTAATTGAATTTGATTTTCCTCGCTCCACAAAAGCTCATCATCTATGTTTGACAGATTATTTTGGTAAAGACGATGTAGTTGCATTTCAATCAGTTACTGTGGGAAACAAAGTTGCAGAAATTATTGAAAAGTGGAATAAGGAAGACAAATACACTGATGCGTATTATTTGCATGGGCTAGCTGTGGAAGTTGCTGAAGCGCTTGCAGAGTGGACAAACAGAAGAATAAAATCAGAATTAAAACTTGATGCTGGTGGATTAAGATATAGCTGGGGCTTTCCAAGCTGTCCTGATGTAGGTCAACATCATCTTGTGTGGAAACTATTGGAGCCTGAGAAATCTGGAATGACTCTTACTGAATCTGGACAAATTATTCCAGAACAATCTACTGCTGCAATAGTTGTACATCATCCAAAAGCGGAGTATTTTGTGCTCTAGATTTTTTCTAATGTTTCTTTAGCAAATGTAAAATCACTTGGTGATGTAATTAATACATCTCCTGCTATTTGATGGATTTGCTTGATAAAACTTGCAGGGTCTTTTTTGTATTCAGACCAGTCCAGTTTCAAAAATTTTGCTGAATTTTCATTCTTCTCCGAAGGCAATAAAATACAAGGCATTATTCTAAATCCCTGCAGTCTGAGTTTTTCAGAAATTCTCTCTACTTGTTTTGATGAGTGAATCACCTGAGTAATGAATCCTATAGGCACCGCTGCAATCTTTTTTTGAATTTTTTCAAAATTTGGATTACTTGGCAGTGATAAGAAAAAATCAATTTTCTCTGCAAACTCTTTGTTTAACTCTTTTACAACTTGACTTGGAACCAATCCTGATTCGTAAGGGTTGGTTTTTGATGGATCACCCATTAGTACCAGTATTCCGTCTAATCCTAAACCAATTGATTTTCTTACGATGTCTTTTATCTCATCCATGTCTCTATCCCTGACTCGTAAGCTAATTGTGATTTTTAGATGAGGGTGATTGTTCTTGAGAATTTCTCCTGTAGTTAGCGCTGAAACTCTTTTGGTACCTAAAACTGAATCTGTAATGTGAATGCCATCACATAATGTACTGATGGAGGACACTCTTTGCTGTAATTTTTCCAATGATTCATTAACTTCTTTACTTGATTCATCCAACCCTGTTGGGATTTTAGGTGGATTAACCTCGTAAATTATGGACATAAAGAATCTCCAAATTAACTTAGTTAAAACCTTTGAATGATTAAATTCAATAACAATAATTTATTTTATAAAAATAATGCTTCTTGAAAAAATCTCTTCTGTATTGTCTTCCGAATTCCAATTATTCCCAACAGATGAAAAAAATCGAATTGCATCAGTGCTGATCGTAATTTATGGTGGAGAACCAAATGTGTTAATGACAAAAAAATCAGAGATTCTAAAAATACACGCTGGTGAAATTGCGTTTCCTGGTGGAAAACATGATCCAGGAGATAAAGACTTGCTAGATACTGCCCTGAGGGAGACAAGAGAAGAAATTAATCTAAGTATTAGAGAGGAGCATGTTGTAGGACAATTAGAACCTGTTACAACTTTGAATTCTAAATTTACTATCTATCCCTTTGTTGCAGTTGTAAAGAGACTTCCTAGATTGAAAGACAATGTTGAAGTTGAAAGTATTTTGAGTATGCCATTACTGCCTCTGCTCAGAACAATGTCTGAGGATAAGGATCCTGCCCATCAATCTATCCAAGAAATGTATACTTTCACTTTTGAAGGGCATTTGATTTGGGGTGCATCAGCTAGAATGCTAAAACAAATTTTCGAAATTTTTTCAAAAAACAATATTTTAGAAATAAAATGAAGGCTCTCTTTGCCCCGATATTGAGATTCATTTAAAAAGAGCTCTTCGTGCCTGAAAACTTATGGCTGCACGTAAGTCATCTCCAAGAAAGATCCGTCTACTGAAGAAGACCAGACAGACCTCACCAGTACCGGCATGGGTTATTCTTAAGACAAAAAGAACTGTAAGAACCAATCCAAAACGTAGAGCTTGGAGATCAACAGATGTGGAGGTAGGATAGATGTCTCAAGAATTAGAGAGAGTGTATACTATCAATTTGGGGAAGGTATTGCTTTCACAAAGTCAACACAGAGCAGTCCGAGCAATTAATATGATTAAAGAATTTGCTCGTCATCACATGAAAGTTGAAGATATCAAAATTGAAGAAGATTTAGCTCATCAAATTTGGTCAAAAGGAGTTAGAAGTCCTCCAAGAAAAATTAGAGTACGAATGAGTAAGACTGACGAAGGATATGTTCTTGTTTCTCCATATGAGGAAGAAGAAACTGAAACTAAGGTTTCTCCAAAGCAAGAGACTCAAAAAATTGAAGATAAAGTAGAGGAACCAGCTAAAGAAGCACCAAAGAAAGAAGAACCAGCTAAAGAAGCACCAAAGAAAGAAGAACCAACTAAAGAAGCACCAAAGAAAGAAGAACCAACTAAAGAAGCACCAAAGAAAGAAGAACCAACTAAAGAAGCACCAAAGAAAGAAGAACCAGCTAAAGAAGCACCAAAGAAAGAAGAACCAACTAAAGAAGCACCAAAGAAAGAAGAACCAACTAAAGAAGCACCAAAGAAAGAAGAACCAGCTAAAGAAGCACCAAAGAAAGAAGAACCAGCTAAAGAAGCACCAAAGAAAGAAGAACCAGCTAAAGAAGCACCAAAGAAAGAATAAGAAACCTTACTGTTCTAAAAAATTTAAAATTTTAAAAAAATAGTTTTTTACTCTAATTGATACAAATCTAATTTGCAATCAATACTGCAATCAGGAGTTGACCAATCTAATGTATCTTCTTTTGGAATCATTCCAAGTGGATCATATCTATCAAACTTTGTCATTCCTTGAATTGAAGATAGCATTACGACTTTGGATTCCTCTGATGTGTTTGAACTCATATTCATTTGTGATTCTTCATTAATTACACTGCTAGTTAGATTTGTAATTGAACTAAGAACCCCTACTGGGATGTTTTCTCCTCCTACAACATAAAGCATTGAACGCTTTACAGAATTTGGTGGTGCATTTTCATATAGCATCTTTAATGAGTCTCTGAGTGATTCCTCAATATTTTGACCGTCTTTACTTGTGGATAAAACACTGGTTTCTGCTGCAATTCCAGATGTGTTTAGAGATTTAACTACGTGCATTATGGCACTGTTTGCAATCCCATAGCATTGTTTTGGGCTCAAATCTGGATTGCTTTCAAGAAGTGAATCATTATCTAAAACTATGGTGCAGTGGGAATCTTCCCTGATTCTTTTTAATGAAATACCAGAGTTGAAAATTCTGTCTTTTTCATACTTGAAAGGCATGATTGCAAAGGAAATCAACCCTTTGTCTGATTCTTTACAAATCTCTGAAACTACTGGTGATATGGCTGAACCTGCTTTGCCGGCCATGTTTGTCATTAGAATTACTGTTGAATAGTTTGCAATCTTTGCTTTAATCTCATCAGCTGCATTGTATGCTGAGCCTCTGATTAATTGAACTGAAGGGTTAATCACTGAATCTGTTGACACTTTGATTGATGAACAGTCTTGGACAAAGTCTGTCTGATCATTGCTGATAATTAGACACTCTGAGTTTAGGGTTTCTTTGGCCTGAACTGCCAGTCTTGAGCCTACGCCGCCCAAACCTACAATTAAGATCGGTTCTTTGACTTGAAAACTCATTTCAAGTCTTATTCTCAGATTTGGATAAAAAACCTTCTTACGTTATTTTAATCAAATTTTCGATCTAAAAAAATTAGCTAGCGATCTTACCTAGTAAACTGTGAGTAGATACGTCAATGATCTCTACTTTGTGTGTTTCACCGATATTCACATTGTCTCTCACAAAGATCGGCTTGTAGGCAAAATTCCTCCCTTTGATGCCTTCTTCTGTCTTTTCATTGAATAATACGTCTCCTTTCCACCCTATCCATTTCTGATTGTTCTCAATTGAAATCTTGTTTATCAAATCAAATACTATCTTGCTTCTTTTCTTAACTTCAGCAACATCCATCTGCTCCCATCCTGCTGCTTCTGTTCCTGGTCTTGCACTGTATCTGGAGAGATTCACAACATCTGGCCTTGTATCTTCTAACAATCTTATCGTCTTTTCAAAGTCTTCTTTTGTTTCTGATGGAAATCCAACAATAATGTCTGTGGAAATTGTAAATTTCTCAAATTTTTCCTTTATTCTTTTGATAATTTCACGATAAGTCCTTTCTGTATGCCCTCTTTTCATATCGTGCAGTATTTTGTCACTTCCGCTTTGCACTGGAACATGAAGGAATTTGTAGACTTTGTCATTGTCAAATGACTCTATCAGTTCTTCTTTTATTCTTGGCATGTACATGGGATTCATCATTCCAACGCGAATCATAAACTCTTGTGGTATTTCCGAAACTGAATTTACAAGTGATGGTAAATCTGTTCCAATGTCAAATCCATAACAACCATTATCAGTTGATGTCAGCCAGATTTCTCTACATCCTTCACTGATCTCATTTTCAACCTGTCTTACGATGTCTCCTAGTCTATAACTGGTAAGATCTCCTTTTGATAATTTTGTTTGACAGAACGTACATTCACTCATACACCCACTGGCAATCTCTACAATTCCGATTACTGGATTGAGTCTTACTTTTGGTAATCCTACCTTTGATAAATCAGAATCTTCTAACGCTACAAATCTTGTTCCTTTCAATGTAGAGTCTATTACTTGAAGTGTCTTTCCAAGAGAGTTTGGACCAAGCAAACTTGCACTCTCTGTGAATTTCTCAACTGTTTCTTTTTCTGCTTTTGGAAGACATCCTGCAACCACTAGGGGTTTTTCCTTTAATGATTTTATTCTATGTATCATCTTGTTTGCAGTTGCGTCCTTTACAGAGCATGTAACAACAATGTTTAGATCTGATTGTGATGCATCATCTACTAGTGTATGGCCTCCATTCACAATTAACCCTGAAATCATTTCAGAGTCTGAAAAACTTGCAGAACATCCGTATGCTTCTACGAAAATCTTTGCCATGATTTATCCAAATAGAGCATCGATTTCTTTATTGCTCATCAGATTCTTAGACACGACCAATTCCCTGATTGTTTTCCCAGTCTTCAAAGACTCTTTGAACAATTCTGCTGATTTTAGATATCCTATCTTTGGAGTCAACAGTGTTACTATTACTGGGCTGTTTTCAATATCTGCTCTTAGTTTTTCTTTATTTGCAGTTAATCCGTCAATTAAGTTTGCAGAGAATATTGGAAAGAAATTCTTAACCATGTCTGTTGATTCTAGTACGCATTTTAGCATTCCTGGTAACATCACGTTTAGCTCAAACTGCCCGCTTTGAGCTGCATAAGACACTGCAGTATCATTTCCGATTATGTTAAAGCAAATCATGTTCATACATTCGGCCAAAGATGGATTTACTTTTCCTGGCATAATTGATGACCCTGCATGTACTGCAGGAATTCCTAATTCTGATAATCCTGCAATTGGACCTGATGCCATTAATCTGATATCGTTTGCAAGTTTTCCAACTTCAAGTGCTAAACTTCTTAGTGCGCCTGAAAGATTTGCAACTGCAAATTTACTTTGTAAACCATGTTGCATGTCTTTTTCTGGTCTTAACTGAAGTTTTGAAATTTTTGCAAGTTCTGCAATTGCAATTTTCCTGTATCCTTTCGGTGTATTTGCCCCTGTTCCTACTGCTGTTCCGCCAAGTGCAACATTTTGTAGTTCTTTTTGTGCTAACACAATTGCATTACGTGCTTTGGTGATTGAAGTAACATGTGCTGCAAATTCACTTCCTAAAGTTACAGGAAGTGCATCCATCAAATGAGTTCTTCCAATCTTCTTAAATGAAGAAAATTGTTTTGCTTTCTTGTTAAGTGATTTTATGAGAACATCTACACCGGCAAGGGTTTCTTTAAGATTCATCAAAATTGCAACATGCATTGCAGTTGGATATGTGTCATTACTTGATTGTGACATATTTACATGATCATTTGGATGAAGATGTTGGTATTGTCCCCTCTTTTTGTGAAGAACCTCCAAAGCTACATTTGCGATGACTTCATTTGAATTCATGTTAAATGCAGTACCTGCTCCGGAATTTATCATGTCTACAACAAACTGATCAACATGTTTTCCAGCCAAGATTTTATCACAAGCAGATACTATTGCCTTTCCTCGTTTTGCATCAATTGCCTTTGTTTTCATATTTGCAATTGCAGCAGATCTTTTGATCATTACAAATGCCTTGATTAGATTTTCGTGTGCCTTGTGACCTGTTACATGGTATTGCTTGATCGCTCTTCCAGTAAATGCTCCATAATATGCGTCAGATGGAATTTTGACTTTGCCTAGTGAATCTTCATCTAATCTAAATTTCAATCTGAAACAACTTGATTTTTCCCATTATTCATTGTTTTTTACAAGAAATAATATTTTCACATCTGCATCGCAATGGTAATTATTATATAGGATTTGACAACCAGCGTGCTTAATGAATAAGCGTGTTAGTATGCTCTTTACCATCGCAGCAGTAGCTGTCATGGGAGCAACCTTATTCGGAAGCACATACACACAAACCCAGATTGCAGGTCAATCACTTGACGCCAGTAAAATGGATGTCAACGTATATGACCAAATCCGCAATATGGGCGGTTTACAGCTTGTAATGCCTGAAGCATTTGCAGAAACTGATTGTGGCGTACTATCAAACTCTGGACGCAAAGTCGTAGAGTTTAATCTAACTGGTGAAAGTGTTACTCTCCCAATTATGGGCGGTAAAACTTACAACGCAATGACCTTCAGCGGTCAGGTCCCAGGACCAACACTAAGAGTTACTCAAGGTGATGTTGTAAAGATGACACTTGAAATCCCAGCAGATGAAGTTACTGGACACGGTAACGATATGCACGCTTCACAAATGTCAGCTGGCAACTTTGAGTCAGTTAATCCTGGCGAAACAAGTCAGTATTGTTACATTGCTGAATCTGCTGGTGTCTTCAAATACCACTGTTCTGGTGTCAAACTAGTTGGTATGGACCAACACGTTCTTTCCGGCATGTACGGAATTGCAATCGTTGATCCAATCAATGGATACAAGAAACTCATGGTAGAGAAGACAAAAGTAGAGAATGGCAAAGTTTCACTTGACAGAAAGTTCTACGATGCAGACGCATTAGAATTCCAACTCCAATACAATCAGTTGTACTTAACACCTGAAGGCAACTATGATGCAGGAGCAATGTTCCAACATCATAACACTGCAACAGTTGTTAATGGCATGCAATTTGGTTATGTACCAAACATGGCACACAACTTACTTGTAAAAGGTGATACCAACAAGAACATCTTTGTTGCACAACCATGGAATGGACTTGAACACAAGCAATACCAATCACAACTCTTGTTTGTTGAAAATGATCAACACGTGAGACTCTTCATAGAAAACCACGGTAACGAACCACTATTCTTCCACATTGTTGGAGAAATCTTGGACAGAGTTACACAAGGTAACAGAGTACAATCCGCAGCAACTGAAACATGGTTACTCGGTGGCTCACAAAACATGATTGTTGACTTGGTATTTGATGAGCCAGGTGCTTACGCAGCAGTTAATCACGACTATGCAGCAATTTACACAGGTGCAGCTACAGTATTTGTAGCAGGTGATCCATTCGGATTAAACCCAGTTCTCGTAGAGAAAGGAGTAATTCCAGCACCAGTTGCCTCTTATGCTTATGCATTAGGTAACCCAAGTGATGCTGTCCCACCAATGGGAAAGAACAGTATTGCACATCCTGCAATCAACATTCATGGTCTATACACTGATGAAGTAGCTTCTGAATTACAAGAAAACGGTGCAATTGCATTATGGGAAGTAATCCCAGTAGTTGCAGAGATGCTTTCTTGATCATTTAACATCTTTTTTTCTTTTTATTATTCTGAATGAATTATATGATGTGATTTTTTTTCTACCTGTATGGGATTTGATGATTCAGTTTTGATTTGCGATGAAGTAGATCCTGTTTTAAATAAAATTCTTGAAGAAAATGGCTTAAAGATTTCATATGAGCCAGAAATTACTCCTGAACAGATTCTGGAAAAAATTTCTAATTTCAATATTGTAATTGTACGAAGTCGAACTACTATCACAAAAGAAATGATTGACAGAGCAGATACCTGCAAAATCATTGCACGTGTGGGTGTTGGTCTTGATAATGTAGATCAAGAAGCTGCAAAGGCAAAAAATATCCGTGTTATCAATGCTGTTGAAGGAGCTATGAATGCAGTTGCCGAACTAGTTCTTGGGTTAATGTTGTCACTTGCAAGACAAACAACACGTGGTGATAGAGGAATTAGAAATGGTAAGTGGCTCAAAAAAGAATTGAAAGGAACAGAACTCAAAGGAAAATATCTTGGTATCATTGGCATGGGAAACATTGGAAAAAGATTGGGTAGGCTTGCAAGAGCACTTAACATGAACATTATTGGCTATGATGTGATTCCAATTGATGAAGAATTTTCAAAAGAGGTAGGATTAATGAAAGCTGATTTGGGTACTTTGTTGCAAAGTTCAGACTATGTCTCAATTCATGTTCCATTACTTGATTCAACATATCATTTACTCGATGCTGAAAAAATGAGTACTATGAAAAATACTGCAAAAATAATCAACACCTCTAGAGGTGGTGTTGTTGACGAGGATGCCCTCTATGAAGCATTAAAGAATGGTAGTTTAGGTGGAGCAGCTTTGGATGTTTTTGAAAATGAACCTGCAATTGGAACCAAATTGGCAGAATTGGACAATGTAATTTTAACTCCTCATATTGGTGCACAAACAAAAGAAGCACAATCTTTGGCTGCAAATGTAATTGCTGAAAAAATCATTCAAATTCTTAGAGGCGTAATCTGAAACCTTAAGCAATTCTGCTCTATCTTTAAAAATAACTAAAAAAGCTTGACTCTTACGTGATTAATTCTCGTCTAATTCTTTTTAAGGGGAATTTCGAGGTTATCATTCGTGTTGAAAAATCGAGGAACGGAGAAAATACAATCTGAGAAAATTAAGAATTTGCCAAACGTTAACACTTTACTCAAAATTTCTATAGGTTTGATGATTGTCGCAATAATCTCATCTGCATTTGTCTATGCTGAAACTGTTTCAGTAACCGTTGATGGAACTTCTTATGATATTGATTATACGGGAACTGGAGTATCTGTCACAAGTGTTGAAGCTGACCTGGATTTACCTACACTGATTTTGTCTGTTGATGTAACTGCTGATGATGTGGGAATTTTAGAAATTTCTCTTGAACGAAGTTTTTTTGATTCTAAATATCAAGGTGATGATGACCTCTTTTTTGTAGTTGTAGATGGTCTAGATGTTGAATTTATTGAAGAAAAAACATCTACTATGAGAACGTTAACAATTGAATTACCTTCTGGAACTCAGGATGTTGAAATAATTGGTTCTGTATTTGGCTCTCCTGTTGAAGAACCCCCTACTGAACCAGAAACCCCCGTTGAAGAACCCCCTACTGAACCAGAAACCCCCGTTGAAGAACCCACTGCTGAACCCGAAACCCCCGTTGAAGAACCCAAAGTAGTTCCACCAACTACAACCAAACCTCCTGTAACTAAACCAAAAACTGAATGTGGTCCTGGAACTATTCTGAAGGACGGTGTTTGTGTACTTGATCAAAGATGTGGTCCTGGAACCGTTCTAAAGGACGGTGCATGTGTTTTGGAACCTGAACCAAAGACGGCACCCTCAACTGATGTAAAAGGAATTGGTAAAGAGTTGGTTATTGGACTAATTGCAGCATTTGTTGTTGCAGGTGCAGTTGGAATAATTCTTGGATTGATATCTAAAGCCAGTAAAAGTCGAGATTAACATTCAAAGTCTTGATTCATCAATTGATCAAACTCAAATCCTGAATACTGTGTTGTTGTAGTGTGTGGTATTATTCCTATAATTGGTGTATCGATGCTTACAATAACGAATAGTTTTGCAGGATCTACTCTCATATCTCCACCGTCAAATTGAAAATCCATTGTCATAAACATATGCTGTGATTCTATAAAATTATCTGCAACAAATTTTCCTTTTTCAATTTTAGAACCAGAACCATCTAATCTGATATTGTCTATTGTATATGTTCCTAGATTCTCATCTCTGTAAAGTATGTCTATGCTCAATCTTTTAAAATCTGCAGCATATTGAGCTGTATTGCATAGTTCTATCACGTTGCTATTTGATAATTCAAAGAAACTAAATTTTCCTGGTTCATCCCACTTGTACCTTAACTGATCTGCTGCATGGACATTCATTAATGAATAAGCAAAAGGTATGATTATTGCGATGATTGCAATTGCTGTTATTGCTGAATGTTTGTTCATTTAACCACCTTTCTAAATTACAATAATGCCTTTTTTGATTAGATATTGTAAAGCTTGCGCAAAGTCACTATCTGATATTTTTTCTTCAATCCACCATCCAGCGTTGATCTTTACCCAATCAGGAATGTCTGTTTCTGTTGAACTACTTTCAGTTTTTGTTTCTGGAATAATTATGAATTCTTTTTCAATCAAAAATTTAATTCCATCTGCAAAAGAGACATCAGAAATTTGGTCCGTGACCCAATAGTATGCTAATTGTTTAATCCATGCTGGAATGCAAACATTGCCAGAATCTACTAATTCAAACTCTGCAGTTTGTTTTGTCCCTGCATACTCCACATCGATATAGTATTTTCCCAATGGGAAGACTTCTTCTTCAAATGGCACTAATGATGGAACTGGGTTCTCTAATTTTGAAATTTGTATTGGAATGGCGCTACTTCCTTTTCCTGTTTCATCTCTAATGTGTATGATTGCTGGGTCACCTGTGACCTCTGAGACCTTGATTGTATAGAATAATTTTTCACAATAACTGTATGTTGTTTTTTCTATTATGACATCTACTGTTGTTTCTGCATATGATGCAGGTAAAAATGCAAAGGCCAAAACCAAAGATAGAAGCATACTGAAAATTTTGATTTGCATCTTTGGGAGTGAATTGTTTACTTTATAAAAATCTCAAATTATTCCTCAGGAATGCTTTTTAACTATTGAATTCAACTCTTGATATCGAGTTTTCTGCGGAAGCAACTCTTTGAGTGTGTGGTTTGTGAAGCCCACCTCATAGAGCAATTTAACAAACTAGATTTGCCCGTAAATGTCGATTTACAGTTAGAATATAGTCATTTTTGACCATTTTATGCCTGAGCAAATCGGATGGGTAGTTGCACCATGATGTTCTTTTCTATGTTCTATTTTTGAATGGATTGTAAAAAGTTAAAACTTTTTCTATATATAATAAAAATATCAAAAACAATACTGGACTAATCCATACAAGAATCCATATTGTGGGATCAGAATTTTTTGCCATTCCAAACCATATTTTTGTATGGTATAACACAGTACTTTTTGAAATTTGAGTTTCTAGGTAAATAGGTAAATTTACAAAATTATTCAAAACTGCATTATTGAAACTAAATTCCCATCTATCACGAATCAATCTCTCCCAGAAAAATACTAAAACAAAATAAAAATTCCAGAAGATTAAAACAAATATGCTCAGACTAATTATTGTCTTATATCTTGATTGAATCCATTTTTCAAACAAATATGCTAATCCTATTGCCAAAAAAGGAGTAATATCTGCAATTCTTCTTTGTCCAAAAGATGAACCTCCTGCAGTGGCTGCATCCCACGATGATGCATGTATGAAAAAAATTATTGCAGTCATGATGCTAATTAAAATTCCTGTTCTGTCTTTTCTACAAAGAAAATAGACACCTATGATTGAAAATAAATAAACTGGATGCCAAGTGAACACGCCTCTGTTTTCAGAAAATAAAAATTCAAGTATGTGTGTATTGGAAAAATCATAAAATTTTGTTCTGGGCTCTTCGTCTCCGGGAAGTAAATATACTTGATTTTTTTGAATAGCTTGTTCATAATACTGTTCAATTGGAGATGGAATTGGTATTGGCACACCATACAAAAAATTCCAGTACATCATTTGTGGGCTGAAAACCACAATGATGAAAAATACAAAAATAGCTAAATTTCCAATCAAAAGTTTTTTGTTTTTTTGTCTTTTGAAAAATATCACGTCCAATATAGGGAGTAAAACAAAAACAAAACTAGTCAATCGTACAAGGATCGATAATCCTGTTGCAATTCCCATTAATCCCCAATATTTCTTAGAACTTGTTTCTCTTAATCTGAGATAGAAATAAACCAACAAAGATGAAGCAAAATAAGAATGTGCATGGGACATGCTAGGCTCCAAAAAAGAATAATAAAAGATTGAAGATGAGAAAAAAATTGTGATTGTTGTTAAGAATGCAATTTTGTTTCTGAATTTTCCAGACAGTGCATAAAATAGTAAAATATTTCCAAAAAATGAATAGACAACAGAACCTAGATTAAAAAATCCTGTATAAATCTGAGAATATCCTCCCTCTTGAGGAACCTCATTAACGGTTGTAATTGTATGTGCAATTAAAAAAAATGGTGCATTTAGTAATGAACTCCCAATAGTTTGAATTCCATGCGCCAATCCTGTAGGGGTTTTTAATTCAGTATCGAATCTGTAAAAGGGTCTTTCTTCCAGTTGGTTTGTAAGATCTAAATCATTATCAAAAAACATCGTATGCAAATTTGCAAAATATAAAATTCCATCGCTGTTTACTCTTTCATTAAAAAAAACACTAAAAAACACTAGGTGTAGAATTAATAAAGTTAGAAGATATTTTGATTTGTTATTCCCATTAATCGTTTTCAACATTGCATATTTTCATATCATATCATATCTAGGTATATGCTTTAGGTAGATTGCAAGACAATTACTAACTGGCTGAGAGTGATAGGGATTAATCTAAACGATACGTCATCAATCCCGTACAAAATGCATAATGGCCTTTAAAGATTTGTTATTGGATATTTTCATTTTAAACTCGTACCTGATGTACGTAAATCATTTATCTCCTTACCTATGGTGTTTAAAAAAACATTAATTTTATTCGGTCAACCACGTAACCCCCGTTAATTTCCGAAAACTGCCCATTTTTTGAAATCAGTTAGAAAGTGGTTAATCTTGACCTGTTAACCGAGTCTATTCAATAAATCGATGGCATTTTGATAATTAGGATCTATTTCTAAACACTGTAAGGCACATCTTTTTGCATTTTCAAAATCTGCCATGTGTGCATACATTCCAGCTTTATTGTACCAAGTCTGTGCATGTTTTGGCTCAAATTCTAATATTTTATCTAGTGTTTCAATTGAGGTGCCATTCATTCTTAAACGCGCATAAGAATCAGACAGTCCGGTATATGCAGGGATTAGTTTTTTATCCAATTCTATTGCCTTTTGAAAGCTTTGAATTGATTCAACCACCAATCCAGAATCTCTTTGGGAAATAGCCAAATTCATCCATCCTTCTTTGATTTTTGGTTGTAATTTGGTAGATTTTTCAAAATACGGTATGGATTCTTTTACTTTACCTTCACTTGCTAACTTCATTCCCATGTCAAAATTTGTTTTATGTTCGTGATATGCTGGATA
This sequence comes from Nitrosopumilus sp. K4, assembly GCF_018128925.1. Taxonomy (NCBI): domain Archaea; kingdom Thermoproteati; phylum Nitrososphaerota; class Nitrososphaeria; order Nitrosopumilales; family Nitrosopumilaceae; genus Nitrosopumilus; species Nitrosopumilus sp. K4. The sequence goes on from NZ_CP067007.1 coordinate 298,849, forward strand.
CAAAAAATATTTAGAAATTGGTTTGATTGATTTTGCATTTACTATGAGTTCAGGTTTGAACATCGCTCCTAATTGATTAGGCTGTATACTTGTCAATGTATATGATAAAATAATTCCTCCTAATTTTGAGTAATGACCTTTTTCAAAAATATCCATAATGAATCTTTTACATGACTCAATAATATTTTCATGTTCATTTTTAGCTTTAACATATACGACATTGACATATTCTGAAATATCAATACACAAAACACGGTAAAATTCATCTGATACATTTTTCAGTTGTTTGTATGCTTTTGCTATTTGGTGTTTTATTGATGTAAGTGGTGTTGGGATGTCATCACTATGAATTGTTACTGCACGTGGTTCTCTCCAAATTATTCCTTCATTTGTTTTTTGAAATTGAATTCCACTTATCATATATTCAAAAGGTTGATCATTTGGAAAAAACATTTTTTCACCAATTGTTTTTTGTTCTAAAGCGGTAAACGTTACTGTGATCCCTTCTTCTGCGAGTTTTGTTTTTTCTGATTTGAGTATTACCTCAACTAACTTTGAAATTATTTCTATTTGATCTGGTTTGCTTGGGAATTTTTTTGAACTTATGTTGACAATTCCATTTTTTTGAAATTTATTTAATTGTTTTACAATATTGTTTGCTATCTGAATCTTGAATATGTGATCAGGTCCTTCCAATTTTTTACATTCTACATATGTTGTTTCAACATTCCCTGTTTTTAGATCAGGCCATTTTTTGTCCATATTGTGTTCAAAATCTGCCTTTTCGCCTAGTCTCCTCATCATTCCTGCAATTTTAAATTCATACATTAAACGTCGATATGCTTCTAAATCTTTGAATCTTGATCTTGCTTCTTTTAGGTAACTGGGGTTTAGAAATTTGTTAAGATCGCCCTTAGTATATGCCCATGCATCCTTTGTTACAAATGACAAATCCATTAAATCAGGAATTCTATTTTGAAATTTCTCATCAATTGTTTCAGGATTTTTTTGAATCAGATACTGAATAAACTCTAGAATTGGTATTATGGGGTGGATCTTTTTGGGAATATCAATTTGTGCAAATTGTTTATTCTTAATTTTATCATATAGGACAGTTTGTGTTTTGATATATTCCTCAGATAGAAAAAATTCTATGAATTTTTTTATTTCGTCTACATTATCCAAAGATTCTGAACAGCATAACTTCCTCATGTACGACATCTTGTTATTTGAAACTTAAGTATTGTTTAGTGCCTAATGTCTTCTTTGTCTCTTCTCAAATGTATAGTTGACAATCTTCTAGTTTGTGTATGCTGTTCTACTCCAATTTTCATCAATACGTGGTGGCATGTTCTTTTCCATTAAAACAGATTGGATTTTGTCTACAATTCTATATTCTAATAGATGTGCACTATACCAATCTCTAGAATCAATATATTTTCTAATCTGAGATTCTGATTCGTATAATTCCTCATTTTTAAAAAAATTCTCATTACAAAACCATGATAATGCTTCTGAAAAAGATATTTCATATCTTGCACTGATTTCTTTTACAATTCTATAATTTTCATATAATTCTCCAATTACTGTTAGATTTTCATCTAGTCTCATACCAACTTCTTTGAACTGTTCTGTCCTGAATAACGTTTGAAACTCATGTAGGCTGATAGTAATTTCAGGCGAATATTTTTTGTCTATTTCATTGTTTACTCTATTCATTTCACGAAATAACATGTCGATTGCTTTACTTGTTCGTAATCCTATGACCTTCCATTTCATTCCATCATTAGTCAAATTTGCAAAATCAATTGCAAGATTTGCTATTGTTACTGTACAAATTCTATCCAATTGTGATAGTTGACTTTGATAAGGAATTAGAAAAGATATGTTTGCAAAAATCTTCACTGATCTTGTTTTAAAATTGTACCCATAAACATGATGAATTAACACCATCATGACTCCAACAATACCGATACTTGCAAAAATTCTAATTCCAATTAATGCCAATTCATTTTTTTCAAAAATTTGTGAAAAATCTCCCATGAATGAACGAATTATGGTTATAACTAAAATAAATGAAAAATATATCATTGCAATAATTTTATCTGTTTCAAATGATATAGATGGTGAAGATAATGCTGCGTTAAAATTTTTTACAGTTATCTTTTCAATTAATCTGTTATGTTTGAGAATCAAATCGGGCAAAATAATATTACTAATTGTGTTTGAATATTCTCTTCGATAATGCCATTTTGATAAAAGGGCCAATGGATTGATGATTGTTAAAAGACTTCCAAACATTCCTCCGATAAGTAAAACTCCGATAATTGAAGCATCTGAACCAGTTAAGATATTTGGAAAAAATAATGCAGTAATTGAAAAGGCAAAAGGAAAATCTTTGATATTTAGACCTGTTTTACCTTCTATCATATAATGAGAAATTCATAGTATCTAAAAAATGATAGTTTTAGATTATTTTTTAAGTTGATTCCATTAAATTTTTGTAAACTAAGTTTACTTTGTTAACCCGTTAATTTTCGTTAACCGAGTAAACCGAGTTGTTTTAATGCTGATTTTACTTGGTTAACTTCATGAAAGTTGTTGGAACAAAACTTGATGACTCTGATTTTGAAAGATTTCAGAAATATTGTACCGATGAGGGTATTTCCAAGAGTGAAATGATGCGTGGATTGATCAGACAGTATTGTGATGCTTGTGAAGAAGATTCAGAAACTCCGTCTGAAATTCTAAATCCTACAGTCACAGTAATTGATGACTAAATTTCCCAAATTCTATATGGCTTGATGGCAAGATGCCTGCCCAAGTCTGTGGTATGGAGATCTAGGTAGAGAACAAATGGTTGACATTAATACAAAATGCCAGTAATGTCAAGGTTTGATTTTTTCACCAAAGAAATCTTTGGAAATAGGCATATTGGTTTTAGGATCAGCGATACTATGTTTATCTTGTAATCCTTTATCATACCAATAATGTAAACAATCTACAGCCAAATTATGAAAATGCATTCTAAAAAATGGCTGTCCTTGAATCCGTATATTTTTTAATTCATCATACAAAATACGATATGATATTACAGTTGAATGCCCAAATGTAATGTAATATGATTTGTCAGGAATTAATTTCTCATGCATTAGTATCCCTATCTGATCATAATTTCTTTCTATGATTACAGCAAATTCCTTATACGCATCAACAATATGATGTAAATTCATTAATCTATTTTCCCTATACGCATCACGAATAGACTCTTCTGCATATTTGTGATCTGAATTAACTAACATATGGAAAACATCCATCATCGCAGTTCTTTCATGTTGTTTTTTATTATAACGTATAGTAAAATAACCAATTAATCCAATAACAAACACTGTGGTTATAGGTATGATAATTTCAAACAGCATTTCAATTTCCATAAATCATGAATTTCATACTAGTTTAAAAGAACTATTTTTTAATCAGTTAATAATTTAAGAATTAATGTCAGTGAAACCAAAACACTTCTCAGAAATTTTTCAAGATGCACCGTCATTGGCAAAGGCAATAACTAAAGTTTCAAACCACGAGTTGATAGCATGTGGAAAATGTAATGAACCTATAAGAATAATTAGAGAACAAGAACACATTCAACACCCAACATGGGATGACATAGTAGTAAAATTTTGTACAAAATGTGGAACTGAAATAGATTGGTCAAAATCAGAAAACAATCAAAAAGAATGTAAAAAGTGTAGCCTGAATTTTGATGTGAATGAATCTTTTTGTATTCACTGTGGCGATACACTAACAATAGTTCCTGAAAGAAAAGACGGAGAATTCTAGTACGGTACTGCCTAATATTCTACCCGACGAAATTTGACACCTAGAATATCTGACGAAGAGTTTACAGAACCCAAAATAGCAATGCATAATAAAATGCGGTACCGTATTTGCAAAATTAATACAAATAATTTCAAAAACATATGTTCAGAATTCACTAATCTCTAAAACACATCTAACATTTTCTCTAGTTGTTCAATCATTCCAGATGTGTCTCCTTGTTTTTTCAATCTCTTTATGATGTCTTTGATTTCTCTTTTTTCCTTAGAATCTCTTAGCATCTCTTGAGATTTTGTACCTGTTGGAATGGTCCAATCCTGTTCTCTTTGAACTAATGGAATGAATCTGTTCCAGTCTTCAATCTCTTCATTTGACATTATTTTTGATAACTTTTGGATGTCTGGCTTTTTGCCTCCAAAACACTCTGTATATCTTGTTTCATATGCAAATACTTTGGCAGTAGCTAACTCTGACAACATTCTCTGCATCAATTCATCTTGTTGTTCTAACTTTTCCTTTAGTGCTCCATCAAATTCCTCTTTGATTATCCTGATTTCTTTTTCTTTTTCGGCTTCGATTTTAGTTGATTTGTCTAACGTTAAAGCTGGAATTGCTCTCTTGAACTGTGCATAAAGTTGTTCATCTGACACTCCGTTAAAGTACGCTTTTGAGTTTCCTGAAAAATGTCCTTGCATGTAATCAATGAATCTTTGCTGTAGATCACAAGATGCAAGGGTAATCTCAAAGCGTTTCCTAAAAGCATGGTTCTGTGACTTTCCTCTCCTTGATTTCCTACCATTATCAATTGAAAGTTTTGCCTGTTTTCTTACATTTCTAACAACATCTTGAGCTGACGTTGGTGTCAATGGAGTGAGATTGTTTTTTCTTGTAAATAGTACTGAATCAGGCTCTCTTTCAATTCTTTGTTCAAGGTATCTCTTCAATGCAGTATAAGCTTCTGGTGTCAAACATGTTCTGTATTCTTCTGTAGTATCACGATAAATTGTAACTACTGCACCATCTTCTATTTCTTTTACATCTTCAATTCTTATGTCAGGTGTAGCTCCAACTCTAACTCCTGTTGAAGACAGAAAATGGATAAACGCCTTGTTTCTTAGACTTGTTGTGGCACCTAACAATTCTCTAATATCGTCATCTGTGTATGGTAATTGATTTGACGTAGGAATTCTTTGAGGGTATAGATTTTTGATGGTTTTCCAACTAAACTCAATTTCATTCATTTCTAAAAATGACTGGATTGGAGTCATTATGGCATTGTATGAATTCGGACTTGGAATGCCTGTTTTTCTGGTAAGTTCTTTTTTGTGAATTACATAATCTTTGATTATCTGTTTAATTTTCTCAGGTTCCAGTTTTATGATACTGTCGTAATCCTGATGTGCATACTCGAAGAACTTTTCCAACCAAAGTTTGTACACTTTCTTGGTAGCTTTGGTCTTTAGTGACTCGTAGAATATCTGAGAGGGTGTAGCCATTTGGCATATCATTCCACAGCATATCTATTAAACGGAGTAGGATCCTACTTTTACAGTTATTAAAGGGGATTTAATTAATGCCGATATGCCTAGTCGACAAGACCAAATTTGGATCCAACTATGGAAGGAAAATGCTCCAGAACTTAGAGAAAGAGTGGTTGGTTGGCGTAAACAAAACGCAATAACTAGAATTGAAAAACCAAGTAGAATTCAAAGAGCTAGAAGGTTAGGCTACAAGGCAAAACAGGGAATCATTGTTGTTAGAATGAGAGTGGGAACCGGTGGTATGAGAAAACAACGACCAACCGGTGGTAGAAGACCAAAACATTTGGGTGTTCTTAGAATTAAGGCAGATGACAACATGCAAAAAGTTGCTGAAAGAAGAGTACTTGAAAGGTATCCAAACTTGAAACTTTTGGGTTCTTATTTTATCTACAAAGATGGCATGCATTACTGGTATGAAGTAATATTGGCAGATCCTGTACATCCTAGAATTATTCAAGACAAAGAACTAAAAAAAAGACTAGATACTACAGCATAAATTGAAAACCACATTATTCATTCCATTTCTGATGATTTTAGTTATGACTCCTGCATTTGGGCAGTTGTTATCAGATAAAACCGGTCTTGTAACCAGACTTGATGTTGAATCAGGTGGACATACTTTTGAAGTTGAAACTGTTTCAAATTTTGATGTAGTTGATCATGAATTTAACAAAAATGAAAAACGACTGACTCTTTTTGTAAATAGTGGAATAGAAAATAATTTAGGTGAAGTGATTGTTCCTCAAACCTTGTTAAGTGGAAACTTTGCTTTTTTCCTAAATGATGAACCGTATAATCCAAAAATAAAATCAAATGATAAAATTTCATTTATTACATTAAATTTTACAGGAATAGGTAATAACAAAATTGACATAATTGGAACTGAGACATTACAAGGTGTTGAAGAAAACTCATATCCTACTCCTATAGATGATACTAAAAATGGTGGTGGGTGTTTGATTGCCACTGCCACTTATGGAACAGAACTTGCACCTCAAGTACAACATCTAAGAGAAATACGTGATCAAAAACTAATGCAGACAGATTCTGGAAAATATTTTATAAATTCATTTAATCATGTCTACTATTCTTTTAGTCCTTTAATTTCTGATTATGAAAGAGAAAACTCTTTTTTCAAAGAATCTGTGAGGATTTTAATTACTCCATTACTTTCCTCACTCATGATTTTGAATTATGCCTCTATGGATAATGATGTTGAAACAATTGGAGTGGGAATTGGTATAATCACACTGAATGTAGGTATGTATTTTGTTGCACCTGCAATCTTGATTACGAGGCTAAAGAAATGAAAAAATCTCTAATTGGTGTTATTGCAATTATTGCAAGTGTGATAATCTATTACTCTGTAATGAGTTTTTTATTTAGCATGTAGTTTTTCAGGAATTATTTTTATTTTATTTTGATAACTTCTCTCTATGAATAATGCAAAGATTGCACTAGTTGGCGGATTTTGTATCGTTGTTGCATTATCTGTTGCCTTGGTGATGATTGGATAATTTTTGCTAATTCCTAAAATATTAGAACCGGAATTTTGTATTATGGGGAAAAAAGAAGCATTAGCATTTTTGAAAAAAAGTAATAAATCAATTATCAAAGCGTGGGAAAATTACAAACAAGAGCTTGGAAGAGAAGAGAATACTAAACTTGATGATGTTTTTAAACAGATGTTTAAGGCATGGACTTTATCTAATCAAAAAGCAATAGATCTGTTGGAAAACAAACCTAAGAAAACTAAAAAAACCACGGTCAAAAAAACCACTAAACCAAAAAAGAATTAATCTTCATCAACTAATTTTTGAATCATTGCCTCAATGTTGGATGACTGTCCAAATGATACATCTCTTAGGATTCCCTTTCTGTCTACTAAAATAGTAGATGGAGTTCCTTGCAAGGCAAATTTCTCAAATGTTTCTGCTGCGTATTCTTTTGATTTCATGTAATCTTTTACTCTTTGAATAATTTGCTTTTTGTATTCTTCAGGCTGTGAATCAAAATCTGGTATTTGAGGATAGATAAACTGGAGGATTTTTTCCTGACTGATTTCGCCTGTTGTCTTTGTTAATTTGTCCATTGCTAGTGGGAATGGTATTTTGTAAGGCAGTTTGCCACCTTGGCCTTGACCATACGTTGTTAAGGCTTTTTTTGTTTCACCTACAGTCTCACCAGTTTCAGCAAGCATCTTTAGATTCTCTAACGTGTTTAAATCAAAATCTTCAAAGGCAGTTGCAATTCCAATGACCCGAACTCCGTCATCTTTGTATTTGTTATAGATGTTGATTGCTTCTGGAATACCATACAAAAAACAACCTGGACAATTTACTTGAAAAACTTCTACTAATACAACATGATCTTTTTCCTGATCAAAATTTGTTGGCGCACCTTGAACCCACTCTGAAACCCCAAAATTTGGCGCTTTTTGGCCAATCACTGCACTCATGATTTTGCTGCCTTTTTTTCCATTAAATACATAACTCATGTATTGAAATTCTCCTCTTCGATTAACCTAATATATGACTCAGAAAGACTGAAACCAAATGCAGGTAGTTACTAATGATAGACTTCAATTGTTTGCTGAAATGGAGTCCAAATATGAACAAAAGGATACAGAATATTTTGTAAAACTTTTAGATCATCCTGACTATGTAGTGAGAACTAGAGCCACTTGTATTTTAGTTGATTTTGGAGGAGAGGATAAAGTACCTTACATCGCTAAAGTTCTAAAAAATGATGAGAATGAATTGGTAAGACATGAGGCCGCATTCTCTCTAGGTCAAATGTGCTATTCTAGCGCTATTCCGCCTCTAACTGATGCAACTCTTAATGATCCTAGTATGTTTGTAAGACATGAGGCTGCAATTGCTCTTGGTGTTGTTGGCTCAAAAGATGCAAAAGAAGCATTAGAAAAAGCTCTCAATGATCCTGATAAACCTGTTGTTGAATCGGCAATTGTAGCGTTGTCAAACATTCAGTTTATGGAGAAATTGAGCAAAAACGAAAAATTTGCAAAGTTGACAGGTGGATAAATGAATTTCTCTTATGGTATTATAGCAGCAGTTGGTATTTTAGTTGCAATTTCTATTGGACTTATTGCCGAATCCCCTGATTCAATCATTGAACCAAGAACCATGTCTCTAGAAAAACCCACTGTTTGTACTATGGAATATGCTCCTGTTTGTGGTGTAGATGGAATCACATATGGAAATCAATGTATGTTAAATGCTGCTGAAATTAAACTAGATTACAAGGGTGAATGTGTAGTTGAAGAACCTATTATTCCAGAACCAGAACCTGAACCAATTCCAGAACCAAAATCTGTTCCTGTATCTTCTTCAATGCCTGCAATTCAAGTTCATAAAGTAACAACTGCAGAAGGATCTGGATCTCCGGGATGTGAAGAAACCAACGAATGCTATCTTCCATCCTCACTGAAAGTTTTTGTTGGTGATACTGTTCAGTGGGATAACATTGACACTGCAGCACACACTGTAACTAGTGGAATAGTGGTTGAAGGTCCAGACGGATTATTTGATTCTGGTTTGTTTATGTCTGGTAATATGTTTGAATTTACATTTGATGAAGCAGGAACTTATCCTTACTTTTGTATGGTTCATCCTTGGATGATTGGTGAAATTATTGTAAGTGAAGTTGATGAAATGATTGTTGTTGAAGAACCTCGAAATGAACCCATATTAGTTGAGCCTCAATCATTACCAGAACCAATTCCTGAACCAATTGATGTGGTTGTTTCAATTCCTCCAGGCTCTGGAGCTCCGGGATGTGAAGAAACCAACGAATGCTATGTTCCATATGAGGTAACAATTAGAGTTGGTGGTACGGTTGCTTGGAATAATGATGACACTGCCGCACATACTGTAACCAGTGGAACAATTGAAGCAGGCTCTACTGGGGTATTTGATTCAAGTCTGTTTATGGCAGGAACGACATATGATTTCACATTTGACAAACCAGGAAAATATGATTACTTTTGTATGGTTCACCCTTGGATGACCGGCGTCGTTATTGTTGAATAATTCTATAATGCAGTAACTTTACTGCCTTGCTCTGTTGACTCAAACTTGTAAATTCTTTCAACATTAGAGTCCTCAAAAATCTCTGCATCGTGTGTAATTATGATAAATTGCATTGGTGTTCCGGAATTTGCAATATTTGATAACTGTGATAATACTCCTACTAGTGATTTCTTCCTTTCTGCATCAAGATGAGTTGTGGGTTCATCTAAAATCATTAAATTTAGGTTAGATGCTCCCAAAAGACTAGCCATTCCTAATCTTAAGGCTAAAGCTACGCTGACTTGTTCTCCTCCACTTAATGATTCAATATCTAACATCTCTGTTTTTGAATAACAGATAATGGATATGTCTCTTGATTTTTCTGATAGCTGTATTCTTTGAATCTTTGTGTTTAACAATGTAAGATATTCTGATGCCTTTGCAGAAATTGTATTTAATGCCCATGAACGAAGACTGGTTGCTACTGGACCGTCTCTGCTAAATATATTGGCTTGTATATTGTCAAGTCCTTGCACATAATCTTTGACCGTTTTTAATTCCTTTACAGCAGATTGAATTTTTTCAATTTGTTCTTGATCTTTTGAAATTTTTTCTGTAATTGCCCCTATCTGATGATCATATTGTGATAGCGTTATTTGTTTTTCATCAATTGTGTTTTTTAATTTTTGAAATTCTTTTTCATTAAAATCTTTAGTTTCTGATTCGAGTTTTGATATGTTTTCAAAAATCATTTTTGTATGAGAATCTATTTCTGAAATTGCTACCAGATTACTATTTGTTGACGGTGGGATTCTCTGAACATTTTGTTTTTTTATCTGAATTTCTTCTTGAATTTTCTTGATGTCTTCCAAATTGTTTATTGAATGAGCTCTTAATGTTGCTTCTGCTTCTCTTGCACTTTGTAATTTTTCTAAAAATTCATTTCTTTTTTGATTGTACATCTTTTGTTCTTTTTCTACATTCAAAATATGCTGTTGAATGTTTTCCAACTCTTGTTTGAGATGTTCTTGTTGAAACAATGGATTTAGCTTTTCTACCTTTGAATCACATACTGGGCATTTGTTATCTTTTAGCTGAAGTTTTTCGGCAAGAGACTGTTTTTCTCTTAAAGAGCCCACTTGACTTGTCATCTCTTTGATTTTTTTCTGTGTGTCTTCCACTGCCTGTTCTACTTTTTTGATCTTTGCCTCCAAGTCGTTTTTAAGCCCAGCATACTCAAAACACCCTTCACATTCACGCACTTTTCTCTCTTTTTCGGTAATTTCACGTTGAATCTCATGTATTGCTTCCTTAGCATATGCCTGAAGCTCTTGTTTTCTTTGTTCAAGTTGATTAATTTTGTCTATTTTTGGAGCATCTATCTCTAATTTTACTTTTAATTCTAAAAGTTCCTCTTGAAGTGCTTTTTGCTCTCTGATGAGTTTTTCTTTTTGAGGTCTTACCTCTTCTAATTCCTTTTGAAATTTTTCTAAATCTCTTTGTAAGATATCAATATGTGTATCATCATACCCAATCTTGTCTCTTATTTTTTCACGAAATTCTTTGTTGACTATTTTCATTGATTCAGCTGCAAAATCAAGCTTGTCTATGCCTATTATTGCATTCAATAACTCTTTGAATTCTTTTGGTTTTGCCTTGATTATTGCACTTAATTCCCCTTGTTGAACAATTGACGCAATCTTTAATTTTTCAAAATCTAATCCTATTGTTTTTTCAATTTCATTTGTCATGGATTCGCCAAATTGTTTTCGTTCTCCTGCTGCAATTTCTGTTCTCTCTCCATTTGTCACCTCTGAAAATGTTGCTACTAATCCCCCTTTTGTGTCGATTTTTCTTACGGCCTGGTAATTCCTATTGTTTACTGTGAACTCTATTTTTGCAAATCCTTGATTGGAGCCTCGTTTGATCAACCCTTTATTTGATTTTCTTGTATGTGAACCAAACAATGAAAATGTTATTGCATCAATTATGCTTGATTTTCCTGCACCATTGTGTCCTACAAATACTGTAACACCATTATCAAAATCAAGTTTTGTTTCTGAATGTGATAAAAAATCTCCTAATTCAATTGATGTAATCATTTTTGTTTCTCCTTTTTGAATTTCTCAAAATTTTCCACAATAATTTGTGATGCCTCTTTAATCTGACCTGTTGATAATAGCGGAAGTAATTCCTTTACTGCAAAATTTGCATTCTCTTCAGATCCTAATGCATCAACTGATAATCGAAACATCTCATCATCGATAACATTTGGTCTGTCTAAAAATACTGATGATTCTGATATTTCCTTTGTCGTAATTCTCCAGAAACACCTCAAAGTTAGTGCCTGTAGGCGTGAAATCTGAGCCTGAATATAGTCTGTTTCGATTTTCTCTCCTTGGATTTTTATTTCTAAAATTGGCTTTCTTTGAATATCTGAAATTTTCTTTGAAATTTCATCAATTGTTTCTGACAGTTTTTCATATTCTGTTTTGAATGAAAACTGTTGTCTTGTATCCAACTCTATCCAGTTTGGATTGGCTTCTTGAGTTGAAATGTCTACTTCAAAAAACCCTTTTCTTGCTTCTTTAATTCCTTCACTTGTTGTTAATTCGATAGACCCTGGATATGCTACAGGTCCATTTAGATGATTAAATTGTTGAATATCTTTATCATGTAAATGTCCCATTGCATAATATGTGAAATCCTTTGGCAAGTCAGTTGATAATAACTCTCCTGCAAATTTGTTAAATTCTGAAATTCCTTGATGCATTACCAAAATTTTGTGGCCTGAATGATCTTTTGCTATGCTATTGACTTCTGCAAACTTTTTTTCAAATTGAGGAATTTCTGCTTTTCTAATCTTGTCAAATCCTGCCAATAGAATTTTTTTGTATTCGATTGGTTTTCCTTGTCCTATGTATCTTGAAAATTCTAAGTTGTGATAAACATATGGAATTGGTGTGGTACGAATTCTACTGATATCGTGCTCTCCTAAAATAAAAAATGAATCGATATTGTTTTGTTTTAGTCTCTTTAGTGCATTTGCCATTTGAACAATTGCTGTTCCATTTGGATTTGGAACGTGAAAAATATCTCCTGCAAATATTACAAAATCCACATGATCTTTTATTGAAGTATCAATTGCCTGATTAAAAACATGATACACATCTTGTTCTCGCTCTTCAGAGCCATACTGGACTAAACCTAAATGCGTGTCTGAAATATGTGAAAATAACATTTAATCTAACAACAAATCTTTCTGTACTAATCCTTGCGTGGATTCTACTGCTACTTCTGCCATCTTCTCTGCATTAGCCCATGCACTGACTGCACTTTGATCTGCTCCCATTGTCTTCTCTTTTACCTCATCTACGTGTACAAGTGATGGCAAATTCGTCCATTGACCAACAAGTACTGCATCTCCTACGTTTAGAGATGTTAATTGAGAGATTAATTCACGACTAGTGGACTCTGTTGCAGAGGCAATTTGCCTTTGATCGTCTTCTTGAATGATTTTCATGATTGCAAATGATCCTAATTGGCTTAGTACATTAAGATCAACACTTCTTGGTCTTTGTGAGACTATTCCCAGACCTAATCCAAACTTTCTTCCTTCCCTAGCGATTTTAGCAGCCCAGTATTTTGCACTGGTGTCGTGATCTTTTGGAATAAAAACATGTGCTTCTTCTATTATTACAAATATTGGAGAATTAAATCTGAACACTCTTTCTTTTTTTGATTTTCCGTGTTTTGCAATGCTTGCATCCTTTCTGTCTTTGAGAAGCTGTTGAAGATAAAATGCAACTGCAACATTAGCTTGTTTTTCAGAAAGTTCAGAAATATTTAGGATGTTGGTTTTTCCTTCTTTGATAAAGCTGATTGGATCCCCCATGTCTGGATCTAAGATATCTTCGAATCTTCTTTGTGCTTCTTCAATAATATCTTGAACTCTATATGCTGATGTTCTGATCTCCTTGAGTTTTTTATCTTCAGAATTCACAATAAACTCTATTTCTGTTTCCAGTTTATTCCAAAATTCTTTTGATTCTTTGACTTGATTTGTAAATGCCATTCTTAGAACTCGTTGTTGCACATTTGCACCATCTCTGATTTCTAAAACCTCTGATAACTGATCTGCATCTAAAAGTCTTGGATTGATTTTTGCATCAACTACATTGATGCGTGGAATGTTTAGTGTGGTGTAATCATTATGATAATCAAAAATTATTACTGTCCCTTTCAGTTTTCCAATTTGTTTTGTAACTAGTGAAACAAGATTACTCTTTCCCATTCCTGTCATTGCTAGAATCCCAAGATGTCTTGAAACTATTTTGTCTAGGTTGACTTTGGCATCTATTGTCTTGTTTCTTAACAGGCTTCCGATTTTTACCCATCCGTCTTTTGGTGAACTGAAAATTCCTTCTAGTTCCTCTCTAGTTGGCTGCGTAATCTCTGTGCCTGGAATTGGAGGAATTGCTGGAATTATTGATTGTCCTTTTTGTAAATTTTCTAAAAATCCTAAGATCCCTATATTTGCAGTAAATGTTTTATCTCGTTTGTTAATCTCTGCTATTTCTGTTGATTCTGCTGCCTCATCAAAATTTTTTACATCTGTAAATGCTGCACTTGAAACTTTGGATTTTTCAACTAATCCTAAGATCTTCCCTTCATCTGTATCGATAATGATGTATTCGCCAACAGATAATGGCCTTGATGTTAACGCTGTAACAAATGTAGGTTTTGACTCTCCAATAACATATCCTAAACTCATCCTAATACCTCTCTTGATCCAATTTCATTACTTAATCCCAATAAACTAACCATTTTTGCAAGTTCTTTGTCTGATATTTTACAGTTGTTGTGTGCAAGTTTAAGTGCATATGGATATCCTCCAACACTGTTTTTGTAAAGTTTGTTTAGGATCTGTTTTATTTCTTCCTCGGAATGATCAGGACCTAAAAATTCTAATTTGATAATTGGTGTTGAATCACTTAATCTTACAAACGTTGATGCGATGACTTTGTCTTGACCGTATTTTTTCTCGACAAATAATTTTGAAAATCCTGGCCCTTTTGTAACATGATTATAATAGAAAATATCTCCAGCTAGCGAACCAAGTTGTTCAAACTGTTTTTTTGTATTTGAAGTCTTTGCAATGAAAATAACATTGTCTCTTTTTTTCATTGTCCTGACCATTGCTGCATCTAAAGATGATTGTCTGGTCATAAATTGAGAGTGAAGTGATCCATCCATTAATACTAAATCAACCTCGTCTACTGTTTTCTCACAAGCCTCAATTTCCATCCTACTTGCAATTCTTGATAGATCCATATCTGAACCTAGTCCTGAATCGTGCAAATCTGTCAAAACTTCTCCGTCTGTTTTGATAGATACTGCAGTTGTGGCCCATAATTCTATTCCTTGAAATTTTGTATTGTTAAAACTAGAATCAATACCTGCAGTTGTGGATTCTTCTTTTGTAGGCTCATATTCTATCCAATTTTCACGTGCTTTTTGCAAAATCTGTTCAAATTTTGGTCCCTTTAGTATGGAAAGCATTTTGTCTCTGTTGAGAATTGCATCCTTGTAGACTGTATTTAGCACAACAATACTTCGTAGTTTTGAATAAAATCTTTAGGTTATACTGATCCTTAACCAAAGTTTCACCAGAGTTTAACCCTAGCCAATTCTTCCATTGTAGACTACTTTTTCATCTGTGCCCGAAGGTGTGCTTCTATCAATGTACCTGATCTCGTATTTGTCCCCGATGTGAATTGGTTTTCCATCGATTTCTCTAGGGATTTTGATCTTTACCTCAAATGTACTTGTATTAGGACCTGTCTCGATTAAAGAACTAGAATTTGCGTCAAATCGTGGATTTGCAAGAGTTGTTCTGATTCCACCCTCTGCTCTAAATTCAAAAGAACTAAGCGAAATTTTATCTTCATTTTTTGAATCTCTGTTTGCATCTGGTTCGTAAATCCTAAATGTAAATTCATGACCAATTCTTGAACCGCCTCCTGATGTCTCAACTTTTGCAAATGTTTTTGTTAGTGGGATTGATTTTACCAAAATTCTCTTTTCTCCTGCATGATCTGATTGATCAAGATACTTTATCAAAACAATGTCATCTTGTTCTAGTGGTTCTCCGTTAATTGATTCTGGAAGTTGTAGTTTGACATAAAATTGTCCAGTATCAGGGCCTGTTTCAATCATGTTTTCTGGACCTTGTATCGTAATACCTTTTATTGAAAATTCCAACAACCCTTCTGTTGGAATCACTTCTATTCCACTATGGGCAATATTCAGATCCTGATCTGTGATGTAAAAGTTCACAAAACTGTTACTTGATGCTGGGACTGTCTGAATTTCTTTATTTGATTTTGTTATGGGAGTGGGCGTAAATGCTGACCCCCTTTCTTTCATTTTTTCTGCTGTACTTGCTTTTACACATGCAGGCATACCATTTGTTCTAATGATTAATTCCAAAGTAGCCTTACACAAAACCTCTTCTGCAGATACTCCTCTATGCATTTGTTTTTTTGGCGAATCTACCTCGGCAAATACTGGCACTGTTAAAACTAACACCAATGAAAATATGGCAAAAATTGTTTTTGCAATCACACTATTTCAACTGTATTTTTATCATAAATAGATTAATCATAATTGCTACTTATTTTCAAACTAGAAAACCACTAATGAAAATTTGAATATTGGTTATATTTGATAAAATTTAACAATACATGAATAAAATGAAAAAAATTCTGACTATATTTTCTCTTTTGGTTTTTCTAATGCCTATGTCAAATGTTTATGCAGAACATGTTTTAGATATTGAAGCATTTGGACAATATCTTGACATTTCTCAATTAGAGGCTGAAAAGTTTGAATTTGAATTTGACAAAACCTCCTATCCGATTTACTACGGTTATCATGGAAGTATGGATGATTCAATGACTGACACATTAGGTGATCCAACTGTAAAAGAAATGATCATAAATCAAGAAAGAAAATCAATTGAAGTAACTTTTGAACATGTTCCTAAAAAAACGGACTTTTGGGTAAGGATACCATTTGAAGTCCTCACAGCAGATAAGGAAAAATATCAACTTTTGATTGATGGGGTGGATACGGGATATGATTTAATGAAAATGCCTGATGGTTATGTTATTGGTATGATTATTTCTGAGGATACAAAACATGTGGAAATTATGGGTACTACGGTAATTCCTGAATTTGGAACAATTGCGATTCTTGTCCTGGGTTTTTCCCTCCTTGGATTGGTTTATTTTGCAAGAAAAACATCTTTTGCAAACTGGACTAGAATTAATTAAGTGATGGATTCTAGTTATTTTACTTGAAAAGGATAGGATTGTTAGGGTGTGGTGCTATAGGGACTCAAATAGCTCTTGCCATTGATACTGGAGAAATTCCTGCAACTCTGACCCATGTATATGATGATTCCAAAGATGCGTCTTCTACGCTCGTTGAAAAGTTGAAAAATAAACCAGTTATAGTTGAAAATTCCCATCTGCTTTCTTCAAATCCTGTTGATATTGTTGTTGAAGCTGCATCGCAAAATGCTGTTAAAGATGCTGGACTCAGCATATTGCAAAATAAAAAAGACTTGATGATTATGAGTGTAGGTGCATTACTTGATGAATCTGTATATGATATTTTATCCGACGCGTGCAAAGATTTCAAAAAAACAATTTATCTTCCCTCTGGTGCAATCGCAGGATTAGATGGAATCAAATCAATTAAAAAAGAATTAGAATCGTTATCCATTACTACTACAAAACATCCACGTTCTCTTAAGGGTGCAAAGTTTTTTGAAACTTCGTCTATTGATCTTGATTCTCTCAACTCTAAGACAACAATTTTTCAAGGAACTGCCAAAGAAGCCGTATCTTTGTTTCCTGCAAACATCAATGTGGCTGCATTACTTTCTTTGTGTGGGATAGGAAGTGAAAAAACAATGGTAAACATTGTTGCTGATCCAGACACTAACAAAAATACCCATCATATAGAAGCATGTGGAACCTTTGGAAAGATGACCTTTACCATAGAAAATTTTCCGGATCCTGCTAATCCTAAAACTAGCCGACTTGCAATACTTTCTGCCATTGAAACATTGAGAAAATACTGCTCAGATGAAATTCAAATTGGCACGTAATATGGCAATACTTGCCACTATTACAAACATATGTGAAAATTCTAGGCACGATCCCATTCTTTAAATCCCTACAATCTCAATTTTCAATGGTTTATGCTCGTACAACAAGCTTCCAAACTAAAAGAAGAGATTCTTAGACTAAAAAAAGAAAAAGATGTAGTGATTCTTGCACATAATTATCAAATTCCTGAAGTACAAGATGTGGCTGATTTTACGGGTGATTCGCTTGGACTATCAAGACAAGCCGCTACCGTTGATCAAAAAACAATCCTATTTTGTGGTGTTCATTTTATGGCCGAAACTGCAGCAATCATTAGTCCTCAAAAAAGAGTTTTAATTCCTGATCTGGAAGCAGGGTGCTCACTATCTGACTCCATCACTGTTGATGAATTACGAAATTGGAAAAAACAACATCCAGGTGCAATTGCAGTTGGATATGTTAACACTACTGCAGAAATAAAGTCTGAACTAGATTATTGCTGTACTTCCTCAAATGCTGTCAATGTAGTAAAGGCAATTCCTGAAAATAAGGAAATTTTATTTTTGCCTGACATGTTTTTGGGTTCTTATGTTGCAAAAGTGACTGGAAGAAAAAATATGCATATCTGGGCAGGTGAATGTCATGTACATGCAGGAATTACTCCAGAAGATGTAACTAAAAAATTAGATTCAATGAAAGATGCCGAATTTGTAATTCATCCTGAATGTAGTTGTACTACTCCTATGATGTATGATGTTGCAGATGGCAGCTATGATGATAGAAAGGTATCGATTCTTTCAACTGAGGGTATGCTTAATCATGTAAAGGATTCAAATGCAAAGAACTTTGTGGTTGCAACTGAAACAGGAATCTTGTATCGAATGAGACAACAAAATCCTGAAAAGAACTTTATTCCTGCATCCGAAAAGGCTGAATGTCAATACATGAAGATGATTACTCTCGATAAAGTATATGATGCATTAGTTAATGAAAAAAATGTAGTTACAGTACCAAAAAACATTGCTGATAAAGCTAGATTGGCAATTGATAGAATGCTTGCAATTAGTTAAACTGTAATCTTGTGAAAAAATTGGTTGGTCTATTCAGTAGGAGTCAAAAAGATCCTCAAAAGAAAAAAAATGTTGAAAAACTAAAAGAACTGCGTAAATTAGTTAAAGAAAAGAAATATGATCAAGCACTTAGAGCAGGCACAGAATATCTCCAAAAAGTACCTGAAAACAATGATGTCTTATTTATTGTTGGAAGTATTTATTATATGAAAAATAAATTCAAGACTGCAATCTCGTATTTTGAAAAATCGTTAGCAATTGGAACCTATGATACAGAGGTTCTAATTCTAAAAGCAAATGCTCACTACAAAATTGGTGAAAAAAAGAAAGCAATTCAATGTTGTGATAAAATTAAAGAAATTGATCCAAAAAATAAAGCAGTTGCTGAATTGTTAGAGAAACTTGAATCTTAAACTTCTAAACTCATGTCTATTCCCTTTACGGAATTTGTAATACTGCCAACTGAAATTATGTCTACTCCTGTTTTCCCATAATTTGCTATGTTTTTTGAGGTAATTCCTCCAGATGCCTCAAGCAATACTCTGTCTCTGAGCTTATTGCTCTTTAGTGTCGTAATTGTTTTTTTGATTTGTGTTGGGGTGAAATTGTCTAGCATGATTATTGTTGCTCCTTCTTTTGCAGCCAAAACTGCGTCTTGTGTATTTTCAACTTCAACTTCAAATTTTTGATATCTTTTCTTTGTTTTTTTGATGAGTGATTCAAGAGAGTCACTTACAGCTATGTGGTTGTCTTTTATCATCACCATTTCGTCTAGCCTGAGTCGATGTTTTTCACCTCCTCCAATCTCTACTGCTTCTTTGTCAAAAATTCTAAGACCTGGAGCTGTTTTTCTTGTAGCGTAAAGCCTGGTTTTTTTATTTGGTATTTTTTTTACAAGATTGTTTGTTTGTGTCGCTATTCCACTCATCCTTGTAAGCAAATTGAGGGCTGTTCGCTCACACGTAAGAATTTTTCCTGCATTCCCTGTGATGGTCATTATGGTTTGATTTGGTTTAACATTACTGCCATCTTTTTTTAGAATTTTTACTTTGCATCCTTTGATTTCAAAAATCTGCTTTGCATATTTTATGCCTGCTACAATTGCGTTTTCTCTAGAAATTATTCTTGCAGTGATTCTTTTTTTAGATAATAATGAGCTTGTAATGTCTCCTTTTCCTATGTCTTCATCTAAAAATTGTGAAAGTATTTTCCTTGAATTAAATGACAACATTATGATAATGTGTTATGTAATTTTAAAGATTTAGAAATTTTTTCTATGTTACTTTAATTGCGTATTTGCCCTTTTGAGTAATTCCTAATGTTTTTGAAATCTCAGAATTTGTAGGATCTACTACTAGGACTACTCCGGTCCAATCAGGTGTTAAATCTGATGATTTACAAACTGGACAAACTTTTCCTGTTGTTACAAACTTGCATTTTCTACAAGCCATTTCTCTAGCCATTTAACTTGCCTCTACTTTTGCTTCTTCTGTGGTGTCATCTGCACCACCACTTGCTTTTTTAATTTCTTCTTGAATCCATTCATCTGCACCAAGGAATGGTTGTCTGCATGTGATTCCAATTTTTCCCATTGCAGCTGCTTTACCTAATGACACAGCTGTAATTCTTGAACGAAGGGTAGAACCAACTTTTAATGTTCTTCCACTTTGGTTGGCAATGATCATTCCAGATTTTACATCACTTTTTAGATAATCATCCATAACTTGTGACAAGTGTAACAATGCATCTGTAGGACCAATTCTTACAAATGCTCCAAAGTCTGTAATATCTACAATTTCTCCTTGAACAATTTCTTGTAATTTTGGATAAAATGTTAATGCTTCAAATTCAACTTTGTGAAATGTTCCGCCATCTCCGGCAATCATCTTTCCCATCTCGTCTACTTTGGCATCTAAAATCATAATGATATACCCCAAATCTGCATTAATCATACTCTCGTATTTTTCCTTGAGAATATTTACTGCAGCCTTTTTGAGTGTGGTTCCAAACAGGCTTGGTGGAATCCTAACAACATCAACTAGGGTAGATATAGAAAACAACTGTGCTGTTTTTTTTGAATTTCAATTTATGAATCTTTGGGTATTTTACGCATTATTTTCCAAAGATTTTCTTGATTTCTTCTATAATGCACAATTTCTCTAGATCTCTGACCTATGTTTAAATAATGTAAAAGGACTTTTTGACGCAATGGTTGGAATAGACCAAGTCCTCGAGAAACTTAGCACCGTAATTGATCCAGACTTGAAAAAAGATATTGTTTCAATGGGAATGATTAAGGATTTAGAATTAAACGACGGTAATCTCAAATTTACCCTGGAACTTACCACTCCGGCATGTCCATTTAATGTGGAAATAGAAGATGATGTAAGAAAGGTAATCGGTGAGATTGAGGGTCTCAAGAATTTTGACATGAATGTTACTGCTAAAGTGATGGAGGGACGTTCACTTGATGCAGATACTGGCATGGCTACCGTCAAAAACATTATTGGTGTAGCTAGTGGAAAAGGCGGTGTTGGAAAGTCTACTGTCTCTTTGAATTTAGCTTTAGCATTATCTCAAACAGGCGCAAAAGTTGGATTGTTAGATGCTGATATCTATGGTCCAAGTATTCCGTTGATGCTTGGTATGAAAGATGGATACATGGAAGTAGAAGACAACAAATTACAACCAGCTGAATCTAATGGTCTTAAAGTAGTTTCTTTTGGTTTCTTTGCTGAACAAGCCCATCAAGCTGCAATTTACAGAGGTCCTATTATCTCTGGGATTTTAAAACAATTTTTAGTTGATACTGATTGGTCTGACTTGGACTATCTAATTGTAGATCTTCCTCCAGGTACTGGTGATATTCCCTTAACACTTGCACAAACAATTCCAATTACTGGAATTTTGGTTGTAACAACTCCTCAAGATGTGGCAAGTAATGTTGCAGTAAAAGCAATTGGTATGTTTGAAAAACTGAACGTCCCTATTATTGGTGTTGTAGAAAACATGAGTCACTTCATATGTCCAAATTGTAATGACAAACATTACATTTTTGGTAATGGTGGTGCAAAGAAAATCTCTGAACAATTTAACATTCCATTCTTAGGCGAAATTCCGTTAAATTCCGGAATTATGTCCGGCTCTGATACTGGCAAACCCATTATGATTTCAAATCCTGACTCTCCAAGTGCAGACGCGTTTAGAATTAGTGCCAAAAACATTGCTGCTCAGTGTAGTATTCTTGCAACAAAATTGCAACAAGAAATGGCCTCCGAAGAAAATTCTGAACCCACACCTGAGGCCAGCACTTCAAGTTAATTTCGATTCTTGTGAAACTGCCTGATTCTCTTAGGGACGAACTCAAAATTCCTCTGGGGGTTTTATTGTTAGAAAAAGATGCTACAAAACAAAACATTGTCAAACACATCCCTGAAAATTCTTTTGTGATTACTGTTGGTGACAGAACAACTGAAAAAATGATTGAATTTGGATTAACTCCTTCTTTGCAAATTGTTGACAGTCAAGAAAAACGAGTTAGACGAGCACCTCCTAAAAATTCTGGCATTCAAACTGAGTTGACATGTGATAATCCTCCAGCTGAAATTACTTTGGAAAGCATAGAAACAATAAAGAAAGCATTTTCATCAAAACATCCAGTCCGATTAACCATTAATGGGGAAGAAGATCTATTGGTACTTCCAGTTTGTATCTATGCCCCTGATAATTCAGTTGTTATGTATGGCCAACCAAACGAAGGGTTAGTTATAGTCCAAATAACTCCAGAAATTAGAAATAAAACACAAAGACTACTTGATTTAATGGAATAATCGGGGAATGATGAGACGGTGGCTGTATGACTCGTGATTACACTACTAAAAACTCTGACCCTATTAATTCATATTTTTACAGAATCAAAATAAACCAAATTTTGCACAACAATTGACATTTCAAGATAAACACAAACTGTCTGAAAAAAATTATGAAACTTGATCCTGAAATACGATTACAAATTCTAGAA
This sequence comes from Nitrosopumilus sp. K4, assembly GCF_018128925.1. NCBI lineage: Archaea > Thermoproteati > Nitrososphaerota > Nitrososphaeria > Nitrosopumilales > Nitrosopumilaceae > Nitrosopumilus > Nitrosopumilus sp. K4. The sequence continues at coordinate 321,508 of NZ_CP067007.1, forward strand.
AAAGTGGGTGTGTATTCTAATAGGTTTTCAATTCCCGAACCTACCCTTCTTTTGACCACAAAAGAAGTGTTGGATGCGCCAAAAGAGATGACTGAGGGAAGACGAACTTCTGCTTACAAATATTACGGTGTTTCTTATCTTCAGCACAATTTGGTATTTATCAATGTGAGAAAGATCCCAGATGAAAAAACTCTGGAAAACACAATTGTCCATGAATTGATCCATATGAGATTTCCATATTTGGCTCATGGTAAAAGATTCAACAAACTGGTAAGGCAGGGACTGAGAGGGAAAACATTTTTGCCTTATAGAAAAAGAAGCAAAGTTTCTCCACTTTGATTTATATTTCCTCAATTTAGGCAAGCTGAGTATAGCATGGAACTACAGGAAATTCTGCCTATTGGGGCAGGCATTGCATCATTTCTAGTTGCAGCAGGACTTGTTGCCTGGATCTCAAAACAACCCTCTGGAACAAAAGAAATGATGGAAATCTCAAATGCAGTCAAAGTAGGTGCAGCAGCATTTCTTAAAAGAGAAATGAAAATTATTGTTCCAGTAGCTATAGCATTGTCAGTAATTATAGGTGCATTCTTGGAATTATCTAACGGTATTGCATTTGCAGTTGGGGCAACTTTATCTGCAGTTGCAGGACTTATCTCATTAAAAATTACAGTAAAGGCAGCAGTTAGAGCAGCTCATTTGAGTAGCTCCGGATTGGGAAAAACATTTGCAATGGCCTTTAGAGGTGGAGCCACAGTTGGCCTTGCAGTTCCAGCAATGGCATTATTGGCAATTACTGGTTTGTACTTAATTTATCCAGACCCAATCACTATTGCAGGTGTTGGTATTGGTGCCAGTCTAATTGCACTATTCATAAGAATTGGTGGTGGTATCTTCACCAAAGCTGCAGATATGGGTGCAGACTTGGTAGGAAAAGTTGAAGCTAATATTCCTGAAGATGATCCAAGAAACCCTGCAACAATTGCAGACAATGTTGGTGATAATGTTGGTGATGCAGCAGGAATGGGTTCTGATGTTTACGAATCTTATATTGTAACTATTTTGGCAGCACTCTTAATTGCAGCACTTATTGGAGCACCTGATTTGTTCTTGTATCCAATTTTAATTGGAGCATCTGGAATGATTGCATCTATTATTGGAGTTGTAATTGTTGGCTCTAAAGGCGTGACTGATGTTATGAAACCACTAAATCGTTCATTTTATGTCTCAGCTGCAATTGCTATTGGATTAAACTATGTATTTACAACACAATTTCTCAACTCAAGTGCATCTTATGCATTATTTGGTGCAACTGTAATTGGTGTCATTTTAGTTCCAGTCATTCAAAAGATTACTGATAGATATACAAATTACAAATATGGTCCAGTAAAAGAGATTGCAGACTCTGCAAAATGGGGTTATGCATCATTAGTTTTAATGGGAATTATCAAAGGATTGCAATCTACTGGTCCTTTCATGATTGCACTAGTTGTTGCAATTATTATTTCATTTAGTATCTCCTCAGCTGCTGCCCCCGAAGGTGCAGATCCTGTCTTATACGGAATATTTGGAACATCGTTGACTGCCATGGCAATGCTGAGTCTTGCAGGGATTGTTCTAAGCATTGATGCATTTGGACCTATTGCAGATAATGCAGGAGGTATTGTTGAGATGACTGGGATGGGTGAAGAAAATCGTAAAGTAACTGATGAAATTGATGCCGTAGGAAATACTACTAAAGCAGTAACAAAGGGATTTGCAATTGCCAGTGCTGCATTAGCTGCATTGGCCATGATTCAAGCTTTCCAATTTGAGGCATCTCATGTCTTTGAAGGTATTTTAGAATTAGATTACAGCTTAACAAATCCCGCAGTAGTAGTTGGATTGTTAGTTGGTGGTTTGATTCCATTCATCATTACTGGTCAATTGATTAATGGTGTATCTAGAGCAGCAGGAAAAATGGTGGATGAGGTTAGAAGACAATTCAAATCAGATCCAGAGATACTGACAGGAAAATCCAAACCCGATTATGCAAAATGTGTTGATATTGCAACCGTTGCATCTATCAAAGAACTTTACAAACCGGCATTAATTGCAATTATTGCACCTATTATCCTGGGTGTTATTTTGGGACCTACTGCAGTTGCAGGATTGTTGATGGGTTCTGTAGTTACTGGAATCTTCTTGGCGTACCACTTGGCAAATACTGGTGGTGCATGGGATAATGCAAAGAAACTTGTTGAAATGAAAGGTCAAAAAGGTTCTGAGGAACACAAAGTTGCAGTAGTTGGTGATATCATTGGTGACCCTTACAAAGACACCGCAGGGCCTGCACTAAACACTGTAATTAAACTGCTCAACACAATTGCAATCGTGTTTGTCTCTGCATTTGTAGCAATTCTTGCAATCTGATTTATTTTCAAAATTTTGTTCTAATTTTCAAACTCTTCTTCTATACTTCTACCACATTCTGGACATTCAATTTGATCATCCCATAACTCCTTTCCACAGTTTCTACATGATTTTGGTTTCATGATGTTTCTCTTGGTATCTAATTTTCATCTTCAATAACCAAAGTCATGTCTAACTCATCAATTTGAGCTTGAATTGCTCTTTTCAAAGTTTCATTATGTGTCTCACAGAATTTAAAATAATCATCTGCAGTTTGAAAACAACCACAAATCCATTTTGTCTTTTTGTCTCCTTCGACTGTCCACTTTGAATATTTCTGTTCGGTCATACTTATTGGCAATATATGCTATAAAAAAATCTAGTTCTTCTTTATTGAAAAAGGAAAAAAGTGTTTAAGGACAGCCTTCCATTTTTTGGATAAAATAGCCGTTTTCCTTAATTGCCTGTTCTACAGGCTCTGGTGCACCTTGGGAATGACAGAATTGACATTCATTTTGTGTCATCACTGCATTTTCTTCACCAATAGATTTTAACCACTCTTTACCATATGCAATGGCTTTCTCATGGTCTTTTTCACCAGTAATTACATCAAAGTGCATGGTATGACCATCAGCTGCTTTGACATAGGTGTCGTATACGTGAATTTCCATAATTATAATCTGCCAAAGGGATATTTAATTCAAAGATCATCTAAAACGCATGACTCTTGTAGAAATTGAAATTCCAAACTCATCAAACATAATTATAGAATTAAATGAAAAAACTTCTCCAAACACAGTAGAACAATTCATTTCAAACCTTCCTTTCTCTTTGACTCTGAATGTTTGGGGTGAGGAAATTTACACAAGTGAATCTCCTATTGATGTTTCAGAAGAAAATGCAAAATCTCCTGTATCGATAAATGATGTTGCCTATTGGCCATCTGGAAAAGCAATTTGTCTTTTCTTTGGTCCTACTCCTATTGGCAAAAAAGGGGATATTACCCCTGCATCTCCTGTAAATGTTATTGGAAAAATAATCTCCCCAGACAAATCTATACTGAATATTGCAGATGGTGCACAAGCAACTTTTAGATTAAAATCATAGAAATTCTATTGGAATTTCAATGATCTCTGAATCTAATACAAATGCCTTGAACTCCTTTGAAATTCCTGAATAAATTATCCAAACAACTGGATTGCTTTGCATGAATTTTTTGTCCGTATTAGATGGGTATGAAATTGATTTTGGGTGTGAATGAAATATGCCTACCACATCCATCTTTTTTTGTTCTGCAGCCTTGTACCCTTCGATTAATTGCTCATTTGAAATTGTAAAATTCACTGGCGACTCTTCAATGTTTTTTGCAAGAAATACCTCCTTCACGATACTGCTTTCTCCTTCAATTTTTCCAAAAAGAATAGCACAAGATTCATTGGGTTTTTCATTCTCAGCGTGATTTGAAAGAAATTGTTTTTGCGACTCTGATAAGAAAATTTTTTCCAAGTTTATTCTACATTAACAGTTCCAACCATCCAAGGATGGACAATACAATAGTAGTCTACTTTTCCAGATTCTGTAAATGTGTATTCAAATGAATCTCCTGCAGCAACTAAATCTGAATCAAATAATCCGTCTGGTCCTATATCTGGTGTACCTGATGTAACTGTGTGAATTGTTGTGTCTTCATTATTCCAAATAACTTTGGTCCCTGCAGCAATATCGATTACTTCAGGATCATAATAGATTTGTCCAATCTGTTGAATTCCTGCCCCTTCTGGCATCGTTACTACTACGTTCTCTTTTGGCTCTTCAACAATCAAAGTAGAAACCATCCATGGATGTACAACACACATGTATTCGTATTCGCCAATTTCTAATTCACTTGTGTCCAATCTAAAAATTTCACCCGACTCGAAAAGACTTGAATCAAAAGTTTCTCCAAAGTCTGCAGAACTGGTAACTGTATGAGCCATTGCATCTTGATTGACCCATTCAACAATGTGTCCTTTTGGAACTTTAGATACATCTGGCTCATAATCTGGGCTTCCTTGCTCTGCTGAACCTTCTAATACATTAATTGTAAACACAGGTCCTGTTGGGGTAATTTCTGCATCTGATGGTTCTTCTATTTGTGTTGCTGATTCATCAATCAAATATGTGTCTGGAGATACAAATCCAAACGCAATCCACATAATAATTCCTGTTGCCCCTGCTATTGCAACAATTGCACCAAATGGTTTTGTAATTTCAGGCTTTTTCATTGCAATGTAAGCAATTAAAATTGCTGGGAATGCAATTGCCATTAAAATTCCTGCAATTGTGACTGTGTAGTTTGATGAGTTCATAGTAAATGCAAAAGTACCGAATCCTAGCGCAATTGAGACAATCACCAAAGTAGTTGCTTTTGCTCTATTGCTGGTAGAAACACCTCCATCTAAAATACCTGTTGCAAGAAAGATTAGTCCAACAAACATAGTTAGACCTGTCAATGCATGCATCCCATCAATGAAAGTATGTGCAATTCCTGAGTATGAAAGAACAACACCTGCTAATCCTATGGATGTTAGTCCCATTCCTGGCATCATGAGGTCCCAATTACTCATTCAAGCTAGCTGGTATGACTGAGATACTTATTCCTTTTGAAATTATAGGGATCATCAAAGAAATTAAATGGCTTCTCTCTAGGATAGAGTAGATTGGGCTTTAACGAAATAATGGAGATATCTAAACCAAGAATTGTTGTACTCTTGGTAATCACTGCTGTAACTTCTATGTACGCTGCTAGTAAACTAGTGGATGGTACTCCTGAACTGGGTTATTGGTCGTACTTGCATATCATTATTGCAGGTGCTCTGGCATCGGCTGGTTCTAGTGCTTTGAATCATTATTATGACAAAGACATCGATCCAAAGATGAGCAGAACAAGTAAACGACCCATTCCTTCTGGAAGGATGGCAGCATCACATGTCTTGATTTATGGTTTGGTTGTGAGCTGTATTTCTGTTATCTATGGATTCTTTACATTAAATCCTGTTTCTGCATTTTTTATTGCATTAGGAATTTTCTCATATGTTATCATCTATACTGTTTGGCTAAAACGATTAAACACGTCAAATATTGTAATTGGTGGAATTGCTGGAAGTGCAGCTGCCTGGGCCGGATGGTCTGCGGCTACTGGTAGTATGGACTTGCTTGGATTCTTAGTTGGCTTTTTGGTTTTTGTATGGACTCCATCTCACTTTTGGTGTCTTGCAATGAAGATTAAGGATGAATATGCTCAAGCTGAAGTTCCGATGCTTCCTGTAGTTATTGGAATGCAAAAAACCTCAAAGTATATTTTGGCAAATACTATAATTTTACTTCCGTACTCTCTTATGCTTTATGCATTTGGTATGGGAATTGTGTATACTGCAATAGCTGCTGTGTCTGGAGGTCTGATGCTTGCATATCATTACAAATTAACAAAGACACCTACTTCTGAATTTGCATGGAAGGCATACAAAGTAACGGCTCCGTATCTTACAATCATTTTTGTAGCAGTGGCATTAGATGCCGCATTTCATTTTAGAATTTAGTTATTTTTCAAAACCTGGAAAACTAGCTTCATAATCTTTTTCCATCATTTCTTTATTTTGTTGATCAACTTCGTCAATTTCTTCTTCAACTGAAAATACCTCTATTCGTCTATCGTCTTTTGTAATCCATGCTACTTTGATTAAACCTAAAATCTCTAAATCTAATAGAATTTTGTTAAATTTATCCTCAGAAATAATATGGTCATCTTTAGTTAGTGCCTTGTATAATTCTGAATCTGTCAGAGATCCTGATTCTGAAATCTTGTCCAATACAACATTTTTGAGTGGAATTGTCATGTCTATCCGTAAAATGATTTATCTCCTGACTTGGGTACGACGTTAGATATACTTTCCTTTACTGAATTATACCATTGATCAACTTCGTTTGTGATGGATGGTTTAATTTGTTTCAAACTGTTTGCAAAGTCTGAACTTGTGATTTTTGAGGCATTATTTTTCATTGCGTGTACTGCTGCTTCTCTACATAGTGCAGCCAAATCAGCTCCTGTATAGTTTTGTGTGGCAACTGCAATTTCCTGTAGTTTTACATCATTTGCCAATGGCATTTTTTTTGTTAAAATTTTGATAATCTCTAATCTTCCTTTTTCATCTGGTGGTGGAACATATAACACCAAATCTAATCTACCTGTTCTTAATAATGAATTGTCTAATACGTCAGGTCTATTTGTAATTCCGACTACTACTACTCTTGATGAAATCCCTTCTTCAATCTCCGTTAATAATTGACTAAGTACTGTTTCGCTAACTCCTCCTTCTCCTGATTTGAATTTTGCAAGTGAGTCTAATTCATCAAATATGACAACACACGGCGAAGATGCTTTTGCTTTTCTAAAAATTTCTCTTATTGCTTTTTCTGACTCTCCAATCCACTTTGATAGAATTTCTGGACCTCTGACTAAGATCATATTTGCCCCTGTCTCTGTTGCTAATGCTCTTGCTATCAATGTCTTACCGCATCCTGGTGGTCCATAAATCAATGCACCTTTTGGTGGTCTAATTCCCATTTTTGTAAACTTTGTAGGCTCTTTCATTGCCAAAATTAGATTATCTGTTAATGCGTTTTTCACATCATCTAATCCTCCAACGTCTTGCCACCACACCTTTGGTCGTTCAACATAGAACTCTCTCATTGCAGTTGGAACAACTTCTTGCATGGCATCGTAAAAATCGATTAATTTTATTTGCATTGCTTGTAATACTTCAGATGGAATTTTTTCAGTTTCTAAATCAATTTCTGGGAGGTATCTTCTGATTGATTTCATAGCTGCTTCTCTGCATAGTGATTTGATGTCTGCACCTGTGTATCCATGTAATTCTGAAGCTAGATCTTTAAGATCTACATCATCTGCAATTGGCATTCCTCTGGTATGAATAAGCAAAATATCTAATCGCCCATCTTCGTTTGGAACTGAAATCTCGAATTCTCTATCAAATCTACCTGGTCTTCTTAGTGCTGGATCCACACTGTCGGGCCTATTTGTTGCACCAAGTACAATGACATTTCCTCTGTCGTTTAGACCATCCATTAATGCAAGAAGCTGAGCAACAACTCTTTTTTCTACATCTCCGTAAGCCTCTTCTCTTTTTGGCGCAATGGCATCAATTTCATCTACAAAAATTATACTTGGTGAGTTGTCTTTTGCTTCTTTGAAAATCTCTCTAAGCTTTGCTTCTGTCTCTCCAT